>JAMCRS010000090.1 GCA_023380675.1 Chloroflexota bacterium
ATATTCGGAGTCCATTTCGACCGTGCCGCTACGATGCCTCAGGTTCAGGATATTGTGCAGAAAGTGAAGGCTGCCGGCGCTCAGGCGTTTTTTTTCAACGTGAATGCTGCCGACGCGAAGGCGAGGTCAATGGCGCGTTTGAGGACCCGTTCAGCGTAGGTCATGCCGTTGAGCGACGGTTTGGATGACAATGCAAGCGGCAGCGGCGCTGGCGCGCCTCTCGGCCTCGTCAGCATCACTGCCTTCGCAGATCACGAACCCGGGTCGATCGAGGCTCGAGTAGATGGTGCCAATGGGCTCACCGGGCGAAACGTCGATCTCCAATCGGCACACGCCAGGCATACGGCGCGCTTCGTCTGCTCCATCGACGCGCGAGACGAGTCCAGCGGGCGCATTCAGGTAGCGGATGGCTGCGCCTCGGTTCTTCTTGACGCTCACGTCAGGAGTGCGCCCTAGTGCCACATTTAGAATCGCCTCGACGAGATCGACGCCCGTCGAGCGTTTTACCAACTCAGTAGTGATGAAGTCGCCTCCGAGACGAGCACCGATTTCGATGATTTGAGGACCAGCTTTTCCCACTTTCAACTCGACGTGGCCAGCCGCGGAGTCGATACCCAATGCTGCGAGGCCTTGAACCGTGGTCTTTCGAATCTCACCCTGCACACTCGACGGCAGACGACATGGTTCAACATGGCCCGTTTCTACCCAGTGAGGATCGCCAGTGGTGCGCTTATCTGTGAGCGCAACTACCTCATGACGGCCCTCAAACGAGAGTGTCTCCACGCTGACCTCAGGGCCATCAACGAACTCCTCGACGAGGATTTCGCCACCTGGGCCGGCGACCGCCAGCGCGTGTGCGAAGCCGCCATCGAACTCTGCGGCCCGGGTGAGCTTGAAAATACCCCGACTACCCGAGCTTTCAGTAGGCTTGAGGATCGCGGGTAAGCCAACATCCATCAATGCTCGGTGCGCATCTTCTCGAGAGTGCACGCGACGGTAGCGCGGGCACGGCACTCCTGCGTTGGCGAACGCATCTCGCATCAGTCCCTTGTGGGTGGCCGCTGCGGCGGCGGCGCGAGACAAGGTCACAAGGCCGAGCTCCGCCCCAACTTCTGCGACTGCACGCACGGGCCGATCCGTACATAGTGTGGTGACACCACTGACGTGCTCCCGTTTGGCGATGTCAACAATACCAGGTACGTCCCGAGTGTCGACGGGATACGCCGCATCCGCGAGCGCCATCCCAGGAGCCTTCGGATTTCGATCGACTGCGATACTAGCTATCCCGAGGCGTTTCGCAGTTTCGTAGGCCGGCACCTGGAGGCGCCCGGCACCGATGATGAGAACCTTCTTCACGAAACGACTCTTAGCACGGCCTAGCAGGAGTGACATCGCAGCCGCACCATCAGCAGTACGAGACTTGACTGGATCGCACGAGTCCGTCAAGAACACGCGCATTCAGTGAACGGAATCTCAAGAAGGCCGTCTTCAGCGGCGCGAGGCAGCGATACTTGGCCAACCTCCAGATACCTGTCGCTAAGGCAGTCTCGTGATCCGAGTTCTCGGTGATACCTACAGCCCCTTGGCACCATGGCGAGAAGGTAGACGGGCTCACGCACGGCTTCTGGCTCATTGGTCGACGTTGCTGATCAAAGATGGCGCGCTGCCGTGCACCGTTGCGGCGCCGATACGCCACGCGTGGGTGGAGGCGGTCGCTGACTTCTCGCGTCAACAAACCGAGTCGACTATTCTGCATTCGGATTGCGGGGAGGTGGATCGCGAGCGTCGCAAAGTCATGAAGCTTCTGTTCCTACCTCAGGTTTTCCCACCAGAGGCCCACCCGACGGCAGTCATGTTTCGGCAACTCGCGCAAGGGCTGGCGACCCGGGGGCATGAGGTAACGGTCGCGTGCGGCTACCCGAACCATCCTGGCGGGGGAGTCTTTGGAGGGTATCGAAAGAGGTTGATCACTCGTGAGACCGACGGCGGAATTCAGATAGTTCGTAGCTGGCACCTGACGACAACTCGCCGAACACTGCCGGCCCGCGCGGCAGCGATGACGTCTCAGACGCTCGGCGCTGTAGTCGCGGCAAATTGGACCCCGCGCCCCAATGTCGTCGTGAGTGTCGGCCCACCGCTCGTTGGACCACTCGCAGCCGCTGCTTGCGCCCATCGTTTTCAAGTGCCGTTGGTGACTGTCATTTTCGACATCTACCCAGATGTGGCCATCAATGCCGGCAAGCTGAGGAATCCGCTACTTGTGTCTTTTGCGCGTTCTCTTGAGAGTTTAGCGTATCGCCTGTCAACGAAAGTGATCGTCTTGTCCGATGGCTTTCGCTCGGCGCTGATCACCAAAGGCGTTCCTGCAGCAAAGATCGACGTCATTCCCGTTTGGCTGGAAGAGGACGAGATTAGGCCGCTTCCTCGCGACACGCGCTTCCGCCGTGAGCTGGGGCTCGACGCCGAAAAGTGGCGAAGTACTTCGAGATTGGAACCTGGCGGGGGGAAAGTATCGCGAATGTCGCCGCAGTTGTGCCGGAATGCGTGTCACTTAGT
>JAMCRS010000091.1 GCA_023380675.1 Chloroflexota bacterium
ATCGGCGCGGCCAGGCCGCGCACCGCCTTTGCCGGCGGCGCAAGCGACGCCCTCAACTGCTGCGTGAGTGTGCACTGCGACGACGTGAGATCGGAAATCTCAGTTACCTTGACCGAGTATTTCTTGTCGCTTCCATACTGCTTTGCTTTGTTGACGATCGTCGCCGTCGCCGTATCGTCCTGTGCAGACTGGAAGCAGACCGAGGATGCAAAGTTGCCCGCCCCCGTTTGGTAGTCGTCGTTCTGATATTCGGCGCTCTGCCCCTCGAAATCGACGGTCGCGATCGTGTCGACTCCCAGCGCCAGCCCGGAAGTGAGCACCTGATAGTATCTGTCTTGCTTGACCATGAAGACGACCTTGTCCACGTCGCCCGCCGGCGCAAAGGTATGGGCCTGAGTTTCCCCGACGGAGATGACCTTCCCATTCGTATCGTCCGGCTCGTAGCCGTCCCCCAGGTTCGGCGTGGGCGTGATCGTTGGCGTCCGCGTGGACGTCGCGGCCGGCAGCGGAGTAGGCGTTGCGGCCACTTGTTCGACCACAATGTCATAGGTCATATCAGTACCGTAGATACCGCGGTTCGCGATGGAGGCTACCGCCGTGACGTCCGGCCCCGTGTTCTGGATGACGACGCCCGAATAGAGCGAGCCGGATGATACATCGTCGTTGTTGAGGACGACGGACCCGACCCGGACGCTCAGGTAGGTATCGACGCCGGACGCGAGGTTGGTCGTGTAGACATGATAGAACTGCCCGGCTTTCGCAAGAAAACTGACCGAGTCCACGTCGCCGGACGGGTAAAAGTTGTGCGTCTGGGCTTGTGCGAGCGCGATCGGCTTCGGCTGTCCTTCGTCCGGCTCGTATGCGTCCCGTCCGTCCGCCGTCGCCGTCGCGACGGGCGTTGCGGTACTCTGCTGCACTGTCGGCGCTGCGGTCGGCGGGTTGATTACAATCGGCGCGGGAACGCTCGTAGGCGGCGGCGCAGTTGGAGCGACAGCCGCCGGCGTACCGGTGGGGGCCGGCGCCGGCGTGCTGGACTGGGCCAGCGTCGCCGTAGGCGTGGTCACGCTGGCGTGGATCGACTGAACGACGACCTGCGAGAACTGCCCTGATTGTTCGAGGGCCTGGACGTAGGCGGACAGGACCGAATCTTGTGCCGCGCGGCCGGAAATGGAGAGCGTGGTCTGCGTACGGCTGATCGCGGTGAGCGTGATCTGGTCAGGATTATAGTTGCCGATCGCAGCCATGACGGCCGGCCAGTTGGGACGGGGCGCGGCGATGGTGGGACGGAGCGCATTGACTTGGCTGAGCTGCGCCTGGCTCTGGGCCAGCGGAGTGAGCAGCTTTTCGACCGCGGGGGCCGGCGTCGGCACCTGGGTCAGTGAGGTGCGAATGAATCCGAGATCGGTGGTGAGCCCCTTGGTGTCTTCGTTCACCGACATGGAGAATAGGTAGAGAGGCAGGAAGAACACAATCATGCTGGTCGCCACGAGCCACAAGACCAGGGGCCGTCGTGTTGGTTTGGCGGCTGGCGACGATCGGCTGAGCAGCTGGTCAACTGCGTCGACGTCAGCCGGGGCCGCATTGGTTTTGGCGCCATTCGACGCATTCTTTTGTAGAGTCATGGCATCAATGTCCTACGAAACGGTAAAGCAGCCACGGGACCGGATTGTACAAGAGCGCAACCAGGGTGCCCAGGCACAAGAATGGGGCGTACGGCATCTCGCTTCTGGAATCCCCGCGATGGCTGGCGAGGAGTGCGGCCGCGATCGCGCCGCCGGCGAATACGCCGACCATCAGCGCCCACAGCGCATTCGGAAAGCCGAAGACGAATCCGATCCAGGTTGCCAGCTTGACGTCGCCGCCCCCGAGCTCGCCCGGCCGCACCCACGCGACGCCGGCAAAGATCGCGAACCCAAATGCGCCGCCGACCAGCACGCCCAACACGTCGCTTCCCGGCGTCGTCAGGCGGACCAGGAGCGTGAGCGCCATCGCCGGGAATACGAGAACGTTTGGGACCAGGCGATAGCGCAGGTCGACGATCGCGACCAGAATGAGGAATGCGCACAGGCAGGTCATCCAGAATAGCGCGGACGCCTCCAGCGGCGCGGACCACAAGTAAGCGAACAGCGCGGCGGAGGAGAGCTCGACCGCGAGGTCCGGCCACCGCGAGCGAGGAAGGCGCGTCGCTCGCCCGCGGCTCGCGATCGCGGCCAGCCATTGCACGAGCGCAGGCGCGGGCCTGGCGGCGGCATCTCGCGCGGCGGCACGTCGAGCGGCCGCCGGCCGGCCCGCCACAAAGCGCGGCAGCGCGTCAGCCAGTTGGCTGAGCAGCACGCCGACGATCCAACCCAAGAGCGCGAACAATGGTATCACTGAACTTTGCCCCTAGTGGTCGAGCATGAGCGAGTTGCCCTGCCGCAGTTTTTGCAGGACATCCGCAGCCTTGGCGATCAGGTCGTCCACCGAAACGTCCGGCATGCCTTTACAGAACGCCTCGAGCGCATTGATCGACGTATCCTCTTCTTCAAATAGGCTGGCGAGGTCACCCAGGCCGGAGCTCTGGCCCTCCGCGTCCTCTTCCGATTCCTTGTCTTCTGTCTTCTCCTCTTCCTTCTGTTCCTCGCCCGGCAGGGTGACCGCCACGTCTTCCGCCCCGCCCCCTTCCACGTCGGACATCAATTCGTCGAGACTGTCCTCGGCCTGCACGCCATCGGGGAGGCTCACGTCGCCCGAAGCGCCGACGCCCAGGCGGCGCCGTAACCGCGGGAGGCCTACGAACGCAAACACGCCCATCAGCGGCAGAACAGAAAGAAAGACTCCGATCAGAACGCCGGGCTGCCAGGCAAAGGCGAGCACCGAAGTGTCCGAAACAGGCAATTCGAGCGCGGCCTCGAGCGCGACCAGGTTCCGCCGCGTCTCGGTGTCCTTGGCGGAATGTTCCATGTCCGATATCAACTTGGCAAGGTCGTCGCGGTTCCAGGTTGCGAACGCCTGTCGAGCTTGCGCGGCGTCTTTGGTCTCCCAGTACCTGTTCGCGGCCCAGTTGACGAACAGATGCTCGTAATCGGCCGACGATTGTCCCGGCGTATACGTGGTCCACTGCACCGGCCAGAGCCACCAGCCGATGACGAGCCAGCCCAACAACATGCCGGCGACGTACGTCATTCCCAGGGCCGCCAGCCCCGGCCGCCGCGCCGCCAGCTCGCCGACGCGGGAGACGAGCGACGGAACGCGCACCGGCCGGGCTTGATTACGCACGTCGTTCGGTCGGACGCGGTCGCCGATTGGACCGAGATCGTCGGTCAGATTGGAGAGAATGCGCTGTGCAGTCGCCACAGGCTCACATCACCAGAGAGACGAGGGACGGTCCGATCAAAAGTAGGACGCCCGATATGAACAACAGGATCGACAGGTAAAAGGTCATTTTGATGAGATGGGATCCTTCCGTCGCCACGACGGCGAAGGCGTTGATCAACGCGAGACCGAGGATCATGCCGACAGTGATCTGCGTCAGAAACTGGAGCTGCGGCTCGTTGAAGGAAAACATGTTCTTCAGACCCATGGCGCCCATCGCGTCAGTACCCTGACCGAGCGCGGACATGGCGTCGTTCAGCCGCACGGCAAACTGACGCAGGATGCCGAGCAGAAAGATCATCAGCGCCGCCATCACGGCGTGCATGATGATGGCGAGATAGGAGAACGTCGAGGCGACGCCGCGGCGCTTGGCGCGCAGCATGGCCGTCTTCATCGCGAACATGCTCGTGAGCGCACCGGTCTTTTCCGGGTCGCCGCCCAGCCCAACGGCATCGATAAAGATGCCGGTTGCCTGCTCCGCCAGCCGGCTGCCGGTTTCGGTGGCGAAGCTCGTCCAACATAGGTTTGGATTGATGAACGAGCTCAGCCGAAGCACCAGCATTCGAATATCTGGTTCAAGGGTGGGGAAAGAGTCCTTTTTGATGCTGGAGAGCGCTTCCTTGAGCGTCGTGCCGCGAGACGTCGCCGTTCCGCCGAGGGACCGCAAAAACGGGCTGATCTCGCTGTCCTTGCGCGATATCTTACCATCGGCGATAGCGCTCACGATCCCGACTGGAGCCAGAATGATTGCCGCGATAATCAGGGTCCACCCTTGCGCCAATCCGATCAGGCTGAGGCCCGCGGCCACCGCTAACGCGGTGGGGACCAGAATCAGGAACAGTTTGCGCGACAGCCGTTGTTCTTTGGAGCCCTTGGCCAACGGGACGGTGAACTCTTCAGGTGCAGTGCGGAACATCACCCAGGCGACTCCAAACGAAGCCAGCACCGCGACCGCCACCATCAGGCCCATCATGCCGGTCCCGACGTTGTAGATCATGGTCATGACGATGTTCATGATCACGATCAATGCGGACGAGACCGAGACGGCCGTAAAGGCATCCGTCCATTTGTTGAGGCTTTCGAGTTTCGTCTCATAGTCGTTGGAGTAGCGCTCCCCTTGCACCATCGCTTCGCGTGACAAAAAGCCGGGGAGCGGCTCGCCGGATCGCAGCGCATCCGAAAGCCGCAGCAGGAAGGTTTTGACGTCCTCCGAATTAGCGCGCTCGCCGACCATGTGAACGGCATCCGGGTAGTTGTAGCGCAGGTTCTCCGCGACCTCGTGAATGCTCTTGAAGTACTGGGAGGGGGGACAGCGCAATTCGCGCGCCAATTGAAAGACGCGGGCACGCGAGATGCCGGCGGCCGAGGTGGCGGACATGTGAATGAGCTGAAAGAAGAGATCGAAGCTCGTAATCTCTTCAAAGTAGTTTTTGACGGTGCGCTTCTGCGAGGACTTGGAAAACGTCATAAAAATCCTTCAGTTTGCGATCCACGTGAAGGCGTTGGAGGATCTTCGCCCTCCGTTTCAATTCCGTGTAGATCACCTTGCGCTTGAACGGCGGTATGCCGCGCCGCAGGGCGATCTTTTCTTCCATGATGTAGCTGTTCATAAACCCCGGGAACTCGAAGGTGTCCGAGGCCGGGTTCCAGCGAAAAGCCTCGATAAACGAAAAACTCTCCGTCGTCGGGTCGTATCCTACGATCTCGTTGATGCTGGTCACGCGCCGCACCATGCCCTTGCCGGCAACCTTGACCGCGGCCTGGATCAGCACCACTTCCAGATTGTCGATGTAGGCTTTCGGAATGTTGATCGGCTGGCCGGTGAGACGCTGGACCAGCTTCTCGACCGAGGCAGCGTGAAAGGTCGACATGACGCCGTGCCCGGTCTGCATGGCCTGGAAGGCGATGGCGCCTTCCTCACCGCGGATCTCGCCGACGATGATCCGGTCCGGACGCTGTCGGAGGGCCGCCTTGAGCAGATCGAACATCCCGACTTCGGCGCCGCTGTTGTCCTTGCTGGACCCGCGGGTCGTCTCGCGAATCCAATTCTTGTGCGGGACCTGCAGCTCTGGCGTGTCCTCGATGCTGACGATCTTTTTTTCCGGCAGGATGAACGTCGTGATCGCGTTCATGGTCGTGGTCTTGCCGGACGCCGTCGCGCCCACGACGAACATGTTCAGGCCCTCCTCCAGAATGAACGAAAGGTAGGAGAGCATCATATAGTCCATCGTCCCATATTCGACCAGCTGCATGACGCTGGTCGGCACGTCGGCGAACTTGCGGATGGTAAAGTTGCTGCCCCGCTTGGACACGTCGGTGCCGTAGACGATATTGATACGGGAGCCGTCCGGCAGCACGGCGTCTACGATCGGGTTGCGAACCGTAACGGGCCGTTTGATCCATTCGCCGAGCCAGACTACAAAGGCGTCGACTTCGTCCTCGGTCTGGAAACTGATCGCCGCTTGAATGCTGTGAAAGATCTTGTGCTCGATAAAGATCGGTCCGGTGCCGCTGCAGCTAATGTCTTCGATATTCGTGTCGGCAAGCATCGGCGCCAGCAGTCCAAAACCGATCTTGTCGCGGATGAGCGAGTACTTGAGGGCCTCGAGCTGGCGCGGCGCCACATGCACTTTGTTCTGGTCGCCGTTGAAGCTGGTGCTCGCGTCGATGGCCTTGACGAGCGCGACCGTTTTCGCCTCGTCCGTTTCTGCCGAACCGATCTCTTCGACCCAGTCGAGCAGCTTGGTCTCGATTTGCGGCATGATCGCGAGGAGGTTGACCGTCAGGTCCGGCTCGATCGGCACGTAGGTGTCCCGGTCTCCCTTGTCGTTCGGGTAGATGTGGACGAATAGACCGTTCTCGATCGGATAAATGAGATTGCGACGCTCGAGGTACGACTGGTCGCGCGTAAGCTTGGGATAGTATTCGGGGACGCCGATCTTGTCCATCGGGACGAGGTGCAGATAGGCGAACAGCGATTCGCTCTGCTCGCAAGCTTCCCGCAGCCCCTTGGGCAAAACCGATTTGATGTTGCAGCCAGGGCCGTGTTTGCAGTTCAGCTTGCGCTCGTCCACCTCAAATGGCATCTGGGCGTTCGCCATGAGTTATCCCCTGACCTTGCTGATCGGGATGACCCGGATGCCCCAGCCGGGCTCTACTTCAAAGCTGACGATGTTGCCCGTCGTCTGCTCCGCCCCGCGCACCTTGGTGACCTCGAGCGTCTTGACCAGCTTATTGCCCACCTCTTCCGTCCTGAGCTGAAGATGCGCGTCACACAACGAGCGGATCCGGGTCAGCAATTCGCGGGTCAGTCCGTGGGAGTGGATGATGGTGATGACCGTGGTGCCGTCTCCACACAGCCGCTTGCTCTCTTCGAAGAATCCGAGCACTTCTTTGTCCGACGAGGCGGGGATGGACGAGGTGAGGGAATCGACGAACACCATCTCGCGGCCCTTTTCGTTCTTCATCGCTTTGATCAGGACGACGGGCGCCTGGGTGCCCAGACGCGACGTTTCGATTGGAAAGATCCTCAGCTTGTCCAGCAGCAAATAGTCCAGGATGTCCAGATTCAAGCTTCGCATCTGCTTGACCAGGCTTTTGACCGTGTTCTCGCTCGTGAACAACGAGAGCCTGTATCCGTCCACCAGGCAGCCGTGCATCATCTGCTGAGACAAGACGGACTTGCCGGCGCCCGAGTCCCCTTCGATCAGGGTCAGCGAGCCGACCGGGACTCCGCCGCCCATCTTGCTGTCCAGGTCGTGGTTGCCGGTCGAGATCAACTTGGCCGACTGCTCCTCCTCGGTCACCAGCAGTGGCTTGATCTTGGTGATCAGCTCGACCGGCCCGAACGGCTTGATCAAAAAGTCGTCGATGCTGGAGCCGGGCCCGATCTCCAATTCTTCGAGTTGATTCTCGTCGGCGATCATCAAGATACGCTGGTGACTGGTCGCCGGGTCTTTGCGGAGGGACTTGCAAATTTCGTTGCCTTTCATGGTCGGAAGCTTGAAATCGACCATGACCAGATCGGGCTGTTCGCGTCTCGCTCTTCCTAATCCGTCCTTGCCGTCGCCGGAAGCAAGCACGGAATACCCCTCTTCCTGCAACGGGTAGCGGATCAACTCGACCATCTGGGCGTCACTTACAATGAGGAGGATCTTTTTTATCTTGTTTGCCATAGCGCGTAACTAGAAAACGAGGAAGCTTCACCCCTGTACGAGAGCACGCGTCCCAGACGCGGCCCATCACTCGAACGGCGCGTCTGCGGACTGCCGCTCGACGTGCGCCCGTAGCATAACACTGCCGGTAGGCTTTGTCAGCAAAGACCCGGTGAAGTTTCAGTGAATTTTGCGTGAAGGCGTGCAAAGGGCGATCAGAGGAAAGGGAGTGGGGAAAAAGCTCCCGGCGCGGGAGCGCCGGACGGCGCATCACTCGACCGAGGATTCGCCGTCGCCGATCGTGTAGCCGTAGGCGCCAACCGTTCTCAGATAGATGGGCGCGCGCGGGTTATTCTCGATCTTGATTCGCAGATTCTTGACGTGCGCGCGGATCAATTCCGGCCGACCGGCGCCGGGGGAGTAGCCCCAAACTTCACACAAGAGCTGCTCGGACGAAAAAACTTGGCCGGCGTGCGACATCAGGTGAAAGAGCAGTTGAAACTCGGCCGGCGTGAGGAGGACGGTCTTGGAGCCGACCTTGAGATCGAAAGTGAGGCAGCTCAAGCAGAGAGAGCCAACGACCACGACCGGGGGCAAATCGCGCGATTGGGTGAGCCGCCGGAGGTTCAGCGCCGTCGCGCGCGGTTGCGGTTCTGTCAAGACCGAAGATCCCATAGGACGTGATTCCTGATATAGACGAGCCGTCGGGCTAGACCGGGAAGCCACTCGCCCACAACACGGCCTTGACGCGCTGCGTCAATTCCTTGGCCTTGACCGGCTTGGTCAGGAACTCGATCGCACCCGAGTCGAAGCCCCTGATCCGATCCTTCACCTTTCCCGCAACGACGTAGCTTTCTTTGTCGGGATCGTCGACGCCGCCCTTGGCGGTCAGCATGACGACGCCGATCTTGGCGGTTTCCGGATCATCGCGCAGGTGACGGCAGACCTCGAACCCATCCATCCCCGGCATCATGATGTCGAGGACGATTAGGTCCGGCTTAAAGTCGCGTGCCTTTTGCAGGGCTTCCTTGCCGTCCAGGGCCACCTCCACCTCGTACTCTTCCTTCTTGAGCACGCCCGAAATGATCGTTACCGTGGGGCGGTCGTCGTCGACGCATAGAATCTTGGCCTTAGCCATCGTTACCTCCCAACATCTCGCGAGCGCGCTCCTCCCAGCTCGAGTCGCCGTAAAAGGCGGCGACGCGCCCGACCTCGCACTTGAGCGACTGGACCAACGACGGCCCGCCTGCCAGGTTCGCCTGCTCGCCCATCGTCTCGAGTTTCTGGGCGACCGCACGCGCCGCCATTCCGCCCAGGTTTCCCATGACTCCCTTGATCCGATGGGCTTTGGCTTCGACTGCCTTTGGGTCTTGCGCGGCCATCGCTTGCTCCAGCGCTTGCATTTGCTGTGGCACCTCTTCCAAGGAAATCGCGGCCGCGTCGCGCAAAATGTCGACGTCGTCACCCACGACTTGGAGCGCATCCTTGAGACTGACGGGCGGTTCGGCGGGTGGTTGAGCGGCCGGCGCCGCGGGCGGTTCCGCCGCTCGGGTCATGAGCGGGCCGAGAGTCTTGTCCAGCTCTTCGATTCGCACGGGCTTGGTGACGTAGGCGTCCATGCCGGCCTCAAGGCATTTTTCGTGGTACTCTTTCGTGGCAAAGGCCGTCATCGCCACGACGACGATGTGTCCCCCGCGGCTCTTTTCTTGTTCGCGAATCGCGCGCGTCGCGTCCAGCCCATCCATCTCAGGCATTGCGACATCCATAAGGATCACGTCGAACTGAGGCTCGTTCGGCTGACGGGATTTGACGTACGCCTGAACGGCGTCACATCCGTTGACCGCCAACGTGACGGTATGGCCTGCTTTTTTCAAGCTCGCTTTGGCGATCAGTTGATTCGTCGGGCTGTCCTCGGCGACGAGGATTTGGAGCGAGCGCGGCCAGTCCGCCGCCGCTGCCGGCGCGACCGCGACGGCTCCTTCTGGGAGGCCCAACAGAACCACAAAGTGGAAGGCGCTTCCCTTTCCCAACTGACTTTCCACCCAAATGCGCCCGCCCATCAGGTTAACCAACTGCCGAGCCATGGCTAAGCCCATTCCCATCCCACCGTAGCGCCGGGTCGCGGACGTGTCGGCTTGTTGAAAGGGCTCGAAGATGACCTCACGCCGGTCGTCGGCAATGCCGATGCCGGTATCCTGAACCCGGAAATGGAGCTCGACCTGCCGCTCTCGCGTCGACTCGACGTCGACGCCGATGGAGATCTCGCCGCTGTCGGTGAACCGGATCGCATTCGCGACCAGGTTGTTCAGGACCTGACGGAGCCTGTTTGCGTCGCCGACGAGCTTCGGCGGGATGGCCGGAGAGAGCAGGGTCGAAAGCCGCAGCCCCTTGTCCGCGGCGCGGGCTGCCATGACCTCGACCGTCCGCTCGATCGGCTCGGACACGCCAAACGGCTGGACGTCCAGCAGCAATTGTCCGCTCTGCAGCTCTGAAAACTCGATCACGTCTCCGATCAGGCTCAACAGGGCGTTGGAAGACACCCGGGTGGTATCGACATAGATCTTCTGCTCGCCGTTCAATTCGGTTCCCTGGAGCAGGTCGGTCATGCCGATGATTTCGTGGAGCGGGGTACGCAGCTCGTGGCTGATGTTGGCCAGAATATCGCGCCGGGCGCGATTGGGGACCTCGACCTGCTGCCGGGCGCGCTCCAGCTCTTCCTGGTAGCGCCGGACCTCCTCCGGGGTAGCCGCGGCGGTCTGGGCGCGTCCGTGACCGTTCGTCATATCCTTCGCCCGCGTCACCAGCTGGCTGGGATCGTACGGCTTGGGGAGAAAACAGTCCTGCGCCGGACCGGACGGCATGTCTGCAATTTCTTCCGCCACCGGCAGCAAAACGACCGGAATGGTGCTGGTCTTGGGATCAAGCTTGAGCCGCCCGCAGGCCTCAAAGCCGTTCATGTTCGGCATGAGGGTGTCGAGCAGGATGAGGTCAGGTCTTTCTTCGGCGGCCTTGACGAGTCCTTCCCGTCCGTCGACCGCGAGGCTGACCTGATATCCCTCGCGCTCGAGGATCAGACGCGTCCGCAGCGCCTCGGTGCGACTGTCGTCCACAATCAGGATGCGAGTGGGCATGGTCAAATGCCTTTCGTGGAATGGGAGCTATTCTGCATTTGAAAACTTGATCTGTGAAACGGTCCGAACCTTGGAGATCAGCTCGGATCGGATCACGTCAAAGCCTTGCGCGGTGAGACTGCTGGGTTTCTGGACGATTTCGAGCGCGCCGGCGAGCAGCAGGTCGAGACCCTGGTGCACCATCTCCTGCTGCGTGACGGTGCTCACCACGACGATGGGAGTAGGAGTGGCGGCCATGATCTGCACCGTCGCTTCGTGGCCGTTCATGCGCGGCATGTTGATGTCCATCGTGATGGCGTCCGGCCGAAGGTCGGCGGCCATCTCGACCGCCTGCACCCCATCGGTCGCCTCGCCGACGACTTGAATGTCCGGCGCGCTGCTGAGTATGGCGGATATCGCCTCGCGGGCAGTGGCGGAATCATCGACAACCAAAACTCGTATCACGGGTCTTTCTCCTTCGCCGTCATTTCGGGTGCTCAGTGTTGCCGTCATACGGCCACCTGCGCTGCAATCAGGTTCATAATGGTCTGAGGGATCTGGTCTAACGGCACGATGTGATGAACCGCACCCAATGCGATCGCCTCCTTGGGCATGCCAAAAACGACGCAAGTGGCCTGATTCTGTGCGAGCGTGATCGCCCCCGCGTCGAACAAAGCCTTGATTCCAACCGCGCCGTCCGCACCCATGCCGGTGAGGATCGCCGCGATCGCGGCGGCCCCGTAGCACTGCGCGACCGACTCGAACAAGGCGGTAACCGCGGGCCGGTGCCCGCCGATCGGCTCCGCCGGGTTCAATACGATGCGACTCTGGTGGTCGACCTGCATATGATTGGCGTCCGGCGCGATGTAGACGGTGCCCGCCTGCAGTCTCTCTCCCGCCTGGGCGACTTGGACTTTCAGCGCGGACGCTTCGTTCAACCACTCGGCGAGGCCCTGCACGAA
>JAMCRS010000092.1 GCA_023380675.1 Chloroflexota bacterium
CGGCAAGCACGGGCTGGGGGAGAAGCCGATGGCCATGAACATGGCAGAGGCACAAGCAGTGATTGATGCCGCTGAGCGAACCGGCCACGTGCTAGTCGAAGGGTTCATGTACCGGTTCCATCCCCAGTATGACCAGGTGCGCCAGATGATCGATCGGGGCGCCGTCGGGGCGCTCGAGGTCATTCGGAGCGCCTTTTGTTTCCGGCTGGACGACGGCGCCAATATTCGATTGAGCAAAGCGCTCGGCGGCGGAGCGCTCATGGACGTGGGATGCTATTGCGTGAATGTCTCGCGACTGATCGCCGGCGCCGAGCCGGTGTCCGTGCAGGCGGCAGCCGCCGTCGGGCAGACCAGTCAAGTCGACGAGACGCTGACGGCGATTCTGCGGTTTCCGAACGACGTGCTGGCGCATTTCGACGCGAGCTTCCGGACCGATGAGCGGGAATGGGCGGACATTCAAGGATCGCAGGGACGGATCGAGCTGACCCGGCCGTTCAAGCCGGGCATGCCGTTCGAAGGTCGCATACTCGTGCACCACGGCGAGCGGTACGAAAACCTTCCGGTGCCGGCCGCGAATCACTATCAGCTCATGGTGGAGAATTTCGCGGACGCGGCGTTGAACGGTAAGCCGCTGCGCTATTCGCCCGAGCAAGGCCGGGCGAATATGCGCGTGATCGACGCGCTGTACGAATCGGCCCGCACGCATCGGGAGGTCGCGATCCGACAGTAGAGCCAGCGCGCGCCGATCGTCGGCGCCTTTTGACGCACGCGTGACCCGGATTCGCGCGACGCGACAAGAATCTCATCCAGGGGAGCGATCACAATGGAGTGGCTCAAAAGGGAACTGCGGCACGGTGTTCTCGGTACCGGCTGGGCGAATGTGTTCTTTTGTCTCCTTCTCGCCGCCGGCGTTTACCTCACCAGCGAGATCTACGCTGTCCTGAACCACGGCCCGAGCGTCGTTTTCCTCAAGACCCCTCTCGACGAACTGATCCCGGTGGTCCCGCCGTTCGTGATTCCGTACGTTTCGCTCGAGCCGGTCGTCTACGGCACGTTGGTCCTCTTTCTCCTCTTCCGCACCCGCGTATTCCAGTCCGCCGCTCTCTCGATGATCGCAGCGTGGTTCGTCAGCTATGCGTTCTACCTGTTTCTCCAGTCCTACGTGGACCGCCCCGCCTTGGTCGGGACCGACACGCTGACGCAAATGATTCGGGGTGTTTACGCCAGCGACAATCCCTACAACGACTTTCCAAGCCTCCACACCTCCCTGTCGACCATCCTCGCCGTCCACTGGCTGCGGGTCGATAGACGTCTCGGCAGCCTTGTCGCACTTTGGTTCGTTCTCATTATCGCTTCCACCGTGTTCGTCAAACAACATTACGTTCCGGACGTTGTCGCAGGCTTGCTGCTAGGGTTGGGCGTGTCCCGGGTGTTTCTTAGGGTGGTCGACCGGCACAAACCGTCCGGCGCGGGGGTGACGTGATCGAGAAACGTTAGTTGACCGTTCGGTATATCGGCCGATGATCGTCGGCTCCTTCGGAGAACGACAGCCGTCCGAGTCGTGAACGAGTCGCCTATCGGCTGTTCCTGCAACGGGGAGGTACACCATGGCCAAATCCAAGACCAAGGAGAGTCAGATCGAGTGGCTGCTGGAGCCGGGAGATGTCGGCGTCCGGTATCTTGCGCTGCGAGACCTCGTAGGAGCCAGCTCGAAGGACCTGGCAGCCGCGCGGAAAAAGGCACACACTCAGGGCCCGATCGCGGCCGTGCTTGCGAAGATGCGCAAGTCCGGCTATTGGCAGCAGGCCGGGCCTGGCTATCGGCCGAAATACACGGGCACAGTTTGGGCGGTCATTTTGCTGGCCCAGCTCGGCGCGCAGGCAGGCTCGGACAAGCGGATCGACGCCGCTTGCGCTTATCTACTCGAACACGCCCTCTCCAGCGCGGGCCAGTTCACGGTCGACGGCGCTCCGTCCGGGACGATCGACTGCCTGCAGGGGAACCTCTGCTCCGCGCTGCTCGACCTGGAGTATCTGGACGAACGGCTGGATTTGGCGTTCGACTGGATGGCCCGCACCGTCACGGGAAATGGCATCGCCCCTCTACAGGACAAGGATGCTCCAATACGGTACTATGCGCTCAAGTGCGGACCGGGCTTTGCTTGTGGTGCGAACAACCAACAGTCTTGTGCGTGGGGCGCCGTCAAGGTGATGCTCGCATTCGGCAAGCTGCCGCAGAACAAGTGGACCGCGGAAATTCGCCGGGCGATCGACGCCGGCATTGAATTCCTGTTGAGCCGCGACCCGGCCGATGCGGATTACCCGTGCGGCTGGGGCGGCCGGCCAAGCCAGAATTGGTGGAAATTCGGCTTTCCCGTCTTCGCCGTGACCGACCTGCTGCAGAACGTGCAAGCCCTCGCCGCACTGGGACTGGGCCGCGACAAGCGGCTGAAGAATGCGGTCGCGCTCGTCGCCGACAAGCAGGATGCCAACGGCCGCTGGCCCCTCGAGTACGATTATGCCGGCAAGACCTGGATCGACGTTGGGGCGAAGAGGCAGCCCAACAAGTGGGTGACGTATCGTGCGCTCCGCGCGCTGCGCTTATGCCAGTCGACTGTGTCCGCGCCGGCACAGCCGGCCTCCTGAAAAACGACGACGGGGCTGAGATTTCCTCTCAGCCCCGCCCCGGATCTCCTTCAAGAATCACGCACGCATTGACCGCGTCGATCAGGTCGCTAGTCTTTCACCTCGCGGAACTCACCTTCGACCGTGTCCGAGCCGCCGCCCGGCCCCTGCGGTCCGCCGCCTGCGCCTGTCTCACCGCCGCCGTCCTGGCCGGGAGGAGGCGTCGCGCCGGCTTGCTGATACATCCGCTCGCCGATCTTTTGCATGGACTGCATCAGCTCGTCCGTCTTCGTCTTGATGTCGGTCACATCCCGTCCGCCCATCGCCGTCTTGAGCGTCGCGATCTTCGGCTCGATTTCGCCGCGCACGTCCGCCGGCACCTTGTCGCCCAGGTCCTTGAGCATCTTTTCCGACTGGTAGACGGCGCTGTCGGCGTTGTTGCGCACCTCCACTTCCTCTTTTCGCTTCTTGTCCTCATCCGAAAAGCGCTGCGCGTCTTTCACCATCCGATCGACTTCTTCCTTGCTCAAACCGCTCGACGCCGTAATGGTGATCTTTTGCTCGCGACTGGTCGCCTTGT
>JAMCRS010000093.1:0-1291 GCA_023380675.1 Chloroflexota bacterium
ACACAAGGTACCCGAGTGTCCACGCGGCAAGAATCATGTACAGACGATATCCCGATTTTTTCCTGTGTATAAGGGCGGTAACAGCCCCGGCACTACCGATGATAAAAAGCGGCCCGTAGGCAACCAGGAGATTTTGGATCCAGAAAAACGGTCCGGTTTCCAGAAACTGCAGTGTCCAGTCCGTAAGGAGCCGGCCGCTGACCACGCCGGCAATATAGATAAGAAAGGAAAAAAGAAGCAGCGACTTTCTCCCCCAGCGGTCGGAGAGGGTACCGGCGGGGAATGAGGAAAGGGCCGCCATGAGGTTAAATCCCGCGTAGATAAGAATGGTGGTCTGAAGCGGTATGCCGATGCCTTTTGCCCGGAGAATAAGAAACGAATTGCTGGAGTTGGCAAGCCCGAAAAGCGCCGTGACCGCGATATAGCCCCAGCCCTTGAGCGTGCTCAGCGTCGCAAGCATCGACGTGCTGCTTGACGCGGCCTCGATGACCCGGTCCGAAAACGCGATCCACAGCCCGCCGATTACCAGATACAGCCCGACTATCCATAGAGCACCCCACCTCCGCTGGGCCGGGGTGGATAATAGTTTGGCAGCACTCATATCAGCCTCCGGGGGCGGCAACGGGCTCTCTCGCCATGCCGACCGCTTGCCGTCGCGCCCCGACCTCCCCCACTGTCCGACGCGCTATTGAGATAAAAACAACAAGGCGCCCGCGCCCGAGCGAATGCAAAATTCGGGCGGCAGGTGCCTTGTTCAGTTTCCGGGTGTGCTTTGCCCGATTCTGGCGGCGTCATTGCCCCTCTGGTGAGTGGTCTGAAACAACCCACTGGGTCAAAGCTTGGCTATATTATACCCCGTATCTCTGTCGGCGCAAAGAATGCGATGTTGCCCCGGCTGAGCTCTGCAATGCCGCGGTAAACCGTGTCACTGCAAGCCGCCGAAGACAAGCGCGGCTCCATCAGACCAAGCCACCCATTATTAGCTCACACCCGTCTTCCTCAAAATCGACCGAATGTGTTATCATACGTTGGACGCGAACGAGCTCACATGCCGTTCGGCACGAGATCGACACGCGCAGCGTCTATGCGCGGCCGGCGCGCGATCTGCAAGACGCGGCATTCCAATCGACGCGAGCGGCGAGGGAACTATGAAACCTGGGCGAAATGATCCCTGTTGGTGCGGCAGCGGGCGAAAGTACAAAAACTGCCACCTGCGCGAAGACGAAGCGGTCGCGAGCCAGGAGCTCATCGTCAAGAACCTCATCGAGCGGCTCGACGAGTACGCGATGAA
>JAMCRS010000093.1:1301-2632 GCA_023380675.1 Chloroflexota bacterium
ATCGGCGCTGGAGATGCGCTGTTTGGCTCATTGCCACAGGTGCATGTGCCTGGTTTGTTGAGTGCTGGCGCGTTGCAGCCAGCTTATGCGGGGGCGAGTGCGACGTCGAGCGGCTCGACGAGTACGCGATGAATGAGAGGTTCGACGAGGATTTTATGAGCGCGTACGAATTCTTCACCAACCACGACTTGGAATCACCGGACGACGACGAAAGTGAGATCGAATTCCAGCGCGCGTTGGACTATTTCGAGTTTGACTTTCAGCTCGCCGACGATCGGCGCGTGATCGAGCGATTCGCAGTGGAACACGGCCCGCGCTTGTCGGCGGACGAGCGGGCTCTGATCGAAGATTGGAAACATTCGCGTTTCGCCGCATTTGAGGTGACGGCCGTCGAACCCGGTCACGGGATGCATCTGCGCGACGTGGTCACCGGCGAGGACCTGACCGTACTTGAGCCGCTGGAGACCGGGGACCTGAGCCGATGGGAAATCGTCGTGTCGCGTGTCCTGCGCGTTCGCGACCACTATGAGATGGGCGGATTCGCGGGAATCATTCTGCCGGCATCGTATCGCGCTTGGCTGCGTCTCTACCTCGAAGAGGAGCGCAGTCATTTCATGGTCGCGCATCCCGAGGCGAGCTACGAAGATTTTACGCACGCCAACAGCCAAAACCTATATCAATTCCTTCGCACAGAAGTCGAGCCGGCGCTTGCGGCTCCGCCGACGGTCGTGACACCCGAAGGTGACCTGGGTATATTCTGCCGCGCCGCCTTCGATGTGCTCGATCATTCCGCCGCTCTCTCAGAACTGCGCGCGGCGGAGGAATTCGCGCAAGACAACGCGGCTGGCGACGAGATTTCTTTCTCGTGGCGCGAAGCAGGCCAATCGCTCGACCTCTTGCGCCCCCACGGTCCCGAATTCGATCACCACGCGGCGCTGGGAGCCGAGCGCGGTGGCATCCGCATTCTGGGCAGTCTTGCCGTCTCGCGCCGCGAACTGACCCTCGAAGTGACTTCGCGGCGCCGGCTCGAGGCAGGCAAGGAGCTGTTACAGAGACGTCTGGGCTGCGCAATCCAACATCGCAGGGACGAATTCAAGCCTCTCGAGGCGATGCTCGCGCAGACGCCGGCAGCCGAGGAGCCGCCCGAAGCAAAGATCCCGGCAGAGCTGCAAGCCCTGCGCACCGAGCTGATCGCGCAACAACGACGAAAATGGATCGATCAGGCTATTCCTGCTCTCCAAGGGGAGACGCCGCGCGAGGCAGTGAAAACACTTGCCGGCCGTGTCCGCGTGATTCGTCTGCTCAAGCAGTTCCAAGCGGGGGAGAACGAC
>JAMCRS010000094.1:0-1301 GCA_023380675.1 Chloroflexota bacterium
AAGGATTGGGAGGCGTTTAAGCACACCGAATCGTTCTTCGTCAGCGTATGGGACAACGATGCGGGGGCCTACGTTACGGGGACTACGCTCACCCGCTTTGTCAACAAGAACTTTGGCGGAGGCGTGTGGGCAGAACCGAAATTCCCAGGTCCAGTCACCGGCGGCGCGTACGGCGCCGTGACGATCAGTCCCGCTGCCGGACAGGTCAAACTCAAGGGCGAAATGGAATTGACCATTGCCATCCTGGACAAGCAGCAGGAGCCGGTGGCCGACACCGAGGTCGAAGTCGTCGTCATGGGAACTGCCGCAGGCAGTCGCGTGGCGCCAAAAGCGACATCCACCGACGACGCCGGCAACGCCCGCGTCACGTTTACGGCGGGCAGCAAGGACGGGGTCGCCGTCGTCGTCGCACGATCGCGGGGCACCTACGGCGCCGCGACCGTCAAGGTCGGCAAGGGGGACAAGGATCCGGCGGGCAGCGGCGTGACCGCAGAGCTGGCGCAAAAGGGTTACAAGGTCTACGGCGCCGGCGTTTCTGCCGACGACCCGGACACCAGCTACGTCGACATGGACATGGTGGGCGTCCTGCTCAACCCGGACGGAAGCTATGATCCTCAAACACTGGCCCAGATCGTCGACGGCTGGACGGCGTTGGGCAATGGCTATCCCAAAGCCAAGCTGCTCGTAGTGATCACCCGTTACCAGGCCCAGTACGGAATCCATTGGAGCGTCAAACCTGAGGATCTCACCGCCTACGTCGACAAAACGTTAAGCGCCGACGATTTTTGGGTGAGCCAGTTTGACGGGATTGTGGTCTACGACTTGAACACCGGAAAGGAGGTCTCAACCAAAGACTTTACCGACAAGAACTTTGGCTCGGAATAGCCAGATTGGGCTGTATCGCCGTAGACTTTGGGCAGCCGCGTGGGTTTGCCCGCAGCGACCCCACCTGGTCGCTCCATCAAAGGAGAATAACGATGCCACCTCTACCCGTCACTTCTGGGTTCGACGCCGGGCGAATTGCACTGAACATGGTGCTGGCCGTGGTCTGGGCGCTGGTCGCTTCCGTCGGCTTTGCCGGCGCCATCGCGATCGGGTTGAAGGTCTTTTCCGTGCTCACTCCCGGCTTCAACGAGTGGGAAGAAATGAAAAAGGGCAACACGTCCGTCTCGATTCTGTGGGCCGCATTTGTACTTGCCGTCGCCGTCGTCGTGGTCGGAGTCCTGCTCAAGTAACACGAAGCCGCCTTGGGCAATAGTCGGAGCGGTTGACAAAACGGCGCTCCAGAGGCAGGTGGCGCG
>JAMCRS010000094.1:1311-26000 GCA_023380675.1 Chloroflexota bacterium
TTGCCGACGTCACCTGTCCTCGGCGGCGGACTCATCGGAGAAGGTATGGCAAGGTATATCTTGGCCTTGTTCGTTACCGGGGCGATTCTCGCGGTCGTCACGGCAGCCGCAGTCTCGGCGCAGGAAGCGGATCCTGCAGACGAGGTGAAAGCATTTCTAACGGCGAAGGGTTACAGCGTCGACGAGGCCGGGTTCGTCGACGACGACCAGGGCCGGCCGCGCCCGGATGCCGTCTACGTCTTGATGGACGCGGTCACCGCCGATCTCGATCACCCCGATCTGCAAGCGCAGGTCGTTTGGGGATTCAGCGCGCTCAGGCAAGCCTACCCCCGCGTCGAAAACCTGTTTGTGACTCTGGCGTATCGCCAGTATTGGATCCTCTTTCGTTCCACGGGCGCGGACCTGGACCAATTCGTGAACCAGACTCTCAGCGGAGCCGCCTATTGGAATCAGGTGCGCGGTCAAGTAAGAATCTACGATCGCGTAAAGAAAACGTACACGGACGAAAAAGACTTTACGACCAACAATCAAGCCGGCAAGGACGAGACCGGCAAGGACTATGGCTCGACGCCAGACAATCCCGTTCCGACGCCGGTCCCGGCGGGCGTCCAGGGGGGCGTCTTGTGGCTGGAGCCCTCTACCGTCTATCTGCCCAACGACGCGTCGTCCCCTGTGGTCATGATGGCGACCCTCCTCGACGGGACCTTTGGGCCGCTCGCCAATCGCAGGCTCGACTTTTCCTATCAAGCGCCCGGAGACAGTGCTCAATCCGCCGGCTCGCAGATGACCGACGCGAACGGCTCCGCGCGCGCGTCCGTGGCAGGATCGCGGGCTTTCAACAGCCTTTTGCTGCGCGCGGGAACGCAGGATCTGACCAGTCAGGCCTCCATCGTCGTCGGAACCGCACCTGTGCATCGGGCGGACCAGATCGCAGCAGTCGAAAGAGGCCTGACCAAGCAGGGGTACGCCGGCGTCAAAGCCGACTATACGACCGATACGCGCGCCACGGGCGAAACCGTCAACCGTGCCTGGGTCGAGATGCGCTTGGCGAGCGAGGAATTCGACCGGACGGCGTATTCGCAGTTGAGTCGAGCCTTTGGCACGCTGCGAACCCTGCTCCCCAAAGCCAACGAGTTGTACGTCAGTCTCATCTTTCGTAAGGACGACCGTGACTGGGAATTGCTGTGGCAAGCTCAAGCCGCGCACTGGGACCAGCTCGTCGCCGGCCAGATTGGCGAGAGCGACTTTTGGCGCAGCCTGGACTATGTGGGCACATTCGACGACCACGGCAATCGGGTTGAAGACAAGAATTTTCTCGACAAGAATTTCGGCGCAGGCACCGGTGGAGCGGAGGCGCGCGTCACCCGCACTCTCGAATCGACGGTCACGCGCGAGACCTGGGGAGACCAATGGCACGGCCAGGAATTCATAATCCTGCCCGGGAGTTACGCGGACACATTCGCCGTCGACGAATTGAGCGGAAGCGCCGACGGAATAGAGATCTTTGAATCTCCGGATTTCGTGACGCCTGTACTAACGTACAAACACGGCGACAGCCCTGACAGACTACAGATGAGATTGGGCCAAGGGCAGTATTTGTTCGCAGTGACGGCGGCCTCTTCTCCGGCTAGTGCGCGCGTTAACTATGTCGAGCATCTGCGCCGTTAACCGAATGACCGACCCTGAGGCACGCTCCCGCTGTTTCGACGACACCTTCGCGCGGCTCGTTCCGGGCTCACAAAACCAAAACCGGCGTAGAACGATGGATTCGAATTCGACGATAATGAAGCTTCTTAGAACACTTGCGGCACGGGTCCCCCTTCTATTCGTTTTGGCGGTTGGGTCGATGGCGGCTTCCGCCAGTCGCCTAGCCGCTGCACCGGGCACGGTTGACCTCTCCGTGCGCAATTTCGAATTGCTTCAGGCCGTTTCGGGCGAGCCGCTCGTCCTCGGCAAGCTGACGGTGGCGCGCGTCCAGGTTGGTCTCCCTGCCGGTGTGAATCTGGATGCCAACGTTCGGGTCGAAGCCGGGGGAAAGAACTGGGAGCGCACGGTCCTTCTCGCCGGTCCGAGCGTGACGATTACGCTTAAGATCGAACCCCCCCAGGAGGTCAAGCCGATCGTCGCACAAGTGTCTGTCACTCCAGCGGGTGCGGTGGTCGATCCGAATCCAGCCGACAATTCGAGGACGATCTCCTATCCGACCCTGCAGACAACCGAGAAGGTAGTTGCCTTTTTTCTGCCGGTGGACTGGACGCCCGAGGACCGGAGCAGTTACCGGTACGACTCGGCCTTTAGAGAGTACGTCCAGAATTCCGGTGATTTTCTGATCGGCACGTATCCGCTCTCCGCCGATCACGTTCTGGTCGACTACACGATGACGCCGCACATGCTCAATTCCTTCGAGCAGTCGCTGACCGACAGTCAGGGGAAATTCAACATGCGGAACGCGCTCGCCCTGTACGGCAGCCTCTCCATCGCGGGCCGGCGCCTGCGTCCGGATGCCAGCATGGTGGTCGGCGTGCTTCCGCCGGGTTGGTTTCGACAGCACGGCCAGCCGGGCACGCTCGGACTAACGTTAAGCAGCGTGAAAGGTATCGTCACCGGTCAGTACGGCGCGAAGGTGCCGCCTATCGTCGCCGCGCACGAGATCGGCCACGTCTACGCGCTGGACGAAGACTATGATTTTGCGGTGAGTCCGAGTCATCCCTGTGAGCCGATCCTGTCTCCCAGCTACTGGGCCCTGCGAGACCTGGAACTGACCTACGGGGCGAGGACGAATCTCTGCACTTTTATGAGCGCCGCGTCTTCCGACGACGCGTACTGGGTAGATCAGCGTATCTACGAGTATCTGCTTGGCAAATTTGCGATCGGCAACGGCACCTCTAGCGCCCCGCTCATCCTGGCGGCGACGCTCACGTACCGAGTCGAGCAAGACGGCTCGCCCGCTCGGACCAGCGCAAACAGACACCGCTTTGAGCCCAACGAGCCGGTTTACGTTTCGGTTGGCGGCATGGCGCTTGCGGCCGGTTCGACGCTCCAATCCAAGTTGTATCGCGGCGATACACTGGTGCGCACCGTAGAACCGCAGACGACGACAGCCGGCAATCGGTGGTACGCGTTCCGCCTCGCCGCGGCGAACACATTGCGTGAGGCCGCCTATCGCGTGGACGTTTACCTGGACGGGGGATTGATCAAATCGAGCGCGTTCGAGGTGAAGGCCAGCCAGTAGGATTTGGGGTAGTGGACGATTCCGGATGCGCGCAATTCAAAGCTACGTGCTGAGAATTCTGGCGGACGCGGACGAGCCGGGAGTTCTGCGAGGCTCGCTGCGGCCCGTGTCTGGCGAGGCCGAGTATCCCTTTGCAGACGGCCTCGGCCTCCTGGCTCTGTTGAATCAGCTCGTCAAGCCAGGCAACGATGCACCGGCCCGGTCCACTGGCGAGGCGGATGGTAAGGTCGCGCCCACGGAACGCAGCTAGAGACCTGGCGACAGCCGGTCAGACCGCAACCTGACTCGCCAAGTGCCGATCGCCACTTGCTCGATCCCGCGACGCGGCAGACGTCAAGGTGCGACCGGACGCGTTGGGCAATACGCGCGCATTGCCGCCTGCTCCTGTGCGCGGCACTCCCGCTTGCAGATGCCGCATTGGTTCCAAAGGTCCGGCAGCCCGTACGGCCGTTGAACGACCGTGCCGTTTCATTTCCCACGAACCGGTCGATCCAAACCCCGCTGAAACTTCGCAGACGCTTGCCCATCCGCCTGAGGAGACGAACAGAAAGGTCGTCTCCTTTTTTCTACCCTCCGACTGGACGCCGGCGATCCGGAGCAAGTGCGTCTACGACACCGCCTTTAGAGAGTACGCCCGGGAGCAGCGAACTTCTGATCGACACGTATCCGCGCGCCGGCGTTCACGGTCTGGTCGATTGCGCGACGACGCCACACAAGATCAGTGCCGTCGATCCGTCGCCGACCCAACGGCGGGGTGAATTCAAGTTACGGAAGGCTTGCCAATTGGTTTGTGACGGATCACGCATTCGGCTATTGACAAATGTGGAGCGCCCCATTTAGAATGGTCGAAACATCATACCACCATACCAACTGCGCGCCTCGCCGGTATTTCACATGTACAAGCTGATCCAATCGGAACGTCTCTACCAGCAGATCGTCCAGCAGATCGAACAGAGTGTCGTCGCGGGGGGACTGCGCGTGGGGGACCGCCTGCCGCCAGAGCGAGAGCTGGGGGACCGTTTCGGAGTGAGCCGCACTGCCGTCCGCGAAGCGGTCAAGGCGCTGCGCGAAAAGGGCCTCGTCCAGACCCAGCCCGGCCGGGGCACGTTCATTACGAACGGGACATCGCGCGCGGTTCGCAATTCACTCGACCTGGCCGTCCGCGTCGGCCACAGTCACGGCTCCGATCACTTGGTCCAAGTCCGCGCGATTTTCGAGCCTGAGGTCGCAGCGCTTGCGGCGGAGCACGCCACAGCCGGCGAGATCGCGGCGCTCAGAAACGCGGTCGCCGTCATGGATTCCGCGCTGGAGAACGTCGATACCTTCATCGAGGCGGACCTGGGCTTTCATCGCACGCTCGCCGAAGCAACGCGGAATGACATCATTCCAATCCTGATCGACTCGATCGTCGATTTGCTGCGCGAGCAGCGTAAGGGAATATTCTTTACTCCCGGCGGACCTCAGCGCGGCCAGATCCATCACCGGCGAATCCTTCAAGCCGTGATCCGGCACAATTCGACGGCCGCACGCACCGCGATGCGGGACCACCTCAAGCAGATCAGCGAAGACAGCGTGCCGCGCACGCGAGTCCGGCGCCATGCCAGAGCGTAGAGTGCGCTCGACCGCAGCGCCCGGCGCAGGGTGACGCGAGGCAGAAAAACAAAGACCGCCAACAAGTCTCAGCCAAATACGGTGTGGGCGAGCCGCAATGCGGCCCCATGTCCGACCGCAACTGTGCCGACTTGGTCGACGGGCGAGTGCGCAATCGCGGAACTTGAAAGGAGGCCAGCAAGCGTAACCTGCTATCGCCGAAGAGGCTTCTTACGTGATGTGATGCTGCATCGAACCAATTCCATCTCTAAAGGAGGAGAGGATGTACAAACGAATCGCTATCTGCTTCGCCGTCCTCGGAGTTGCGCTGCTCGCGGGGGCGTGCTCGACCCCGCCGGCTCCGACGGCTGCACCGCCTACCGCTGCGCCGGCAGCGCCGACAACGGCTCCCGCTTCCGCCCCCACCACCGCGCCGACCGCGGCGCCAACTGCAGCGGCGACGACTGCGCCCACGTCTGCGCCGACGACCGGCCCGACGGCCGCCGCGACGACCGCGGCTGCCAGCGGAAATCCGATCAAAATCGGGATCTCGCTCTCACTGACGGGCGATTTCTCTGCAGACGGCCAGGGGTTTCAGCAGGGCTATCAACTTTGGGCTGACACGGTGAACGCGAACGGCGGACTTCTCGGCCGCCCGGTCCAGCTAGACATTGTCTCGGACGCCAGCAACCCCGACCAGGTTCAGACCAATTATCAGAAACTGATTACCGTCGACAAAGTCGACCTCGTGTTTGGCCCCTACTCTTCGCTGCTGACAAAACCGGCATCCGTCGTCGCCGATCGTTACGGCTACGCCATGGTGGAAGGCGCCGGCGGCGCACCCTCCGTATTCAACCGCGGCCTCAAGAACGTGTTCGACGTGTCGCTGCCAATTCTCACCAACCTGGACGGCTTTACAGAGTATATCCTGGGGCTGCCTGCAGCTCAGCGGCCCAAGTCCGTGGCTTATGCGACCGAAGACGATCCCTTTACCCAGCCGCAAATAGACCGGGCGAAAGACCTGTTCGAAAAAGGCGGGCTCACGACCGCGTCCTATCAGGTCTATCCGGCTGAGACAACTGACTTTAACCCGATCGCCGACAAGATGATCGCCTCCAAAGCGGACGTGGTCGTGGTCGGCACGTTCTTGCCCGATCTCAGCGCCTTTGCCCAGCGGTTCAAACAGCAGCACTATAACCCGCAAGCGATGATTGCTACAGCGGGACCTGACCTGGGCGATGATTTCCTCAAGGCCATCGGCGGACCCGATATGGCGGAGGGGATCATGATCGCGAATCCCTGGTACGCCAGCGCGCCGAATGAAGGCAACGCCGATTTCGTAAAGGCATATCTCGCCAAGTACGGCGGGACGGCCGACGGAATCAACGGCGACGTGGCTGAGGGCTATGCCGTCGGTCAGGTCGTTCATCAAGCGGTGACCAAGGTCGGAAGCCTCGACAACGCCAAGATCATCGCCGAGCTGCACTCGGGCGACACCTTCACAAGCATTCAAGGCCCGGTGAAATTCGACGACGTAGGACAGAACATCGTGATCAAAGCGTTCCTCTTCCAATGGCAGAAAGGCAAGTACCTGCCCGTCTACCCCGCTTCGGCCGCGGCCGCACCGGCCGAGTTCCCCAAGCCAAATTGGCCGTAGTCTGATCGTTACGCAAGTCGGGGCGATCCCCCAAGATCGCCCCGACACTGCCGACGAGGCAATCACACTTTACGTCGACGCCATCCTTTGGGGAGCGATGATAGTCGATCGCTCCGGTGGAGCACAAGCATGGAACAGATTGTTAACGCCGTCATCACGGGAATACTCACCGGCGGAGTCTACGCCCTCATGGCTTCAGGCCTAACGCTGATCTTTGGCGTGATGGACATCATCAACGTCGGACAGGGCGCGCTCGTGATCCTGGGAGCCTATCTCAGCTACGTGCTGCAAGTGAGATTCCACGTGGACCTCTTCCTGGGGCTCATCGTCACGATGCCCGCCATGTTTCTGTTCGGTTTGCTTCTCGAGTGGGCCTTCATTCGGCCGCTGAAGCGAGACCGCACCATCCTATCGATTCTCGTCACTTTTGCCATCGCCTTGATCATCGAGGGAGGGTTGGGGCTCGCGTTCAACACGACCGTCGTGAAACTCCAATCGTCCTACGTCAGCACGTCATTTCAGATCGGCGACTTTTATCTCGCGCACATTTACGTCTACGGCTTTATCCTGAGCGTCGTGCTGCTGGCCGGCCTGTACGTGCTCCTGTATCGCACCAAGTTCGGCTACAGCCTGCGCGCCTCGATGCAAGATCGCACGGCGGCGCAACTCATCGGCATCGACGTCGAAAGAGTTTCCGCGATCACGTTTGCCGTGGCCGTCTCGATGGCCGCGGCGGGAGGGATGGTCTACGGAGCGATCGCGGCCTTCAATCCCAATAGCCACTACGACCTGATCTCACGCTTGCTCGTCATCGTCATTCTCGGCGGGCTGGGAAGCGTGAGGGGCGCTTTGTTCGCCTCTCTAGGCATGTTGGTTATCGAGGACGTAACCGCCGTGGTCTGGTCGCCCGTGTGGGCGAGCACGGTGTTCTTCATCCTTCTGGTTCTCGTCTTGGTGGTCCGGCCGCGGGGCCTCTTTGGGCAGCTCGAAAGCAGGAAGCAATGAGGACGGTCAAGATTGTTGCGCTGCTGGCGCTCTTAGCTGCTTTTATTGCATTCCCCCAGGTTTTTCCCAATCCAGCGGTTACGACGGTCGCGGTCTTTACATTGGTCTACGCGACTAGCACGACGGCGTGGAATATCTTTTCAGGGTACACCGGATACATCTCATTGGGGCACGCAGCCTATTTCGGGGTCGGCGCATATTCCATGGCTTTGTTGTGCCAGGATTGGGCCATCCCGGCCGGCTACGCCCCGTTCCTGCTTCTTCCCATCGTGGGGCTAACGGCGGCGGCGTTCGCAGTGCCCTTCGGCTGGATCTCGCTGCGGACACGCAAGCACACTTTCGTTGTGATCACGATCGCCGTGTTCTTCATCATGCAGCTCATGGCGTTCAACCTCCGGCCGATCACCAACGGCTCGACCGGTCTGAGCCTGCCGATACCCAGCGAATGGGGCGGCGACTTTTTCAACGTGCCGTTCTACTATGTCATGCTTGCGATGCTCCTGGCGGCTCTGGGTGTCTCATGGTGGATCCGCAATTCCAAGTTCGGGTTGGGACTGCTCGCCATTCGCGACGACGAGGATCGAGCATTGGGACTGGGCGTGAAGACGGGCCCGTCCAAATTGATTGCGTTCGTCCTCTCCGCGTTTTTTGTGGGGATGGCTGGCGGAGTCCACGCGTATTTCATCGGCTCGATCTTTCCCGCCTTCGCCTTCGACCCGCTCTTTGACGTGGCCCTGGCGCTCATGACCTTTCTGGGAGGCTTGGGGACTCTGAGCGGCCCGATCTTGGGCGCGCTCATTCTTGAGCCGGCCCAACAGTACTTTACCCTGCAGTTCAGTGAACGGGGTTACAACCTGATCATATACGGCATCCTGTTTCTGGCAATCATTCTTCTCCTTCCCGAAGGGATCATTCCAAGCTTGGGCCGGTACTGGCGGCGGTGGCGAGCTTCCAGCGACAGCTCGAAGAATGCAGCCGCCCCTGAAGGGCCAAGCCGGGGGGATACGTTACTGGTCGAGAATGCCGGGAGAAAGGACGATGCCAACCTATGAGCATGCTGGAAGCTCAGAATATCTCCAAGGCCTTCGGCGGCATCCGCGCGCTGGACGGCTGCTCGATCACCGTGGAGCAAGGAAGTATTACCGGCTTGATCGGCCCCAATGGATCAGGCAAAACCACCCTGTTCAACATGATTACGGGATACGAGAGAGTGGACAACGGCCAGGTCCTATTCAGCGGCCAAGCGATAACCGACGCGACGCCCGATCAGATCTTTCGGTTGGGCGTCGGCAGAACGTTCCAGCTCACCCGGATCTTCCCCCGGCTCACGGTGCTTGAGAACATGCACGTGGCCGTTCAGAGACAGGGCACACGCGCGCTGCTCAGCCGTTGGAGCTCTTCCGACGAGCAGCGCCGCGCGATCGAGCTTTTGGACTTTGTGGGGATCACCCGGTTGAAGGACGTTCCGGCGGCGAACCTTTCTTACGGACAAAAGAAACTGCTCGAGTTCGCTTATATCCTGATCGCCGAGCCTCAGGTCCTTCTCCTGGACGAGCCGGCGGGCGGGGTAAATCCGACGATGATCAATCAACTGGCGGAGCGAATCCGGACGCTGAACAAGCGCGGCGTGACGTTCCTGGTCGTCGAGCACAACATGGAGTTCGTCATGGGATTATGTGACAAGGTGATGGTCATGCATCGCGGGTCCAAGATCGCGGAGGGGACGCCGCAGCAGGTACGCGACAACCCGGCTGTTCTCGAAGCCTATCTAGGAGATTGAGGCATGTTGTTGAGTCTGCGTGAGGTTGTCGCCGGGTATGACGGCAGCGACGTCCTCAAGGGTGTCAATCTCAACGTCGAATTGGGATCGATTACGTGCATCGTCGGGCCGAACGGCGCCGGGAAAAGTACGGTGCTGCGCGCGGTCAGCGGGCTGTTGAAACCCCGTCGCGGCGAGATCACGTTCAACGGGCGCGCGATCGGCGGGATGACGCCGCGCCAGGTCTTGTCCATGGGGATCGTGCAGGTCGCGCAGAACCACAGCCTGTTTCCGGATATCTCGGTCAGAGAAAATGTCCGCTTGGGCGCGTTCATGCTCAACGACACGGCGCTCGTCCAGAAGCGCCTGGACGAGGTCGAAGGACTATTCCCGGTGGTGAAAGAGCGCGCGGACGAAAAGGCCGGCAATCTCTCCGGCGGACAGCAGCGCCTGGTGGAGTTCGCGCGTTCCCTGATGCTCGACCCCGCGCTCATCTTGTTGGACGAGCCCTCGATGGGCTTGGACCCAAAGACGCTCAAGCAGGTCTTCGACACGATCACGCTCATGCACGATACCGGGAGAACCATTCTCTTGGTGGAGCAGAACGTACGGAGGGGACTCGCCGTCTCGACCCGGGGTGTCGTTATGGAGAGCGGCCGAGTTCGGTTGGAAGGCACGCACAAAGAGCTATTGGACAATCCCCAGATCAGCCACCTTTATCTCGGGGGCACGTTATCATCCGCGTGAGTCACGATGAAGGACGTACGAGTACGGGCCGAACGAAAGAAAAACTCACCGGCGAGCGGTGAGTTTTTCTTTCGTTCACGTCCGGCGATAAACCCGTATCGCCGCTTGTCCCTCGGCCGGGCACTGGCGCTCGCAAATCCCGCACCCGATGCAAAGGTCCTGGAGCACGTACGGCCGCTGGACGACGATGGGGTCCCCTTTTCCGTCCGGCATCTCCGCTTCTTCCAGCCGGACCGCCTTGTCCGGCTTGGGGCACATTTCCTCGCAGACGATGCAAGGCATCCCGCGCGCCCAGGGTAGGCACCGGTTACGGTCGATTACCGCAACGCCGATAACGGCTTGCCGCTTGGCTTCCAGGTCCAGGGCTGGAATGGCACCCGACGGGCACACCTGACCGCAGGCATTGCACCCATAGTCGCAATAGCCCAAGCGTGGAACGAGCCGCGGCGTCCACATTCCTTCCAGCCCCGCTTCTAATAGCGCGGGCTGCAGCCCGGAACTAGGGCAGACCTTCATGCACTCGCTGCAGCGAAGGCAACGGGCGACGAAATCCGCCTCGCTCGAGACGCCGGGGGGACGCAGCAGGAGCGGGTCGGGCTGCCTGGCCTGGACCCCGGTCCGCAGCACGACGACGCCGACGGCGCCGGCCGCCAACGCCGCGACCACCTGCCGCCGGCCCGGATCGAATTCGCACGCGGGGTCTGGCCGCAGAGTCCATTTGAACGTCAGCCCGCCCGAAGGGCAAGCCGCAAAACAGTCGAGGCACGCTACGCAATCGGGGGCGCGGATGGAGTAACTCTCTTGCCGGTCGATCGCGTCCAGCCGGCACGCGTTTTCGCATTCGCCGCATTGAATGCAAGCCGGATCCACGAACGGCCGAAACAGCGAGAACTTGGAGAGGAGAGCCAGGAGCGCGCCCAGGGGACAAAGGTAGCGGCACCAAAAGCGATGGGCGAGCAGGTTGAGCGCGACGATGCCCGCGAAGAACACGAGGATCAACGCGTTCTGGTCGAAAACTTGCTGCTTCTGTGGAAGGACTGTGCCGCGCAGCAGGTTCTCCATCCCATCCAGCGCGGGCCGCAGAAACGAAACCGGATAGAGCGCGGTCTCTATTCCGGTGATCGCATAGTTGAGCGCCGGCAAGACTGCCGTCGTCGCCGTCCGGGTCAAAATCGTGAGCGGGTCCAGCACCAGGAGCGATAGATTGCCCATCAATGCGGCGGCCGCGACGACGAGCAAGACCAAATATTTCGCGCTGCGCCAGCCGGGCGAGAGACGGGTAGAGCGTCCGCGGTCCGGCAGGCGCAGCCAGTCCAAGAGCGTACCGGTTGGACAGATCCAGCCGCACCAGATCCGGCCGGCGACTAATGTGAGCGCGAGCGTGATCGCGGCGAGCGCAAGGTCCGGAATCAACGACCGGCTCGATAGCATCGCCGCCGCCGCCGTGAGTGGATCGAATCGAAAGAACAGATCGGACAGCGGAAACGCAGGCTGCTGTGCCTGCGCCGCGAACAGGAGATAGACGAACAGGAGAAAAAAGAGCAGTTGGCTAATCTGGCGCAGACGCCGCCATTGATTCCAGTTCCAGGAGATCTTCATCGAGTCGATTCCAGGTGGGGTTTGCATTCCGCGGCCCCATTGGGGGCCGCATCGCGCGAACAGTCAATTCCGTCTTGGGCTTTGCCAGGGCTTGTGCCCAGTTCGACGTTAGTCCGATGCCGACCTAGCCCCCGCCTCTTTCTCCCCCGCTTCATTTACGGGATCCATGACCTTGCTCGGACGGACCGTGGCGCAACAAGAAATGTCATTACTCTCTGCAATACGTTCGCCAAAAACTCGCTTTCTCGGAGAAAACGGGTTGCGCCCCACGCTCGCGCCGGAGCTTTGACGAAGGTGTTATCTTTGCGCAACCATTTCGTCCGCTTGGCAACAAAGGAAAGGTAAGTCAAAACTGGCCGCTTACAATGCACTTCCGAGTGAACAGGCGGTGTCAAGCGACTTTGCAAATGCCTGGTCTTTGTGTCTTACTGCGCTGCGATCGCGCGTGATACCAGGGCGGCAGCATCAGATGATGCGATTTTTCCGAATACCGCGCCCAACAACCGGTCTCGCGAATCGGCTGCGGCCAAGTCCTTGACCGCGCTCGACTTGAGCGCCGCGAGCGCCGGCGCCACCTGATCCACATTCGGGTACTCGACGAGCATCAAGCGCGCGGTCTGGCCGTCGACCTGATAACGCGCGACCACGCCATTCGTGTCGCGGCTCAGGCCGAGGATATTCTCGCCGCCCAACCATACTGCGTCCTGGATCGACAATTCCTGGTGGAAGAACAGCGCCGAGCGGTCTTGCAGCCCCTCGTTCGGCAGAGACGAGAGCAGTGCAGGTCGCTCGCCCCCCGGCGGCAGCGCCGCCGCGATCGCTTTCGCTAGAGCCCACAACGCGGTATCGTCGACCGTATCAAGCGCACTCACGTGCACCGTGTAGCGGTCTTGCCAGAATGACAGCCGATGCCCGGGATCCGAGTCGCCGTCATTGCCGATGTTGGCGGCCTGGCCGGTAATGTCAGTGGTGAATAGACCGAACGCATCCGCCGGCGTTGCAAGCTGCCAGACCTCGGCGACGATCGTCCCCGTCCCGCTTTTATACCTCTGCGTGGCAACCCTTTCGAAACCGTAAACGAAAAACCCATCCGCCTGGCCGTCGACCAGGCTGAACAAGTTATCGCGATCGTAGCTCTTTGCCTCGCCGGTCGATGCCCAGCCCGGGACGACCTTCGCCCCGGGAAGAACCGATTCGACCGCACGCGGCGTCGCGGTGCTTTGAGTCGTCGAGTGTTGCGGGGTCGCCGGCACGACCTGAGGCGAGCACGCTGCGGCCGCGCCAGATGTTATGGAAACGAGTAGGCCCACGCGGCAAAGCCGCTTGAAATCGCGAATGTTCACGTCATCCTTCCAAGGCCTGAGCTTTCATGGCACGCGGTGAGATACAGGGACGACAAGAACTCCGGCAGATCGTGATGGCCTTTGCAGGAGGTGCTTCATCGCGTGTCTCTACCTCGTGCCTCGCCCGCCGGCCGGAGACGTCCCACCGGGGCGTCTCTACTTCGTGCCTCGCCCGCCGGCCGGAGACGCCCCACCGGGCGTCTCTACCGCGTGCTTCGCCCGCCGGCCGGAGACGCCCCACCGGGGCGTCTCTACCGCGTGCTTCGCCCGCCGGCCGGAGACGCCCCACCGGGGCGTCTCTACCTCGTGCCTCGCCCGCCGGCCGGAGACGTCCCACCGGGGCGTCTCTACGTTGTGCTTTACGCCCGGATCCATTGCACGCACGAAAGCACGGGATTGAGCAACTAATCCGTGGCTAGACATTGAATTCCGACACACGCACACTGTCAAGGTCCAGCGTCCCCAGCCCCATGTCGGCCGCCGCTTTGACGTAGGGGATATCGGCGCCGGTCAGATCGAACAGCGTTGCAGCGAACGCGTCCGCCGCGACAATGTCGTGGCTAGCGATGATCGTGTCCGTCTGTTTGACGTCGCTCAGACTTCCACCGGTAGGCCCGTGCGCGGTCAGAATCCGAACCGCGTCGACGACGGTGAGCGTGGGACGGATGAGGCTCGCGAGGTCGGCGATGCGCTGACCCAGGTTGCGGTGGATCATGTTCGGCGTCGCGGCCGTCCCGAGCAGATTCTTGGCCGCCAGGCTCAGGCGCGCGAGCGAATGATGTTTGGCAATCGGAATGTTGATCAGCACGTCGGCCGTGAGCACATCCTGGTAGACCGGCCACGATTTCAAGTCCACGCCGTTGGGAATCGGAGTATCGACGAACCGGGCGGGACTCATCACCTGCATCACGCCGCCGGCCGCGCGCACCGCGTCGCCGATACCGCTGACGGCATAGGCCGACTCGGGCGTGCCGCCGAGCGGAGTGTCCATCACGCGGACCTGGCGTGCGCCGGCTGCAAGGCACAGCTTGACGATCGTCGCGACCACGATCGGGTTCGTCGTCGCCGCGTATTCGTAGGTATGATAGTCGACGCAGATGTTCGGCTTGACGACAACGTCGCTGCCGCTCTTGACAAAACGCTCGATACCGCCGATCGCCCTGAGCGCCGCCTGCGTTACCGCGGCCGGGTCGCCGCCGTGCGCGACGGCGAGATAGGCCTGGTCGCCCGAGGGCGGAGGGGGCGCGGCGCGACCGGCGTTTTGACCGGCGGGTGTCGCGCAGCCGGCCTGGAGAAAGGCGGCGCCGACGACGGCTGCGCCGGCGAACCGGATGAATTGTCTCCGAGTCAGCCCGGTCATTTCAGCGCCACCTCCGTCAACTGAATGTCCTTATCGGCGGTCGCGCCCAGACCGATCTTGCCGGCATTTTCAAACCACCCCTTGCTCATCGACTCGTTCGCGGCCGTATCCTGCCCCTTGGCGGCTTTGAGGTCTTTAAAGACCTTCATGCCCACAGTATCAACGGCGATCGGGTCGTAACTAACCATAATCGAGTCGCCCTTGTAATCCGCTTTCCAATACGGCCAGGAACTCGTGTGCTTGAGGCATGCTTCCAAAACGTCGCCCACGACGAGCCGCGTGCGGTCCTTGATTTGAGGCAGCGCGTTCAGGGCCGGCAGGGTCTCATCTACCAGGTGAAGCGATTCCGGGCTGCTGACGGTGCCAAAGTGGTTCTTGAGCGCAAAGGTCAGCCCGGAGATCATGTGCGACTTGAGCACGGGAATGTTGATCAGCGCGTCGGATTTCAGCAGGATGTTGCTCAGCTTGATCGTCCTCAGCTCTCCGAGCGAAACGTCGTCCGAGTAGTCGCGGTCGGTCCCGTACACGCGCACCCCCGGACCGTCTTTGTTCACCTTGAAGCCAGCCGTCTCCAGCTCCTCCGTGGTAAAGTCATAAACGACGATTTGCTCGGCCGGGATCCCCGCGTCGAGCAGCGAGTCGGTCACGGCGGTCACGAGCGGAACGTGCGTCCAGATGACGCTGTTCGAAAAAGAGTTCACCTTGATCACAATCTGTTCCGTGGGCAGAAAAAGCGCCTGCCAAGCCTGCTTGGCATCGGACAGGCCGGTGAGCCGCGTGATCGATTCGTCGAGCATGGTTCGCAGCGCGCGCGGGTCGAGTTGATCCCCCGACCACGCGCCGGCGTGATGGGTGTGTACGACTTGGCTCGGAGCCGCGGGAAACATCTTGAGAATATCCGGCCGGCGCAAGCCGCCGGGCGCGGCGGTGACGGCCGGAGGTGAGGTCGGAACAGGCGTTGGCGTGGGCGGAAGAAAAGTGGGTGATGGAGGAGGAGCGCTGGTCGGCGTTGCGGTCGGGAGGACCGGACTGCAGCCGGCGACCAGTCCGGCGAGCGCCGCCAGTCTGAGGAATTCGCGCCGGGTGATCATCGTAAGAAACGTGCCGTCGCTCTCGTTCGTGTGCGATCGCATGTTGTCTCCTCCTGTTTCAATGGCGCTCCCCGAACAAAAAAACTCCGCATCGGGATAACCAATGCGGAGGTTTACGGCCGTTGCTCGCCGGGTGTCCCATCGCCGGAAAGGAAACCCCCTCTGGCGTCCGGCACCAAACGAGTCGTGATTCTACTATTACTATATCACACCGATTGGATTTTTCAAAATGTGCGCGGGGCCGGCTAACGGCGGCGCCTAGCAGTGCGCGGCGCCATGTTGAGCTTGAAGGTGATTTGCAGATCGGAAGCGACGAACTGCTCTCTATGCGGGACATGACGCACGTGCTCGCTCAAATACTCGGCAAACCAATCCAGTACGATGACGTCGACGATTCCGCAGCCGCCGAACAGATGCGCAAGACCGGCATGCCGGAGTACGCGGTCCACGGACTGATGGAGGCATTCACCGCGATGCGGACAGGCCGGTTCGCTTATCTCACCGACGCGGTCGAGAAGGTGACGGGCCACAAGCCGCGCAGCTTTGAGAACTGGTGCCGCGAACACGCCGGGGCGTTCGCCTAGGGAAAAGAGCAATCCGCAGATTGCACAGATTACGCAGATTGGTGGGGGCGAGGCCCCCTCCTTCGCGTCGGAACTGCATCTCCCGGCCTGCGCTGTCTGCGGACCGTTATTTCTCCATCTGCGTAATCTGTGTAATCTGTGGATAACTCTATTTCTTCTCTGCGTAATCTGTGTAATCTGCAGATTGCTGTATTACCCTCCTCGGTAATCTGCGGATAAGGATGGTTTGACCCTCCCCGCGCACCCTGTGTTATAATGGGCCCACTTATGCGCGGCGCCGTCGCATGGCGCCCGGGACACTCTCACGTTTGGGAAGAGGTCGGTGCGGATCAAAGCGTATTTTTCCAGTCTCCGGTTCAAGGTCACTTTCGCCGTATCGCTAGCGCTCCTGCTCGTGTTGGGCGTCTATTCCGCCTTGCGCTACGAGCGCCAGCGCGAGCAGGAGATCGGCAACGCCCAAGAGCAGGCGGCGCTCGCCAGCCGCGTTATTTCAGCCGCGCTGCAGCACGAAATGCAAACGCAGGACATCTCCGATCTCGGCAGTATCCTCAGCCAGGTCGGCCAGCAGCCCGGCGTGCGCTCGGTCCTCCTGCTCGACCAGACCAGCCAGGTCCGCTTTTCCTCTTCCCCCTCGGATGCCAATTCGCGTCTCAGCACCGGCGATCCCGGCTGCCGCGAGTGCCACGCTTCTCAGAGCCCGCCGACACAGAACAGCATCATCCTGACCTCGACCAGCGGCGAGTCGGTCCTGCGCTATTACAATCCGATCTTGAACCAGCCGGCGTGCTACGCCTGCCACGACCCGCAACAGCGCGTGCTGGGCGCGCTCGTCTCCGATCTATCGCTCGCCGGAATGAATCAGAATCTCTCGGCCGACCTGCGGGACGGCGTGGTCGCTGGAGCCGGCACGCTGGTCGTGGTGGTCCTCGCCGTCAACTGGCTGCTGGGCCGGCTGACGCTCGACCGGCTGGACCGCTTCAGGCCCGTGCTGCGCCGTCTGGGTCAGTCCGACCTGAGCCCACGGCTCGCGCAAGACGGCGACGACGAAATCGGTCAGCTCGCGGCCACATTCAACCAGATGGCGGACCGCATGGAAACGCGGGACCGGGAAAACGCACGCCTCTACCGCGAGCTGCAAGAAAAGGAGGCCGGGCGAACCCAGCTTCTCCAAAAAATCATCGGAGCGCAGGAAGAGGAGCGCAAGCGCCTATCGCGCGAATTGCACGACGATCTTTCGCAGTCTCTCACGGCTCTCAGCGCCGCGGTGCAGAGCCTCCTGCAGACCAGTCCGCCCGAGCTGGCGACGCTGCACGCGCCGCTTGAACAGCTTCACTCGCTGACCGTGAGCACGCTGGCGGAGGCCAGCCGCTGGATCCAAGACTTACGGCCGAGATCGCTGGACGATCTGGGATTGGCGCCGGCGATTCGCCTGTACGCCGAGTCGCGGCTCGAAGCGAGCCACACGACGGTCCAGGTCGAACCGAATCTGAGTGAACGCCTTCCGCCGGAGATCGAGATCACGCTTTTTCGCGTCGTGCAGGAGGCGATCGCCAACGTCGCGCGTCACGCGCACGCCCGCCGCGTCGTCATCCAGATCGCGCTGTACGATACCGGCACGGTCGTCGCGCGCGTCGAGGACGACGGCGTCGGCTTTATCCCCGGCAAGTATCTGCACTCGACCGACGGGCTGCGCGGGATGGGGCTGCTCGGCATGCGCGAGCGCGTGGCGCTGGTGGGAGGAACGCTCATGATCGATTCGACCCCTGGACGCGGCACGGTCGTGCGCGCCGAGATCCCATGGAAACAGACCGTGCCATGATTCGAATCCTCATTGCAGACGATCATACCCTGGTGCGCCAGGGGATCCGGATGCTGCTGGAGGCGCAGCCGGACGTGCAGGTGGTGGGCGAGGCGAGCGATGGCGCCGAAGCCGTCCGCCTGACCCGCGAGCAAAAACCGGACGTGGTCGTGATGGACATCGCCATGCCGGGCATGGATGGGCTCGAAGCCACGCTCGAGATCAAGCGCGCGCAGCCGGAGACGCAGATCCTCGCGTTGACGATGCACGAAGGGGAGGACTATTTCTTCAAGATCCTCTCGGCCGGCGCCTCGGGCTATGTGCTCAAGCGCGCCGCTTCGACCGACCTGATCGCCGCGGTGCATGCCGTGACGCGCGGCGAAGTGTTCCTGTATCCCTCGGTCGCCAAGAAGCTGGTGGTCGATTACTTGAGTCGCGTGCAGGGCGCCGTGCCGGAAGAACGCGCGGCGTCGTTCGGGCTGACACCGCGCGAAAGCGAGGTGGTCGAGCTCGTCGCCGAAGGACTAACGAACCGCGAGATCGCCGAAAAGCTGACCGTCAGTCTGAGCACCGTGCAGACCCACTACGCCCACATCATCGAGAAACTCAAACTGCACAGCCGGACCGAGTTGGTCAAATACGCCATCCGGCACGGGCTCATCAAGGCATCCGACTGACAGCCATTTTCTCAAGCGGAGTTGGCGGCGCAGCTCGTGTGTTGGATAAGGCAAATCCGGGTTATGGTATGCGTCGCCGCGAAGGCAAGTCCAGAAGACAATTGTACGAGGCCGGGTCTCGACGAGACCCGGCCTCTTTTTTTGGATATCGTGCCGGGCACGACCTGAAATAGCGCGTGAAACGATGGACGAGCGGCGAACCGCGTATTAAGATTTCGTAAGAGCAATCACCAAGCGCCGATAGGGAATGGCAGGAATCCTATGGATGCTCGCAAATATCACGTCGGGTTTACCAACCTGGATTATTACGTCCGCAACATCCCGTGCCAGCAGGCGTGCCCCGTGCACACGGATGCGCGCGGCTATGTGACCGCGATCGCACAAGGAGACTATGAACGGGCGTATCGCATCGCCCGCGCGCCCAACCCCTTTGCGAGCGTCTGCGGCCGCGTCTGCAACGCCCCCTGCGAGGCCGCGTGCCGGCGCGGACAGGTGGAGCCGGGCAAGCCGGTCTCGATCCGCGCGCTCAAGCGATTCGTCAACGACCGCTTTGGTATATACGACGTCAGCGAGCGCTCGGGCGAACGCGCGGCGCGCTCTGCCTTTCAGTACTACCGGCCGGGAGACAGGGATTATGACCTGGAGAATTCGGCGCTGCAGCAGAGCCTGGTCCAGCTCAAAGCGCAGGCACGGCCCAAAACCGGCAAACGCGTCGCCGTCGTCGGCGCGGGACCGGCCGGGCTGAGCGCGGCGCACGACCTGGCGCTCCTCGGGCATTCCGTCACCGTGTTCGAAGCCGCGAGCACCCCGGGCGGCATGCTGGTGCTCGGCGTGCCGGAATACCGCCTGCCGCGGGCGCTCGTCGAAATGGAGATCGAGGCGATCCTCTCGCTCGGAGTCGGGCTGGAGGTCGACAAGGCGCTCGGCCGCGATTTTCTCGTGGCCGACCTCAGGCGTGAATACGACGCCGTCTTCATCGGGATCGGGACCTACCGCAGCCGCAATCTCAACGTCGAGGGTGAGGGTTTTGACGGCGTCCTGCGCGCGATCGACTTTCTCATCAACGTCAATCTCGGAGGCTACAACGTCGACCTTGGTCGGCGCGTGCTCGTGATCGGCGGCGGCAACGTGGCGATGGACGTGGCTCGCACCGCCGCGCGCACCGGCACAACCGAAGGGGGCAGCGGCGCCGCCGAGAGCAGCGGCGATATAGAGACCGCGTTGGAGGTCGCACGGGCCGCGATGCGCATCGGGGCGACGAAAGAGGTCCACTGCCTCGTCGTCGAGGCCCGCAGCGAGATGCTCGCCAATCCGTACGAAGTAATCGAGGCGGAGGAAGAGGGAGTGGTGATTCACAATCACCTCGCCCCGCGACGCATCACCGGCGAGAACGGCAAGGCGTGCGGCGTCGAAACGCTCGACGTCGCACGCGCGTTCGACGATCAAAAACGGTTCAATCCGCAATTGGTCCCCAACACCGAACGGGTGTGGGAAGCGGACAGCGTGATCGTCGCCATCGGACAGACCGGCGACCTCGACTGGATCATGCCGGAGGACGGACTGACCGTCAAGCGCGGCGGAATGCTCCAGGTGGACGAGAATCTACAGACGACGGCGCCCGGTATCTTCGCCGGAGGCGACGTAGCTTTTGGGCCCCGCCTCATCATCGACGCGGTGGCAAACGGTCAAAAGGCCGCCCGCGGGATCGACGCCTATTTGCGAAAAGACACTTTGACCGTACGCCGCCGCGCGACCTTCGTTCCCATTCCGCTGACCGAATACCACGCACGCGGCCCCGCCGAGGGCTATCTCAAAATGGAATACACCCGGCCGCCGGCCACTCCCGTCGATCGACGGATCGGCATCGCCCAAGTGGAGGAAGGTTATCCGGAATCCACGGCCCGCATTCAGGGCGCCCGGTGCCTCAAGTGCTCGATCAACACGATCTTCGACGGGACCAAGTGCATCCTCTGCAACGGCTGCGTGGACGTCTGCCCGTACGACTGTCTCAAGCTGGTGCGCGTGTCCGAGCTGGAAGACAATGTCTCACAGGCCGCGCCGGCGGGCGCCCGCAGCGCGATGCTCTTCAACCCGGACCACTGCGTTCGCTGCGCGCTGTGCGCGCAGCGCTGCCCGACCGGGGCGATCACCATGGAAGATTTCCGGTTCGTGGAAGCGCTTCAGGCCTGAGCGGGAGAACCCTATGCAACAAACTCTGGACCGTACGACCCAATGGATCGCCCGCTCGCGGGTGTGGCGGTCGTTCTTTCGCCACGGGATGCCAGACAACGAGATGGACCGCTCGCTGGTGATGACGACCAACCTGTTCTTCCACCTTCACCCGGTCAAGGTCAACCGCCGCAGCCTGCGCGTGACCTACAGTTTCGGTCTGGGCATCATCTCGGCCATCCTATTCCTGACACTCGTCGTAACCGGCCTGCTCTTGATGTTCTATTACGTGCCGGCGACCACGCTGGCGTACACGACGATGAAGGATTTGCAGACGTCGATCCCGCTGGGTCAGTTGGTGCGGAACATGCACCGCTGGGCCGCGCACCTCATGGTCCTGACCGTCATCCTGCACATGGTACGCGTCTTTTACACCGGCGCGTACAAGCCGCCGCGCGAATTCAACTGGATCGTCGGCGTGGGTCTGCTCGTCATGACGCTCGGCGCGAGCTTTACCGGTTATCTTCTGCCGTGGGACCAACTGTCGTATTGGGCGATTACGGTCGGGACCAACATCGCCGGCTACGCGCCGGCGCTCGGCGACCAGGCCCGTACGGTCTTGCTCGGCGGCAGCGACGTGGGCCAGAATACGCTCATTCGATTCTACGCGCTGCACGTCCTCATCATCCCGATGCTATTGATCGCCGTGATCTCGCTGCACGTTTGGCGCGTGCGCAAAGACGGCGGGCTGGCCGGTCAGGAGGTCGCCGAAGACCGTCTAGAGATCACGCCCGCTGCGGGAGGGAAATAGACCATGGCACTCGACGCGCAAAAACAGTCCGGCGACGAGATCTTTCCGCGCGATCCAAACAAGTCTTACGCACTGGCCGAGTGGGTGCACGGCACCTCCCCCATGGTGGACAAGGGGCCGGACGACACGGTCTTTGCGTTTCCCGTCGTCGCCCTGATCGAATTGGTGCTGCTGCTGGGAACGACGCTGCTCGTTTTCGTCCTTTCCCTCCTGCGCAATGCGCCGCTCGAGGACATCGCCAATCCAAACGTGACCACGAATCCGGCCAAGGCGCCGTGGTATTTCGTCGGCCTGCAGGAGTTGCTGGAGCACATGCACCCGATGGTGGCCGGAGTCATTCTCCCGACCGTGCTCGTGCTCTTTCTTCTGGTCATTCCCTATCTGGACCAGGATCGCGCCGGGGCAGGGCGCTGGTTTACGTCCGCGCGCGGCCGGCGCATTACGTTCTGGAGCGCGGTGTACGCGCTGATCGTCATGCCGCTTTTGATCGTGGGGGACAACACGTTCAATCTGCGTGAATCGCTCCGGTCCGTCACCCCGGAATTCGTGAGCCAGATGCTCCTGCCGGCGCTGATCCTCACGCTCGCGGCGTGGCTGCCTGCGCTCGTATTGCTCAAGGCCCATCCGACCATGCGTGAGGTGCTGCTCTGCCTCTTTACGGTGATGTTCGTCGCCGCGGTCGTGCTTACGATCTCCGGTTTTCTCTTCCGCGGGCCGGGTTTCAAGCTCTATCTGCCATGGCAGATGCCGGACGGCTACAACCCGTTGAGTGGCCTGTAATGCCCCTTTATACCAATCGGCGCACCTTCTCGCTCGGTGCGGTCGCGCGAAAGCGTGGTGCGGAGGAACAACGATGACAGTCGCAAAAAAGGCGAATACGATCTCCCGGCGTCAGTTTCTCGCCGGCGCCTGGGCGCTCGCCAGCGTGGCGCTGGTCGCGCAGGCCGCCGGAGCCCTCTACCAATTCGTCAAGCCGATCGTTCAGGCCGGCGGGTTTGGGAGCAAAGTGAGCGCAGGGAACATCAACGAATTCAAGGTCGGCGTCGTCAGCACCGTCCGGGCGATGCACGGATTCGTGTCACGGATCGACCAAAAGGGCGCGGTCGTCATGTCGTGGAAATGCACGCATCTCGGCTGCACCGTGCCGTGGGTGGACTCTGAAAAACGCTTCCACTGTCCGTGCCACGGCTCGATCTACGACGCCAAGGGCGTGGTGGTCGCCGGGCCAGCGCCGCGTCCGCTCGATCTCTATTCAGCCCAGGTGGTGAACCAAGAGCTCGTGGTGGACACGAGCCGCGTGATCGAGCGCAGCGCTTTCGACGACTCGCAAATCACGCCGTTTCCGCCGGGAGCGTGATGCCATGAGAAAACGCGAAGACTATACTCGTCTGATCGTCGCCGCGTTGGTGCTGAGCGTGGGAGTGCTCGTCGCCTTCCAAATCTACCTCCTGCGCGAACCGAGCCGGATTCAGACGGTCCTGGCCTCCGATCAATCCGCACGCGTCGCGCGCGGGCAGCAGCTTTTTGCGGCCAACTGCGCGACCTGCCACGGCGGTAACGGCGAGGGTGACGTGGGTCCGGCGCTGAACAGCAAAAAACTCTTGCAAAGCACGGACGACGGCGTCATCTATAGCCTCATCAGCTCCGGGGTGCCGGGGACCGGCATGCCCTCCTGGTCGCAAGCTTACGGCGGTCCGTTCACCGACGAGCAGATCAACGACCTCGTCGGGTTTGTCCGGCATTGGGAGCCGACCGCGACGGACGTCGCCAAGCCGACGCCGACGCCGAACCCCGCGCAGGGCGCCACAATCTACAAGTCGATCTGTTACGCCTGCCACGGCGTGAACGGCGAGGGGACGGATCGCGCGCCGGCGCTCAATTCTCAAACGCTCCTCGCCCAGTTCGACGACAACTGGTTCCGGCAGACGATCTCCCAGGGACGGCCGAGCAAGGGCATGCCGACCTGGGGCCGGGTCTTGTCCCCCGAACAGATCAATGCCGTGGTCGCCTACATTCGCCAGTGGCAGAAATAAGCCCAATCAATCCGCATGTAAGTGATGGAGCCTCATCCCGGCGAGGGGAGGTGAACGTCACAACGCGATCTCAGAACGGTAGGATACTCGCATCAAAAAGGAGGATGCAATGTTCACTAGCAAATGGGCAATTGTTTTGATCGTGGCGATGATCGCCGCGGCCGCGCTCGCCGGCTGCGCCTCGGCGACTCCAACCGCGGCGCCGCCGACCGCCGCGCCTACGGCTGTCCCGCCAACCAGCGCGCCAGCCGCCGGCGCCGCGCCGACTTCGGCCGAGAGCTCGGAGAGCGGCCCGCCGGTTCCGAACTGCAGCGTGTCCGACTGCACCAAAACTGGGCCCGCCATAACCCAGAACTTGAAGGGCGATGTGACGGCGGGTGAGAAGGTGTTTGCGGACAACTGCGCCAAGTGCCACGGAGACCAGGGCAAGGTGGGCATCGATAATCCTGGCTCGACCGACGGGACGGTCCCGTCCCTCAATCCGATCGACCCCGGGTTCAGCACTAAAGATCCCACGGCCTTCGCGGCTCAGATCGACGCGTTCGTCGAACATGGCTCGACGCCCGACGGTACGAGCCCCAAGAACGTAATGGACGCGTGGGGTGACAGCGGCAAGCTGACACCGCAGCAAATCGCGGATGTCATCTCGTACGTAATGAGTTTGAACAAATAACCGTTCGGCTTGCAGGCTGCGCGTTCCGACGTGGAGTGATGCGCCGTCAAGTGCAATGTGCGGCAGGTTGGCAGCCTGCCGCACATTTTTTCACGTCGCCTGAGTGGCCCGGTTGAACTGTTGGCGCCTTGACAACGCGTCGACCGGTCATATACTTGACGCACACATTACAGCACACGGATCACACCACATGAATCTGCATTCTGCACGTGAATATGAGCGAAATGTCTAGCGCGTTGAGGCGTTACGGACAGAACACTTTCTCTTCGCTGTCGGTACGCAACTATCGACTCTACTACATCGGCCAGATCATCTCTACGTCCGGCACGTTCATGCAATCGGTCGCACAGGCGTGGCTGGTGCTGCAAATATCGAATTCGGGAACCGCGCTGGGAGTCGTGACCGCGCTGCAATACCTGCCGATGCTCGTATTCGGTCCCTATGGGGGCCTTATCGCCGATCGCTTTTCAAAGCGGAAACTGCTTCTCATCACGCAGACCTCGTTCGGCGTTCTCGCGTTGGTCCTGGGCGTATTGGTCGCCGGCGGTTGGGTCCAACTCT
>JAMCRS010000094.1:26010-26900 GCA_023380675.1 Chloroflexota bacterium
ATGGTCGCCGTTCTTGCGTCCTGCTACGGACTGGTCAACGCCGTCGACAATCCGACCCGGCAGAGCTTCGTGGTCGAGATGGTCGGCGCGAGTAACGTGAGAAACGCGGTCACGTTGTACAGCAGTCTGGTCAACCTGTCGCGCGTGATTGGCCCCGCGATCGCCGGCGTCATCATCGTCGTTTTCGAATTGGCACCCTGCTTCATCATCAATGGTCTTTCGTACGTGGCCGTCGTCGTCATGCTCCTGATGATGCGGACGAATGAGCTGAACCCGGCGCCTCCGATCGCCCGGGCGAGCGGACAACTACGCGATGGTCTTCGCTACATCCTCGCGACCCCCGTCCTGAGAAACGTCTTGTTGATGATGGCGCTGATCGGCACCCTGACATTCGAGTTTCAGGTGAGCTTGCCCCTTATCGCGCAAATGACGTTTCGCGGCAACGCGGAGAGCTATGCCGCGCTCACGGGCGCCATGGGGCTCGGCGCCGTACTGGGCGGTCTGATCACGGCCGGCCAGAAGAACATCTCGCTGTCGCTGCTGATCGCCGGCGCCTTTCTCTTCGGCGTGACGACCTTGATCGCCTCGGCGATGCCCACCCTCCTTCTCTCCGTGGTCGCCCTCGCCTTGGTAGGCATATTCTCGATCTTGTTCACCTCGCTCGGCAACAGTATCCTGCAGCTCGAAAGCGAGCCGCAGATGCGCGGGCGTGTCATGGCTTTTTGGTCCATCGCCTTTCTCGGGTCCACCGCGATCGGGGGACCGATCATCGGCTGGATCGGGGAGCAGGAACCACGATGGGGCTTGGCCGTCGGCGGCCTTGCCGCCATCGTCGCCGCAGTCCTGGGCGCGGTAACGCTGAACGGCCCTCGTCCCCGCTCGCGCCCAGC
>JAMCRS010000095.1:0-657 GCA_023380675.1 Chloroflexota bacterium
TCGGCGACCGCGCGGTACGCGAGGTGCTGGACGTGTACGAAACAGTCCGCCAGGATGGATTCGGCGTGCCGCTGCGCGTCGAACATGCGCAGCACTTGGATCCAGCAGACCTGGACCGATTTCGCTCATTGGGAGTGATTGCATCGATGCAGCCGATCCACGCGACCAGCGATTTCGAGATGGCGGACCGCCTGCTGGGTGCTCGAGCGCGATGGTCGTACGCGTTCAAAAGCCTGCTGGCCGCCGGCGCGACGGTCCGTTTCGGCAGCGACTGTCCAGTGGAGACGCTCGATCCTTGGGCCGGCATTCACGCCGCGGTGACCCGCCAGCGCGCCGACGAGCAGCCGATCGGCGGTTGGTTCCCTGAAGAGAGACTGACGGTCGAAGAAGCTTTGGGCTGCTACGTCTCATCCGACGCTCAGAATCGAGTGCACGACGAGGCCGGGCTGAGACCGGATTGGGTTGTCCTTTCTTCGGACCTCTTCTCGATTTCCCCGCGCGAAATTTTGTCCATTCGGGTGGAGCAGACAATCGTCGCGGGGAGGCTGGTCTTTTCGTCGTAGCCTCAATCGAGGCGACCGGCAAGCTCATCGCATTGCCGGGGGCCGCGCCGGCCGCCATCTAGCGGAGACCAAATGAAGCTTACGCACAAAAACC
>JAMCRS010000095.1:667-13763 GCA_023380675.1 Chloroflexota bacterium
TCGGAGGTCCCCGTCCCCTGGTCGGCGGCGGTGATCGACTGGTTGAGGGCAGTGATGGTGCCTGTCGCCGTCGACGGGTCGCCACCTTTGCCGCCGGCGTTGCCGAAGGCGACGACGCCCTGGCCGCGGCGCGTGCCCACGACTCGATCTCAGCCGGCGAATGCGTGGCAATCCCCGTCCGAGTGTTTCCCTCGTACGGCTCGAGCATCCAGGCAGTTTGCGAGCCCAGAGAACCGTCTGCGAGAGATAGAAGATAGAGGTTGGGAGCATCTCGCCATTTACCATTCGCACCCTGCCACACCCGCATTTCCGTCGCCGACCGACGTCGCGCGCGCGTTCTACCCGGACGCGACCTATTTGCTGGTTTCGCTGATGAACCCGGAGCAGGCAACATTGCGCGGTTTTCGCATCGTTGAGGAACAGATCCACGAAATCACAGTAGAAATCGAGGATGAACATGAACCCACTCACACACCGCGAACGAATTCACGCGGCGCTGCGCGGCGACCCGGTCGACCGCGTGCCGGTCGCCCTGTGGCGCCACTTTCCAAACGACGACCTGCGGGCCGAGGGGCTCGCAGCTCGCGCCGTCGAGTTTCAAAATAAGTACGATTTCGATCTCGTCAAGGTGACGCAGGCGTCGGGCTATCCGGCGGAAATGTACGGTGCGACTTTCCGGGACGGTCGGAACCGCGAGGGGACGCGTGAGTACCTCTCGCGCCCCGTCAACGCGCTGGGCGATTGGGACAAGATCGTTCCGCTGGACACCAAGAACCCGGTTTTTGTGCGTGAAGCGGCGGCGCTGAAGCAAGCGCGGGCGCGAATAGGGACCGACGTGGCGATCCTGCCGACGATCTTTTCGCCGCTCAATTCGGCGCACAATCTCGCCGGCGAGCGCCTGGTGCAAGACTTGCGCGAGCACCCCGACGTGCTGCACCGCGCGCTGAAGGCGCTCACGGAGACGACGTCCCGGTTTGTCGCCGAGTGTCTGCGTTCGGGCGCAGACGCGGTATACTTCGCGACTCAGATGGCGACGCCCAAATACCTGACCGAGGACGAATTTCGCAAGTTCGGCGAAGCGTACGATCTGCAGGTACTTGAAGCGGCGAGAGCCGCCAAGCCAGACTTGATCCTGCTGCACATTCACGGGCTGGACATCTATTTCGATGCGTTGAGCAAGTGGCCGGTCGACGTCGTCAATTGGCACGATCGGCGGACGGCGCCGTCGCTCAAAGAGGCGCGCGCCAAGGTCAAGATCACACTCGCCGGAGGCATGAACGAGTGGGACACGCTGGCGGCCAAGTCGGCGGCGGACGTCGCTGCTCAGGTGCGAGAGGCCGTGGGCCAAACCGGAGGACGCGGTTTTATCGCGGCAGCCGGCTGCGTGATTCCGGTGGACACGCCCGAGGAGAACATCCGGGCGGCGGTGAACGCGGTGCGCGATAGCTAGCGCCGAGAATCTCCGGAACGTTCGGGGTTGCCGAAGGTTCCGGTGGAATACCGGCTCGTCCGGTGTTATTGAACCCCTAACGCGAGACAGCGCGGAATTCATTCCGCGCTGTCTTTATGTCTTGCCAAGCCTCATTCCTGCAGTAATCGAATGCGCGCGCCGCAGGCCGCGTCCGGGGAGATCATAAAACCGTAGGTTTCGTCCTCGACCGGAACCGAGCGTTGCTTCATCGTGCGGCGCGCTGGATTCACGTCCGGCATGAGAAGCGTGAGTGCGTATAGGCCTTCGCCGCGGCGCGTCAGCTGCTCGAACATCGTGTGCCCGCCGCGCGTGGGACTGGCGAGCACCACCGCGCCCCACGGCATCGCGAAACGGTAGCCCTCTACGTCGTCGGCCGCGTTGTGCACCCGACGCGGCTCGACGCCGAGGAGCGCCCGGAACGGCCCGCGCAATAGATCGGCGTTCTTGACTGCGACGACGACCTCTTTGACGCGGGCGCGGCTCCCCAGGCCGGCCTGCGCCGGCTGAACGCGCACGGGGCGCGGCGTCACATCCTGGATCAAGAACGGCAGCGCCCCACTCGGGGTATCTTCGAGGATCGCGGTCTGCCACTCGACGCGCTGCCCGTCCGGCCGCGTGCGCGACCCGGTCGTAGGCGAGCCGATTCGCACGGATTGCTTGGCCAGTTCAGCGACGTCCGACGCAAGCTCGTTCGATCCAAACACGTAACCGGCAAAACCTTCGCCCACACGCAGCATTCTCGCCGCGTCCCTCCAGAACGAGGTCGCGGCAAGCGCCGCATCCTTGAACGCGACGAGTTCCAGGTAAGAGCCGTCGGCGAGCGAGATGATCGCGTTGTGACTTCCAAACGCCGGATGTTCCCCGCCCGGATTGACCTCAAAACCTAGACGGCGGAAGGAATCCATCGCGGCGTCGAGATCGTTGACGACAATAACGAAATGGTCGAATCCCAGAATCGACACAACGCGTCCTTTCACTGAAAGACCCGGTTGTGCTGTCAGTGCTCCCGCGGCTCCGGCCGCCCACGCGGAGGGACGGCTTTCCGCTCTTGGCGCACCTCGCCGGCGTCGTTCTACATTCAGATTATACCACGGTCGTCTAGCGCTCTCAATCAGAGGTACAAACAACAAGCCTGCCGAATGGCAGGCTTGAATCGCAGGTCAGCGGAACGCGCGTTAGGGCAGTCGGTTGAACCACATGAGGGATAGCATGCCGGCGATCAGCGAAATGATCCCGGCGACGGCGGTGAACAGCGCAGTGATCTCTTGCTCCTGCGGCTTGAGAATCAGTCGGGTGGAGAGATTCTCGTAGATCGACAGCAGGTCCTGCTCGTTCGTCGCGTTGAAGTATTGCGCGTCGGTTGCCTGCGCGATCTCCTTGAGCGTGGGCTCGTCCAAGCGCGTGCGAATGGAACGCCCTTCGATGTGCAGCACGACGCCGGCAGCGCTACCGATTCCGACCGTATAGACCCGGATTCCCTGGTCCGCAATCTGGCTGATCACCTGGAGCGGTGGCGGAAATAGGTTGTTCTCGCCGTCGGTCAGCAGGACGACAATCGCCGGCTGAAACTGCCCTTTGGGCATCGGGGTCGGCGTGGGGGTCGGAGCCGGCGTCACGCCGAATTGACGGCGGTTTGTGAACGCGGCTTCTTGGTTACCGGCGGCATTGATCGCGTCGATCGAGGCGAGCAAGCCGCGGCCGATCGCCGTCCCGCGCTGCGGCTGCAGGCGATTGACCGCGGCCAGCAGAGCCGCCTTGTCGTTGGTCGGCGCCTGCACGATCGACGCATTGTCGCTGAAGGACACGACGCCGATCTGCACGCCGCTCGGCTGCTTGTCGATGAACGCGCGCGCGGCGGTCTTGGCGGCCTCCATGCGGCTCGGCTTTAGATCGTCTGCCTGCATGCTGCCGGAAGTGTCGATGGTGAGGATGACAGTGCCTTCCTGAGCCGGCAGCGTAATCAGCGCAGTCGGCCGCGCCAGCGCGATGATCATCACGGCGAGCGCGAGTAGGAACAGCGCCGGCGGGATGTGTCGGCGAACGCCGGGACCGCGGCCGAGGGCCTGCTTCACCAGTGAAAGACTGGCGTAGCGAAGCGCATATTTCTGTCGGCGCCGCTGCGCCAAGATATAGACGGCGATCAGCACCGGTATCAGCAGCAACAGCCACAACATATCGGGCCATTGGAACGTCATATGTACTTCCTCGATTGCGTGGCCGAGGCCGGTCCATCAACTGCCGCACCGGCCAGGTTCACGCTGGTCCATCAACTGCCGCACCGGCCAGGTTCACGCTGAGCACCCCGGCTGCAATTGCCAAGCCCGCAGCCAGGGCTGTTGCTTTGCGAATCGGAACGGGAGATGGATCAGGCGACCAGTTTTCGCTGACGGCGCATCGTCGCAAAGCGGACGATCGATTTGACCAGATCGTCCTCGGTCGAGAGCGGCATCGTCTCGATCCCGGCGCGTTTGAACGTCGTCGTCAGGCTGTACTCGCGATCCGCCGCGGCTTTGCGAAAGCGCTCGCGGAACTTGTTGTCGTGCGTATCGATGTAGAGCTGTTCGCCGGTCTCAGAGTCCTCGACGACGACGCCTCCGATGTCCGGGAGCTCCTTTTCCAGCCGATCGACCAGCCGCACGCACAAGACCTCGTGATGCTGGTTGAGCAAGCCGAGCGGCTTGTCCCAGCCGGGTACGCTGATAAAGTCCGATACGATGAAGACGAGCGATCGGCGCTTGATGGCGCGGTAGGCCGCTTCCAGCAGTTTGGTGAGATCGGTCACCGGCGAGCGCGGCAGCGGCGGGCGTCTGAGCAAGTCGTTGACGATCCGCAGCACCTGCGGCCTCCCGCCGGCCGCGGGGATGACGAGCTGTACCTGGCTGTCGTAGAGGATCGCGCCGACCCGGTTGCCGTGCCGGGTCAACAGCCGCGCCATCGTCGCGACGAAATCGATCAACATGTTCCGTTTGAGCGTCTGTACGGTGCCAAAGTCGACCGACGGACTGAGGTCGAGCAGAAACCACGCGTTGATCTCGCGGTCCTCGTAATACTGACGCACGTACGGAGCGTTCATCCGGGCCGTGACATTCCAATCGATGCGGCGAATGTCGTCGCCGAACTGGTACTCGCGTAGGTCCGCGAGGTCAAGCCCCTGGCCGTAGAAAAGGCTGCGGTAATCGCCCTGGAGTATGCCGTCGAGCCGGCGGATGACCTTCCAGTCCAGGCGCTGGAGGATCCGTTCAGGCGTCGACGGTTGCATGGGTCTTGAGCGGCTGAGCCGGGATCGGCACGCGATCCAATACGCGACGAATGATATCGTCGCTGCCGACGTTGTCCGACATCGCTTCGTAAGACAGGACGAGTCGATGCCGCATCACGTCGAGCGCCATATCGATGATGTCTTCCAACAGCACATAGTCTCGTCCGCGCACGAAAGCCAAAGCGCGGCCGGTAATCACGAGGTTGATCGATGCGCGTGGACTTGCGCCGTAGAGAATGTACTGGGAAATGTCTTTGATACCGAACTTGTCCGGCTCGCGCGACGCGGCCGCCAGACGGACCGAGTATTCGATCAACGCGGGATCGACGTAAACCCCTTCCACCTCCCGCTGCAGACCGACGAGCTGGCTGGTGGTCAGAACGTGCTTGACCGGCAGCGTGGAGGAAGCGTTTCGCTCCACGATCACGAACTCGTCGCGTTCGTTGGGATAATCCACCAGCACCTTCATCATAAAGCGGTCGACCTGCGCCTCGGGCAACGGATAAGTCCCCTCTGTCTCGATCGGGTTCTGCGTCGCCATGACGAGGAACGGTTCTGCCACGATGTGTGTTTCGCCGCCGATGGTGACCTGCCGCTCCTGCATGACCTCCAGCAGCGCGCTCTGGACCTTGGCGGGGGCGCGATTGATTTCGTCCGCCAACAGGAGGTTGGTGAAGACGGGGCCGAGCGAGGTGCTGAAATCGCCGGTTTTTTGATTGTAGATTCGCGTGCCGACCAGGTCCGCGGGCACCAGGTCGGGCGTGAACTGAATGCGCTTGAATTCGCCGTTGATCGCATCCGCCAGCGTCTTGATCGCCAGCGTCTTGGCGAGCCCTGGCACGCCCTCGACTAACAGGTGACCGCGCGCCAAGAGTGCGACCAGCAGCCGTTCCAGCAGGTGGTCTTGTCCTACGATGACCTTCTTGACCTCGTAGAGCACCTGCTCCATAACCGTAGGTGTATCGCTCAATTTCGGCATGTCGTTGTCTGACATGATGCCTCCGATGTGGAATCGTAAATGTGAATTGGGAACACGGACGATCGGTCTGCCGAGACACGACCGGGACACAAGGATCAATAGGGGGGCGAGCCGCCGGCGGCGGCAGCCGTATCGATCGGCACGGCGAAGCCGATACCGATGAAGGTCTCCTGGTTCGTTGGGTTCAGCAGCGACGAAACGATGCCGACGACCTCGCCGTTTCGGTTGAGCAGCGGGCCGCCGGAATTGCCCGGATTGACTGCCGCGTCGAACTGGATGAGATTGGACATCGTAACGCCAGTCTTGGTCGATTGGATCGTGCGCCCGAGCGCCGAGATCACTCCGTCGGTGAGCGTGTGACGCAGCCCGAACGGATTGCCGACGACGATCGCCTCGTCGCCGACGTTCAGCGAATTTGGATCGCCGAGCGTGGCTGGAACGACCTGCGCGGGAAGCTGCCGCGGCCGCAGGACGGCGATGTCATTTTGAGAATCCTGGCCCACGATCGACGCCTGAGATTCGGTATTGTCGTAGAAGAGGACTTGAATGTCAATAGACCCCGTGACGACGTGCAAGCTCGTCAAGATCGTGCCGCTGTCGTCCAGGATGAAGCCGCTGCCGCTGCCGCTCTCCGATTTGCCGTCGAGGGTCAGAGTGCTGGTTTTGATCTGCACCAGCGAAGGTGCGATGATGTCATAGACCTGGGATGCGTACGATGGAGGAGGCGTAGCGGACGCCATGGCGCTCGCAACGAGCTGGTTCACGTCGCTGCGCGTAAGACGCGTGTCGGCCGGCTGCAGCGCGTTGTAGAGGAAGAGCGCGGCCAGCGTGATGAATATGCCGGTCACGACCGGGAGGAGGGCGCGGGCACGCCGCCGTGCCCGCCGTGCGATTTCACGCGCGGCTTCGAGCCGGGGAGATGGCTTCGGGGCCGGTTGTGGTTCCGGCTCCGGTTCGGGCTGATTATGAATCCGACCGAACGTCGGCGGTATCTTTTGCCTCATCGGCCCAAGCTCTTTTCTAGAGGGCGCCGGGTCGACACCCTGAACACGTTACGCAGGTCAGGGCAATAAAGTTCTATTGGCAGAATGTGTGTGCGCCAGTTCCCTCTCTTGAGATATGCGCTCCATTTTATGATCGTGCGATGAAGTGCGGATTAGACCTGTATTAGGCTCTTCTCATCTGCCTCGTACGGCCCTATGTGCATTGCGCGAATAAATCACAAGACGCGTTGCTATCAAGGCAATACGCGCTGCGTCCACTCTAACGGATCCACGTATTCGCCGTCTGCCCACATGCTCCAATGCAAGTGCGGCCCGGTCGACAGGCCGGTTGTTCCAACCTTCCCAATCAATTGCCCCGGCTCGACCATCTGCCCGACTTTGACCAGAATTTCGACCTGGTGGAAGAACGCGCTGTAGACGCCGACTCCGTGATCGACGACAGTCATGTTCCCGCGGACCTGGGTCAGACCGGTGAACACTACCTTGCCGCGTGCCGGCGCGTAAACCGGCGTGCCCTGCGGCAGACCAAAGTCAGTACCTTCGTGCCCGCACGCTCCCACGGGTCCGCCGTTATAGGAACGGCGTGTCCCAAAGTACTCGGTGATCCGTCCGTACACGGGCTGTCGAAACGCGCCGCTCCAGTATCGCGTCGGCGTAAAGCGATCGACGATCTCGGCCAGTTGAACGGCTTCGCGATTGACGAGCGCCGTATCCGTCAGGATGCCGAGCTTATCCAGAGACAGCGTGATCTGATCGACCGGGAAATCAGTCGCAATCACCTTGACCGTTGCCGTTTCGGTTGCCGACTTGCCAGACGAGTCTGTCTCGGTGATTGTCAATTGGACAGTGCCGACTGTGGCGCACCGCGAGATCCCGACAAGCGCGTAGAAGACTCCCCCGGCTTGCGTGAAGCTGACGGTCCGCGCGCCAAACTTGCCGGCGACGTTCAAGAGATTCGCACGCGCAACCCGGATCTGCAGCGTCTCGCCCTGCTTGACCGGTGAGGGGTCGATCACCAAGCCCGGCTTTGCGATGTCTAGGCCGGTGGGTATCGCCAAACCCTCGCCCACCGAGATGAGGTCCGGGTTTGGGATTCCGTTAAGGTCAGCGAGGGCGCGCAGCATCGTTCCGTACCGCTCGGCGATTCGATAAAGCGAGTCCCCGGGTTGAATCACGTAGCCGACGGCATGTGGAGCGTCTGCAGGGACCGGCACTAGCGTCGACGCAGTAGGTGGAGCGTCGACAGAGGCGTCTGACGCGGACGGGAGCGTAAGCTTTTGGCCGACCTGGATGACATCGCCGCTGGGCCCGTTCAACTGCCTGAGGATGGCAACTGTAGTGTGAAAGCGGATTGCGATCGCGTAGAGCGTATCCCCTGACTGAACGACGTAGCTGCTTGGCGCATCGGCGGGCGGTGCGGCGACCGCTCGCGGCGGGATCGACGCGGCGGCGAATACCGAGAGGAGAACGAGGGCCGCCGCCGCCGTCAAACCGTGCCGCACGGTCCGGGAAAAAGGCAACTGAACTGAATCTCCTTTCCTCGCCGCGTATTATAGCATTTTTCCCAACGGTCAACAAACGGTTTTCGCGCCAACCCGCGCGCAACTAGCGCCGCGGCCGCCGGCGGTACGCTCACTCGGCGTGGTGAGCACCAGCGGCACGACGCAAGGCGCGAGCGCGACGAGCGCAGAGGGCCCGACGGAAGCCGATTCTTCGAATGATGTGCATTCGGCAATCGGCGTTGGCTGGGGCGATTGAGGCTCTTGTGTTTGCTCTGCTTTGAGATATAATCTTGACGGCGTAGTGGATCGCGCAGCCGCATGGCACGCGGCCCGTTCGCGCAACGGTGTGGGCAAGAGTGACAAGCGCAGCGCACTAAATCGACCGATCAAAGGAATTCGATGGCACGGATACTAGCAGTGGCGAATATCAAAGGAGGCGTTGGCAAAACGACCACGACCGCGAATCTGGCCGCGGCGCTCACGCAGCGCGGCCGCCACGTGCTTGCGGTCGACCTCGATCCCCAAGCGTCTCTCACTCTTTCGTTCGGTTTTCAGCCCGAGCAGATGCCAAAGACGATCGGGGACGCGCTGGACCATACGGCTACGCCGCTGGCAGCCGTGGCTGTGACCACCCACGAGGGCTTTGACCTCGTCCCCGCCAATCACGAGCTGAACGACATTGCCCGCGATCTCGAGCAGCCCAGGCCGAGGATGGCGGCGCTGCGTTCCGCGCTCGAGCCGTTGCGAGGACGCTACGATTATGTCTTGATCGACTGTCCGGCAAATGCCGGTATACTGACCGGGCTGGCGCTCACAGCGGCGGACCAGGTCGTCATTCCGTTCACTCTAGACTATCTCAATTACCAATCGGTAAAATGGCTGCTCACCATCGTCAGGGGCGTTCGGCAGGCCCTCAATCCCGGTCTGCGAATTGGGGGCATCTTTTTTACCATGTCTCTATTGAAGACACGGCACGCCCAGGCCGTGCTTGCCGCACTGCAGCGAGACTATAGCTCGGAAATACCTTTCTTCTCAACATCGGTCAGGCAGAGTGTCAAACTCCGCGAAGCGTCCTCCGCCGGCAAGAGCATCTTTGAATATGCGCCCGATTCTGTGGGGGCGGAGGCGTACCGCTCGCTGGCTCTGGAGATCGACGAAGGGATTCGGCCGGCACCCGCGAACGAGCTTTACAACGCGCTCGCCCGCGCTCAGCAAGCCATCGCGCTCCAAGACCTGCGCACTGCGTACGCCGAATTCTGTCGGGCGACGGAACTCAAGCCCGAGCTCGTGCAGGCCTGGATTGGGCGAGCGGAGAGCGCAGCGGAGTGGGACGAAGGCGCACGCTCTTACGCCCGCGCCCTGCAGATCGAAACCAAGCCGGAGATTCAGGCGCGCCTGGTCAAGCTCGTGAAGGACAAGCTCGGGTCCGCGGCCGCGGCGGACGTTCCCCAGCTGGTAACGGTGGGACACTATATGGCCGAGGCCGGTCAAGTCGACCTCGCGCGCAGGCTCTTTGAACGCGCGACGGAATTGGATCCGACGCACGAGCAGGCTTGGCTGGGTCGAGCGCGCACGGCGGAGACGGCGCGACAGGCGGTGGATTTGGCCAAACGCGGTCTCGAGTTGAACCCTCAAAGCGCGCAGGCAAAAGCCGCCTTGGACCAAGCCAACGGCCGGTTGAAGGAAGAAGCCGCGAAGCGGGTAGAGGAAGGGACGACCTTGCTTCGCTCCGGACAAAAGGCAGAGGCGCACGCCCGCTACCAACAAGCCGTCGAGCTCGACCCGCAGAACGATCGAGGCTGGCTCGGGTGCGCCCGGACGACGGCGGACTATCGAGCGGCTTTCGAGCACGCCAGAAAAGCGGTCGAGATCAACCCCGCGAATGAAGAGGCGCGCGAGCTGTATCTATACCTCTGGGACCCGAACGCGCCGGACGCGTCCGTGCGCAAGTCGGTCGCGCCCGCGGCAGCCGGAGATGTGCGCGACGAGAATCATTACGAATGGGACCGCGGGGGATCCGAGCCGGCATACCGTGTGTCGTGGCGGATACTCGTGCCCGTAGTCGTCCTCTTGATCGTGATCGCGCTCTTTGTGTTTTCGCGGCTGTGACTTGCGAATATCCAGTCTGGCGGCAGAAAAACGGCGTACTAAGAGCTCGGAATTGATTGCGCGCAATCCCTCGGGCCGACTCACATCCTCTCGATTGCCCGCTCTGTGATGAGGTTCCGATGGCGTTCCGCCCCGTCAAGTACCCACGTTCCACATTCGCGTGTTAGTGCCTTTTTGCTCGCATTCGCTCTTCCTTCCGAAAGTAGTGTTCCGTGGCCGGTTTGATCTCCTACGTCCTGGCGTGACGCCAACTTCGCCGGTGGTATGTTCCCGAGTCTAAAGGTGTGATACCGGGCACGATGACGAGTTTGCTGACGCCGTGCCAAGCCAGGGGCGAGCCAGGGCTTTGCGTCGATCAAAGCCGCAGCCGACTCGACCCCCAGGCCCTTCTCAGCTCCACGTAGCGGCGGCTCGTAGGTAGGGGGGGCGGTGCTGGCCGGACTGCCTATGGGTCAGTTCTCATCAGTTGCCGTAGTCGATCTACGTTGGAGCGCTGTCCCGGGCCGGCGACTGGTGATTGCCAAAACCGAATCGTTGGAGTACAATTTGCGCAGTGGAAACGGCAACCATCGATTCGTTGTTGGCTCAAGTTAAGGGGTATAATCCGGGCGCCGATCTGGACCGCATCGGGCGTGCCTACGAGCTTGCTTGTACTGCGCACGGCGCGCAGATGCGATCGACCGGCGACCCGTACATCAGCCATTGTCTAGCCGTGGCGACGATCCTGGCTGGCCTTTTCCTGGACGAGGACAGTATCATCGCGGCTCTGCTGCACGACGTTCCGGAGGATACGGACGTTACGCTCGACAACATCCGACAGGAATTCGGCGAGGAAGTAGCGCTGCGCGTCGACGGGGTGACCAAACTCTCCCAACTGCGCTTCGGAATGGAAGAGACGGAAGCTGAGTCGCTCCGCAAGATGTTCATTGCGATGGCAGAAGAGGTGCGCGTCGTCCTGATCAAGCTGGCGGACCGGCTGCACAACATGCGAACGCTCTACGCGCTCGCGCCGGACAAGCAGGTAAAGATCGCGCGCGAGACGATGGAGATCTTTGCGCCGTTGGCCAACCGCCTCGGAATTTATACCATACGCCGCGAGCTGGAGGACCTCTCGCTCAAGTACCTCGAGCCGGACAAGTTCGAAGAGATCGAAGGTCTTCTCTCAGAAGACAAAGACGATCAGCTCGATTACATCACGCGCGCGATCGCCACACTCCGGGACCGCCTCGTACAGGAGGGCATCCAGCCGCTCGAGATGAGCGGGCGTCCCAAGCACATCTACAGCATCTACAACAAGATGGTGAGCAAGCGCCGCGACTTTCAACAGATCTACGACATTCGGGCGATCCGAGTGATCGTCGAGACGGTACGCGATTGTTACGTCGTTCTGGGCACCGTGCACAGCATCTGGTCCCCCATTCCGGGCGAGTTTGACGACTATATTGCCAAACCCAAGGAAAACTTGTATCAGTCGCTCCACACGGCGGTGATCGGTCCAGCCGGCAAGCCGCTCGAAGTGCAAATCCGCACGGAGGAAATGCACGAGATTGCCGAGTTCGGCATTGCCGCGCACTGGCGCTACAAAGAACCGGGGGCGAGTCACAGTGCCGCCTTTGAGAACAAGATCAACTGGCTCCGCCAATTGATGGAGTGGCGCAAAGACATCGCCGACGCCAAAGTGTTCGTCGAGTCGATCAAGACCGACGAGTTCCAGGACCAGGTCTACGTTTTCACTCCCAAAGGCAAGATCATCGAAATGGCGGCGGGCGCAACCCCGATCGACTTTGCCTACTACGTGCACACGGAGATCGGTCACCGCTGCCGCGGCGCGAAGGTGAACGGCCGGATCGTGCCGCTGGACTATCGCCTGCGCGTCGGGGACCGGGTTGAAATTCTCACCGCGAAGAAGGGCGGACCTAGCCGGGACTGGCTCAACCCGGCCCTCGGGCTCGTGCGGACTTCGCGCGCGCGCGAAAAAGTGCGCCAGTGGTTCAAACAACAGGCGCGCACAGAGGCCATTGCGGACGGGCGGGTGCTTCTCGAAAAGGAGCTCCACCGCCTTGGGTTCGGACAGCGCAATTTCGACGAGATCGCCAAGATGTTCAACTTCAAGAGCGCCGAGGAATTTCTTGAGGCGCTCGGCCACGAAGACATCAGCATCTCCACCGTCAGCATCAAGCTCCTGGATGCCGAACGGGCCAAGAGTGCCCCCGAGGAACAAGCGCCAATCGTCAGCCGCCCGCTCCCCAAGGCGCCAGAGACCAAGGTCACGGTCAAGGGAGTGGGCAATTTACTGCAGCACCTGGCGCGCTGTTGCAACCCGCTGCCCGGCGACGACGTCATTGGCTTTATCACGCGCGGCCGCGGCATCACGATCCACCGGCGTGATTGCCGCAGCGTGCTCGAAGTCAACGAACGGGAGCGCCTGATCGCCGTGGACTGGCACGAGACGGAACAGACGGTCTATCCGGTCAGGGTACAGGTACGCGCGATTGATCGGTCCGGCTTGGTGCACGATATTTCCGGGGTGGTGGCCGCCGAAGGCATCAACCTCGCGTCAGCCAACGCAGACGCCGGACGCAAGGACGGGATCTCGATCATCACGGCGACGTTGGAGATATCGAGCGCGGATCAGCTCACTCGAGTCCTGAATAAGATCGATCGGCTTCCGAACGTGCTCGAGGTTCGGCGAGTGACCGGCGGCGGTGAGTGAACAAACGCAAGAGGCTGTCCAGGGTTTCTGGACAGCCTCTTGAATTTCATTCGCGTGCG
>JAMCRS010000096.1 GCA_023380675.1 Chloroflexota bacterium
CACCCGCAGCCGGTGCAGCTGCATCTTTTCTGGCAGCAACACCTTCGTCAAAGCTCCGTCGCGAGACTGGGTCGCAACCCGTTTTCTAGCAGAAAACGGGTTTTTGGCAGAGGTAGTGATTGATTCGATTCATCTGATCTGCAGCCATTTCTCGAGCTGCATCATCGCTTGTTCGCCTCGGCCGGGCGACGTTGCTGCCCACATACTGGCGCCTTCCATCATGGTAATGATGGCCCACGCAGCGGCATCCGGATCGAGATCGGTCGACCATGTCCGTTCTTCGATACCTCGTCGAAGGATCCCCGCAAGCATATCGTGCCAACCGCTGTGCTGCTGGTCAAGGTACTGCAGCACCGGCGTGCGGTGAGCGCGTAGACTCACTTCGGTTAGAACCTCAAAGAGCGCAGGCTCGTCGAGCATCAGTTCGTAGAGTTGTCTAACGTGGTCCCATGCCGTACTTCCGCTGATGAGCCAGCAGCATTCGGGCAAGCTGGTTTTTGTGACCAGCGGCTGGGGCAAATACCCGAACATGCCAGGACTGTGCAGCCTCAGCCCGGCATTCGGAGCAGAAGTGAGCTTTGTTAAAGCCCTGGCCAGAGAGTTCGGCCCGAATGGGATCACGGTGAATGCAGTTGCTCCCGGCATGGTCGAGACCGACCTGAGCGCTGGCATGTCGCCGCAAGTGCGCCAGCAAATATCAGCCGCGACGCCGCTCGGGCGGATCGCAATGCCAGACGACATCGCCCGGGTCATCGTCTTCTTGGCGAGCGATGCCAGCGGCTTTATGACTGGCACCTATGTTCCGGTGAGCGGCGGGATGGCGATGGATTAGAGGGAGGAGGAAAAACGGTCGATGATGCCCCTCGCTCTGGCCGGACTGGCGCTGGTGGTGCAGGTAATCGCAGTCCCGCTCGAAAACGACGACCCCGCGGCCTTTGGAGACAACATAGGCGGCCTGGTATTCCTGGTCCCCTTCTTCATCTTCGCGCTGGTCTATTTCTGGAGGACCCGCACGTCGACGAGCACGGCCTTGACAACGCCAGGCGTTCAAGTACGGCCTTAAAAAAATCCGCGGACCGCCGCGCGCCATCACGCCATAATCGTGAGTGTTCGCGTCAGTTCGCGGACCCGCCCGCGGCCGGACCAGGCTATTTCACGACGCCGACCATCGACATGGACCACGCCGCAAGGTTGAGCAGCGGCTGTGGATACACCGCGATCAGGACGACGATCGCCGCGGTTACGGTCAGCAGTGCGGTCACCAGCGGAGCCACGCGGATCGGCGCGGGATCCTTGGCCTCCAGAAAGAACGCAGCTCGGACGACCGCAAAATAGTAAAAGACCGAGATGACGCTGTTGATGACCCCGATCGCCGCAAGCGTCAAGAATCCTTCGCGCAGCGCGGCGCCGAAGACGAAGAACTTGCCGATAAAGCCGGCCGTGGGCGGTATCCCGGCCAGCGATAGGAAAAAGATGACGAAGAGACCGGCGACCAGCGGCGTCCGCCGCACCAGCCCGGCATAGTCCTCGATGTTGACCGCGCCTGTCGCGTTCTCGATCGCGATGACGCACGTGAACGCGCCGAGGTTGGTGAACAGGTAGGCGAACAGATAGATCAGAACGCCGTTCAGTCCGGTAAAGGGCGAGCTGCCGGTCACGTTGACGGCGACCAGGCCGATCAGCATATAGCCGGCCTGCGCGATGGACGAATACGCCAGCAGCCGTTTGATGTTCTTTTGCTGCAGCGCGACCAGGTTTCCGAGCGTCATCGTGAGGATGGACACGACCGCGAGCAGCCCCACCCACGCGTCGTGGTAGGCCGGCAGCGCAGTGAGCGCCAGCCGCAGCAGGATCGCAAAGCCCACCGCCTTGGGTCCGACCGAAAGAAAGGCGGTGACCGGCGTCGGCGCGCCCTCGTACGCGTCGGGCGCCCATTGGTGAAACGGCACGAGCGAGATCTTGAAACCGAGCCCGGCGAGGACGAGCGCCGTCGCCACGAGAGCCACCGCGCGCACGCTCGTGTCGAACGTCGCGGCGAACGCGGCGGCGATGTCGGTGAGATTGAGCGATCCGCTCACCCCGTAAAGGAGCGACAGGCCGTAGAGCATCACCGCGCTCGTAATGGCGCCGTACAAAAAGTATTTGATCGCCGCCTCGTTGGACTTTTTGTCGTCCCGCAGGAAACCGGTCAGCAGATACGAGGTGTAGCTCAAAAACTCGACCGAGAGGTAGATCATCAACAGGCTGGCCGAGCTCGCCATCATCGTCATGGCCAGGATGGAAAATGTGAACAGGGAAAAGAACTCGCCGTAGCGCGTCGTCCGGCCCCGCATATAGTCGATCGAGGCGACGGCGATGACGGCGCCTGCCACTGTCGCGATGATCTTGAAAAAGAGCGAAAAGCCGTCGATCGAGTACATGCCGCCGAACAGCGATGCGCTCGAGCCCCAGATGTAGAGCGTCGCCGCAAAGGCCAGCGCAAAGCCGAGCACGGTCACCCATGGGAGCAGCGCACGCGTCCGCGCCCGTCCGATCAGGTCGACGACCAGAATGAGCATGGCAAAGACGGAGAGGATGATTTCCGGCAGAATCAAGGTCAATGTTCGGGTATCAGGCATCGCAACCCCAGGGAGAGAGATTAGTTATTAGGCAATGGGTGACTAGTCGATCAGTGATTAGTCAATTAGTTCGCCCGGTCCCGGGCAGTCCGGCGCGAGCATCGAATGGTACCCCGTCAACCAACCACAAGTTGCCCGGTCACCAGTCACGTGCTTGACGAGTTGACCAATTGACTGGTCGACTAATTGACCAATTGACCAGCTGTCTAAAACCGTAGGGCCCCCACAATACTCACCGACACGGTATTGATCGTGTTCAGGATCACCGACGGATAGACGCCGATCACGACCATGAGGATCAGGAGCGCCGCGAGCGTGACGACCTCGTATGCGCTCAGATCCTTGATGCCGGCCCACCGATCGTTGAACGGGCCGAGCAACACGTTCTGGACCACCTTCCACAGGAACATGGCCGCCGTGAAGACGACGCCGAGCACGGCGAACGCCGAGATCGCCGTCAGGCTGGCGAAGGCGCCGCGAAAGACCAGGAATTCGCTCACGAAACCGGCGAGGCCGGGCAGGCCCAGCGATGCGAAGGAGGCGAGCAGCAGGATTCCGCCGTAGATCGGGATCTTGCTTCCCAGGCCGCCAAACGCCTTCAGATCGCGCGTGTGGGCGCGCTCGTACAACATGCCGACGATGAAAAACAGAGCGCCCGTGATGACGCCGTGATTGAACATCTGCAGCATGGCGCCGTTGAGCGCGATGCTGCGGTCGGTCAGGTTCGCCGCCCCGGCCGCGGCCGCCGCCGCAATGCCGAGGATGACGTAACCCATGTGATTCACGGACGAATACGCGATCAGCCGCTTGAAATCCGTTTGCGCCATTGCGACCAGCGCGCCGTAGACGATCGAGATCGCGGCCAGGATCCCGATGAACGTTGCATTCGCCTGGAACACTTGCGGGAAGATCGGCAGGAGGATGCGGATAAAACCGTAGGTCCCCAGCTTCAGCAGGATGCCGGCCAGGATGACCGAACCGGCGGTCGGCGCGGCCGTGTGCGCGTCCGGCAGCCACGTGTGAAACGGAAAGAGCGGGACCTTGATCGCGAACGCGAGAAAAATGGACCAGAACGCCAGCGACGCGAAGACAAAGTTCCCCTGGAAGGGATGCCGCTGCGCCAGCTCGATCAGGTCGAACGTGCCGGGCGTGGTCGCGCTGCTCGTATTGATGTAGAGCGCGATGATCGCCAGCAGCATGAACACCGACCCGGCGAGGGTGTAGAGAAAGAACTTGATTGCCGAATACTGCGGTCGGTCCTCGGCGTGCCCCCAGATCGCGATGAGAAAATACATCGGCACCAGGCCCAGTTCCCAAAAGACGTAAAACAGGAAAAAGTCGAGCGAGACGAAGACGCCGAGCAGGCCGGTCTCGAGCAGCAGGAACATGAAGAAGAACTCGCGCACCCGCTCCTCGATGGTGCGGGAGGAATAGAACAATCCCAGCGCCGTAAGCAGCGTGGTCAGCCATATCAGCGGAAGGCTCAATCCGTCGACGCCCACGTGGTACTGGACGTTCAGGCTCTGGATCCACGTGCCGAGCTCCTGGAACTGCATGGTCGCCGATTGCGAATTGAAAAGGGCCACCCAGAGATAGGACGCGATCGCCAACGGGATCAGAGACCAGACCACCGCAAAGCGCGTAACCCATTCTTTCGGAACGAGCAGGACGATGATCGCTCCGAGGATCGGGAGCGCGACAAGAATTGACAGCCACGGCACAAACATGATGGGTCCTCCGACCTCACTCCGTTTCCGCCCCTTCCGCTTTCCCCGGGCCGATGCGCAGCCGGCCGCGCCGGAAAACCGGCGAGAGGGCGAGAGTGAAGATTATCGAATCATATACAAAAATGCAAAGAGCGCTGCGCCGCCGACCGCGAGCAGCAAATAATTCTGCACCCGGCCGGTTTGGATCAACTTGAGCAGCTCGCTGAACATGTCCGCGACCACGGCGATCGCGTTCACGGCGCCGTCGACGATGGTCTGATCGATCCAGGCGCTGATCGACCCGATGGCGCGCGCGACCAGGCCGACGAGGTTGACCAGCCCGTCGACGATCGCTTTGTCGAACGCGGCGCAGAGCTGCGAGAACCAGCCGACCAGGCGCATGAGCAGGCCCGCCTCGACGCGCACAGAGTCCCCCGTTCCCGTTTCGCCTTCCGGCCCGGCCTTTTGCGCGATCACGACGCCGTACAGCTCGTCCATGTAGTACTTGTTGCGGACCAGCGACCACAGCGGGCCGAGCACCGCGAGCCGGTCGCGCTGGCCGCTCTTGAGCGGCTTCCACCCGTAGATCAGCCAACCCAGGCCGATGCCGGCGAGCGCGATCAGCACACTGAATCCCGCAATAGCCGGGTTGAACGCCGTCGCTTCCAGCGGCTCGGCGATGCCGAGCACGCCCCCGCCCACGAAATTCTGCACGAACTCGATCCCGGGCGCGTTCGCCAGCCCGATAAATGCGGCGAAAAAGGCGAGCACGGCGAGCGGGATCCACATCACCTTGGGCGACTCGTGCGCATGCTCCACCGCATGCTCGTCGCGGCCCTCCCCAAAGAATGTGAGGAATACCTGTCGCGTCATGTAGAACGCGGTAAAGAAGGCCGCGATCGCCAGCATGACGTAGACGACGAGCGCGACCACGTTCCCCTGCGTCCCCAGCTCGAACGCGTGCGCCAGGATCTCGTCCTTGCTCCAAAAGCCGGCGAACGGCGGCACTCCCGCCAGCGCCAGCGCGCCGATCATGAATACCGTCGCCGTGATCGGCATCTTTTTGCGCAGGCCGCCCATCTTCATCATGTCGTTCGTGCCGACCCCGTGGATCACCGAGCCGGCGGACAAAAAGAGGAGCGACTTGAAGAACGCGTGGGTGATCAGGTGGAACGCCCCCGCCACAAAAGCGCCCACGCCGAGCGCAGCCACCATGTAGCCGAGCTGTGAGATGGTCGAGTACGCCAGCACCCGCTTGATGTCGTCCTGCGCCAGGCCGATGGTCGAGGCGAACAGCGCCGTGAACGCGCCGATGAGGGCGACGATCGCCATGACCGGCCCGCCGGCGGCGGACGCGGTGATAAAGATCGGAAAGGTCCGCGCGATCAAATACACGCCCGCCGCGACCATCGTCGCCGCGTGGATGAGGGCGCTGACCGGTGTAGGGCCCTCCATCGCGTCCGGCAGCCAGATGTGCAGCGGGAACTGGGCCGATTTGCCGACCGTGCCTCCGAGAATGAGCAGGCCGATGACGGTCACCCACGGGACGCCCGGCAGCGCCTGCGTCGTCGCCAACTGCTTGAGCGTTTCCTCGGTAAAGATCTTGGTGAACGTCAGGCTCCCGGTTTGGATGTAGAGCAGAATCATCCCGGAGAAAAAGATCGTGTCGCCGACACGGGTCGTGAGGAACGCTTTGAGCGAAGCGACTTTGGCGCGCACCGTCTGCGCGTCGTCGATGTGGTGCTCGTTCGGGGCGCGCACGGACCAAAAGCCGATCAACAGGTACGAGCACAGCCCCATGATCTCCCAAAAGACAAAGAGTTCTAGCAGGTTCGACGACAGGACGAGCCCCAACATCCCGCACGCAAACAGCGAAATGTAGGCGAAGAAGCGAGCGTAGCGCGGATCGTCGGTCGTGTGCACGTGGCCGTGCTCGTCCGCGTGGCTGTGCTGCATGTAGCCGATCGAGTAGATAAAGATCATCAAGCAGACCGTCGTCACCATGAACAGGACGACGGCGGCGAGCGGATCGATCAACCAGCCGACGGAGAGCGACTCGTTGCCGGTGGGGATGAACAGGAACCCGAACAGCGTCCCGTCGAAGGGGTGCTGGGCGAGCGCGGCGCCTTGACCGATCGCTTCGGCCAGCACGCCGTACGCCATGACACCCGACAGAAAAATGCCGGCCACGGCTGTTAGCGCGCTCAACCGGTTGTTTCGATTGAAAAAGAAGACGATTAAGACGAATGCCAGAAGAGGAAAGACCGGGATCAAAAAGGCGAAATTGAACATGAATACCTCAAATGGATTTCCTCTACCACTTCATCAGGTCGACATCTTCCACGTTCACGGTATCGCGCGAGCGGTAGATGGCGATGATGAGCGACAGCCCGATGGCCGCCTCCGCCGCGGCGAGCGTCACGACGAAGAGCGCAAAGATCTGTCCCGCCAGGTCCATCGCCGGCGAAGCCGGTTTGATATAGCGCCAAAATGCGATCAGGTTGATGTTGACCGCGTTCAGCATCAGCTCGATTCCCATGAGGATGCCGACCGCGTTGCGGCGCGAGAGCGCGCCGAACAACCCGAGACAAAAGAGCGCTGCCGCCACGACCAGGTAGAATTGAATGGGTATCATCTGGATTGCAACTCCGTGCGAATGTATGGAGTCTATTTATTCCCGCGCGATCACGATCGCACCGATCAACGCCGCGAGCAAGAGGAGGGACGCGGCCTCGAACGGAAGGACGTACTGACCGACCAGCTCCGTCCCGATCTTGGGGATCAGGTCGGCGCTCACCGGCGCCTGCACGACCGGCCAGTTCGTCGTGATGGCGACGAAAAAGATGACGGCGAAGAGGAACAGTGCGATGAACGCGCCGCCGATCCACTGGCGGTTCTCCGCCGCCTCCGCCCCGGACATCAAGCCGCGCGTCAACATGATCGCAAAGAGGATGAGGACGGAGATCGCGCCGATGTAGATAATGACCTGAACGATCGCGACGAATTCCGCCTCCAGCACGAAATAGATCCCGGCTACGCCCATGAAGGAAAGGATGAGCCCCAGCGCCGACCGGACGAGATTGCGCAGGCTGACGGCGAGAAACGCGCCCACGAGCGCGACCGCCGCCATCGCGAAAAATGCTACATAGGTCAAGAATTCACTGGTCAGCATGATGTCCCTCGAGCGAGGCTAGGGTCTGACGATCAGCAGGAACACGCCCGTCAGCAGGATATTGACGAGCGCGATCGGCACGAGCACCTGCCACGCGAATTTCATCAATTGGTCCACCCGAAAGCGCGGCAGCGTCATCCGAATCCACATGCCCACCAGGATGAGGGCGTAGGTCTTGATCAGGAGCCACAGCCACGGCGGAAGAAGCGGTCCCTGCCAGCCGCCGAGAAAGAGCGTCGCCGCGATCATGCAGACGATGAAAAAGTTGAAATACTCGGCGAGGTAAAAGAGGCCCCACTTCATTCCGCTGTATTCCGTGTGGTGCCCGGCCACGATCTCGGACTCGCCTTCCGGCAGGTCGAACGGCGTGCGGTTCACCTCCGCCAGGGCGCTGATGTAGTAGATGACGAATCCGATCAGGCCGATGGGGAGATAAAGGACGTACCACAGCCCGCTCTGCTTCTGCACGATCGTCACGAGCGACATCGAGCCGGCGAGCAGGATCACGGGCACGATCGTCAACACTTGCGGGATCTCGTAGCTGATCGCCTGCGCGACCGCGCGCATCCCGCCGATCAACGCGAACTTGTTGTTCGATCCGTAGCCGGCCATGAACAGCCCGACCGTCCCGATCGAGCCGACCGAGACGACCCACAGGATGCCGATGTTCAGATCGACCGGCGCCATGCCGCGGCCGAATGGGATCACCGCGAACGCGAGCACCGCCGGCGCGAGCGCGACGATCGGAGCCAGCAGGTGCACCAGGCCGTCGGCGTTCGTCGGCACGATGTCTTCCTTGATGAACATCTTGACCGTATCGGCGACGGGCTGCAACAGCCCAAAGGGCCCTACGCGGTTCGGCCCGAGGCGGTCCTGCACGCGGCCGGCCACCTTGCGCTCCAGCCAGATGAGGCTGAGCACCACGGTGACCCCGAAGAGCAGGATCACGGTGATGACCAGCAGCCCCATGACGGCCGCGACGATCGCGCTCGCCGCATCCGGCCGCAGCCCCATCCCGCCGATCAGGCCGGTGAGCAAGGCGTCGACCGCATTGTAGATGTTGACGAAAAGATCGTTTAAGAATTCCATCGCATCATTTCCCAGTCCGGACTCTCAGCCGGCTGCCCGGCGATTCTCTCGACGCGCGAACAAGCCGCTTGCGCGGCCCGTCGCCTCACGTCCACTCCAGCAAACCGTTGCGCCAGGCATAGGCGAGCGCGAGGATCAGGATGCCCAAAAAGATGAGCATCTCGACGAGCGCGAACGCGCCGAGCGTGCTGTAAGCGACCGCCCACGGATAGAGATAGACGACCTCGATGTCGAAGACGACGAAGATGAGCGCAAAGATATAGTACTGGACGCGGAACTGCACCCAGACGTTTTGCGCCTCCTCGGGAAAATCCTCAAACTCGAGGCCGCATTCGTAGGTGGTTTTTTTGGACTTGTTGGGTTTTTTCGGACGGATGATCCAAGATAGGAGCAGAGGCACTGCGGGGAAGACGACTGCCAACACGGCAAAGAGGCCTACGATACCATATCGATCAAGCACGGGTGGCTACTCCTTCGTAGGAAAGATGTCAGGCTTGACTCGAGCAGCGACATTATAGCACAATCGCTGCGATATTACAAAGCGCGGCGATCCACCCGCCGTGATGTGATATAATAAGCCCCGTGAGCGACTCTTATCGCATCGTCGAGAATCCGGCTCCGCCCGACTGGAATGAATTCGTACGCGCGCGCGGCGGTCACGCGCTTCAATCGACGCCGTGGGGCGATCTGAAATCACGTTTTGGCTGGAGCGCGCTGCGCCTCGGGTTCGCCCGCGACGGCGAGTACGCCGCGGGGGCTCAAATCCTTTTCCGCGCGCTCGCGCCCGGTTTGCTCTTCGCCTACGTTCCGCGCGGCCCGGTTGCCGACCCGGCCGACCGCGCGACTCTCGCCGCGCTCCTGGACGCCGCAGCCGCCGCGGCGCGCGCCCGCGGCGCGTTCGTGCTCAAGATCGAGCTGAATTGGATCTCGCCGGCCCCGATCGACGACGCCGGGCTCGCGTCGATGTGCCAGACACCGGTGCGGCCGGCCAATCCCATCCAGCCCCGCACCACCATCCACGTCGACCTCACACGCGACCTGGACACGCTCCTCACTAAGATGAAGCCCAAATGGCGCTACAATCTTCGGCTCGCCGAAC
>JAMCRS010000097.1:0-430 GCA_023380675.1 Chloroflexota bacterium
TGCGGACGGGCCGGCGCATTCTGGTTGCCAGAATGCGCCGGCGGACATATAATCGAATCCGATATCGGATGAATCTAAATTGGTCTATTCAGGAGCCTGCGGATTGGGAAATCTCGCGCAAGTCGACGACCTCATACTCCTCCTCGCCCCGGATGGCAAGCGCTTTCTCATCCGACTCTGCGCGGGTGCGCAGATGCACACCCACCGCGGGTTCATCCGCCACGACGACATGATCGGCCAGCCGTACGGCGCGCTCGTCCCGTCACAGCTGGGCGACCGCTTTTCGATGCTACAGCCGTCGACGTTCGACCTCGTGATGCACGTCAAGCGCGCCTCCCAGATCGTGTATCCAAAGGAGATCGGCTACGTGCTGCTGCGGATGAATATCGTCCCCGGCGCGCGCGTCGTCGAGGCCGGCACCGGCAGCGGC
>JAMCRS010000097.1:440-3730 GCA_023380675.1 Chloroflexota bacterium
ACGTCCGACGAGCGTACCGACATGATCGAGCTGGCGCGCAAAAACCTCGATCGCGTGGGCGCGCTGGACGTCGTCGAGCTGAAAGAGCGCGACATACGTCAGGGATTCGACGAGCGCGGCGTGGACGCGCTGTTTCTGGACGTTCGAGAACCGTGGATGTTTCTCGCACAGGCGCACGCCGCGCTCAAAGGCGGAGGATTTTTTGGATCGCTGGTGCCGACGGCGAACCAATTGAGCGACCTGCTGCGCGAAATGGAATCGTACGACGGTTGGACCGATACCGAGGTCATCGAGATATTGACGCGCGAGTACAAGCCGGTCGCAGACCGTCTGCGGCCGGTAGACCGGATGGTGGCGCATACCGGCTATTTGTTATTCGCGCGCGCCGTCGCGCGTGCGGCGCAGGCGACGTTGGCCGAGCCGGCAGCCGCGCTGACCGTCGAGGATGCGAGCGAGCCAGCGGCCGAGACGGCTGCCGATCTTGGGCCAGAACAACGGTCTGAACCGGCGGCTGAAGAGGGAGATGCCGATGGGCGAGTCGAATCAGGATGAGGGGTTTGCTGCCGTCTATACGTCGATGGGGCCGTTGCGCGCCGAGGTAGTCAAGGGTTTGCTCGAAAGCGCCGGTATCCCGGCGTTCCTGCAGTACGAGAGCGCGGGCCGGGTGTTCGGCATGCTTCTTGACGGCATGGGCGAGGTCCGTGTCATGGTCGAAAAATCGCGCGAGCAGGAGGCGCTCGCGCTGATTCAAGAGCCGCGAGACGACGCGTCACCCTGACCCGCGACGTGCGGCGGCGCTCCGGCGGGCGTTCCTTACCCAGGGAGCGCGTTTCCGCGCGTTGTCACACTGCGATCTGGTTCAAAAGGTTAGGCGCGTCTCCGCGTCGTCGTTTTTCCGCTCCGCTCCTCGAATGCCTCTGTAACACGCGCCTGCAACCGCGACAGCCGGTCGGCGGCATCGGCCAACGCCCGCTCGACCGAATCGAGGCGCTCCTTCTCCCCGCGCACGAAACGAAAATACGGCGCGACCCCTTCTTTGAGCCGATTGAGCGTGCGCTCCGTTTCCGCATTGAATTGGGCCGTCAGCACGCGGACCAGATTGTCACGCACCGCTTGAATCTTGTCCCTGAAACGCGTCTTGGCCTGCTGCCGTTTGTACGGAATGATGAAGAATCCAACGATGGCGATCACGCCGGCGAACAGAACGCCAGTGACGTCCACGGCGCTCGATCCCACCAAGATCGTTACCGCGGTCCCCAGCCCGACTGCGCCGGCCTCGACCAGCGCGGTCTGTGCGACCGAGCTCTCCACGGCGCTGCCCAACTGCCGCGATTCCTCTTCCGCATCGTAAGTGGCGACGACCGACTGCGACGACTGGCTCACGCTGTCAAGCAGCGCCTGACGCCGCAGGTCAAAGTCCGTCGAGACTTGGCCCACCAGCTCGTCCTCCAGCGCCGTTCTTCGTTTGAGCATGAAGGACGAAATCTGCTGCCAGTGCCGGAGGTCTTTTTCCACGAGCCAGTTGACCGTCGACTGGACCAGGTGATCGATCTCGTCCGAGACGCCGGTCAAGACCTGGCTCTCGAACAACGCGCGGAACCGATCGCCGCGAGTTAGGTCCGGCAGATTCATCAACCTGAACTTTTGGTCGAAAAAATCCATTCCGCGCGTTTGAAGGCGCAGGAGGACGTTGTCGACCTCGGCCAGGCGCGCCTGCAGCTCCCCGCGCAGTTCGGTCTCGTACGTCGACATCTCGCGCTCGACCGTCGCAACCATCGCCGTATCCGCGGCAAGCTGGTCGCGCTCGTGCGCCGCACGCCCCTGCTCCTGCCTCAAGATCCGGTCCGCCACACCGAGCGGGCTGGCGAATTTTACGCGGAGCCGAGCGCTCTCGTCGAGCCAAGACTGGACATAGGTCCGCAGCTCGCGCATGCCGCTTGCGACCTCGTCGCCCTCCTGCGCTCGCCGAGCCGAAACCGGAAAGATCTCGGGCGGGGCGCCGAGCAGCGCGGCGGCGTGCTCCGCGACAAACGCCGTCACCTCGTGCAAGTCGGCCTCGGTCCCGAGCAAGTCGCGCTTGTTCACGACGAACACGATCTTTTTTCCCCACTCGCGAATGTTCTCGACGAATTGGCGCTCGCTCTCCGTAAACGGACGATCGGCCGACGTTACAAAGAGCACCAGGTCGCTGCGCGGCACGTACTGGCGAGTCAGCTCTTCGTGCTCGCGGATCACGGCGTTTGTGCCCGGCGTATCGACGAAATTCAGCTCGCGCAATAGGTCGAGCGGAAAGGCGAGAACGGCGATGCCGGCGTCGCCGACCGACTCTCTCACGGAATCTCCGTGCTTGACGAGCGTAATACGGGTCGTCGTTGGCGTGACGCCTTCCGGCAGAACGCGCTGGCCGATCAGCGCGTTGATCAGCGCGGACTTGCCGGCGTTGAATTCGCCGGCGACGACGATGAGGAACAGCTCGTCCAATTGCAGGAGCGCCTGGCGGAGGTCGCTCAATTCCTCGAGGGGTTTTTTGAACGCGGTCAGCGTCGCCACTAGGTCGCTCAGGTAGGCTTTCTCATCTCTCAACAGATCGGACTGCGCCGGGGTCAGAATGGCGTTCATCGTCGCTTCTCCAACAGCGCCGCGTAGCCCTCTTCGAGGTTTTCGAGCGCCCAAACGGCGGCGAGCTCCCACTTTTCCCTGGCAGCCGCCTGCAACAGCTCGATCGGCGACATCAGCAACAGGTCGAACCATGCGCCCCGATGCCCTCGATGCGCCAGGCGCATCCGAATCTGGCCGGCCGCCCGGCCGCCCGCGAGGTTTTTTCTTAGGTAACCAAGGTGCTCGAGTTCGGTCGTGTTCGGCTGGCGGGTCGTTCCGAGGATGCGGCCGCGCGCGCCGGTCACGCGATGCAGCTCTCTCAGCAAATGACGAAAGCGCAGCTGCGTTCCGCAGATGGCGAGATTGTTGCCGAACAGGATCACGGTATCGAATTCGCCGTCGCGAAATGGCAGCCGTCGGCAGACGTCGGCGACGCGGGCGTCCTCGACGCCGCGTGTGCGCGCCAGCTCGACGATCCGGGGCGACTTGTCGATCGCGGTGACGCTCAGGCCGCGACCTTGAAGATACAGGGCGTGCCGCCCTGCCCCACAGCCGAGGTCGAGCACGCGACCGCACGCGAGGTGGAGCGCGGTGCGCTCATGACGGGGGAATTCACGCGGCCGGGTAAAATACCACGAGACGTCCTCCTCGCCGGCGCGTCCGTCGTCTCTCTCGGTGCGCAGAGCGGCGCG
>JAMCRS010000098.1 GCA_023380675.1 Chloroflexota bacterium
CCTGCATAGAAAAGGACTGGCGCGGATGGAAGAGACCGAGCAAATACTAAACTACGTTGCGGGAGAATGGCGTTCGTCGTCCGGTTCTGAATTTCTGGACGTCGTGAACCCTGCTACCGCACGTCCGCTCGGCCGGGTTCCGCTGTCTCCGTCGAGCGAGCTGGACGAGGCAGCGCGGGCGGCGGCCGACGCGTTTCCGCAGTGGCGCCGCACGCCCGCGGTGGAGCGCGTGCAACACCTCTTCAAGCTCAAAGACTTGATGGAGCTGGAATTCGAAGAGCTCTCCCGCACGGTGACTAGAGAATGCGGCAAGACACTGGACGAGTCGCGTGGTGAAGTGCGACGGGCGATCGAGAACGTCGAGGTGGCCTGCGGCATCCCATCGCTCGCCCAGGGATACAACTCTGAAGACATCGCTTCGGGCATCGACGAGATGATGATCCGCCAGCCGCTCGGCGTCGCGGCGTGCATTTGCCCGTTCAACTTTCCGGCGATGATCCCGTTCTGGTTCATGCCGTACGCGCTCGCGTGCGGCAACACCTACATTGTCAAGCCGTCGGAGAAGGTGCCCTTGACCATGCAGCGAGTCTTTCGGTTGCTGGACCAATGCGGCTTGCCCAAGGGCGTGGTCAATCTCGTCAACGGCGCGAATGAGACGGTGGACACGATCCTCGACCATCCAGCTATTCGGGCGATCAGTTTCGTTGGCTCGACGAAGGTCGCGCAATACGTCTACAGCCGCGCGACCGGCAATGGCAAGCGCGCGCAATGCCAGGGCGGGGCCAAGAATCCGATCGTCGTCCTGCCGGACGCCGACATCGAAGCCGCCACTCGCATCACAGCAGATAGCGCCTTCGGCTGCGCTGGTCAGCGTTGCCTCGCCGCTTCGCTCACGATCACGGTAGGCGAAGCCGATCGACCATTCACCGAAGCGATCGCACAAGCCGCGGTGAGCCGCCAAGTCGGGTACGGCCTCGCTGAATCCGTTCAGATGGGACCCGTCATCACGCGCGCGAGCCAGCGCCGGATCGAGAGTCTCATCGCCGTCGGCGCGAATGAGGCAGATGTCTTGGTCGACGGTCGCGGGGCAAGAATCGCCGGTTATGAAGAGGGGTTTTTCGTTCGCCCTACGATACTGCGCGGAGTTCCCAGCGACGGTCAAATTGCACAGACTGAGATTTTTGGACCCGTTCTCGGTTTGATCCACGTCGACACGATCGATCAGGCGATCGCGTTGGTGAATAGAAGTCGGTACGGCAACATGGCGTGCCTGTTCCCAGCAGCGGAGCCGCCGCGCGCAAGTTCCGTTACGAGGCTCAAGTGGGGAATGTGGGGATCAACGTCGGCGTGGCCGCGCCTATGGCTTTCTTTCCGTTCAGCGGATGGAAGGATAGCTTTTTCGGTGACATGCACGGTCAGGGCAGAGACGCAGTCGAGTTCTTTACGCAGAAAAAGGTCGTCGTCGAGCGCTGGCCCAAGGAATGGTCACGGAAATTCTAGTCGATGGTCGGGCAGCTCGATTGCCGGAGAGCACATTACGCGGACCTAACAGGAGTGGTGTGACTAACTTGTCGTTCGGAAGAATGCGGAACTTACTGGCATGCTCAACCGATCAAGGCATCTTTGCCATATTGGCCGCCGATCATAGAGATGCTCTCAGGGCGATGTTTTCGCCAGACGACCCGCACTCGGTCCAGGCACAGACCTCAGCGATTCAAACTGGACTTGGCAAAGTACGTCGCTCCCAGTGCCAGCGCGATCCTCTTGGATCCGGTCTACAGCATCCTACAGTCCATCGCGAGCGGCGCACTGCCGGCGCACACGGGGCTTCTTTCCGCTCTGGAAGAGCAAGGCTATCTCGGCGATCCAACGCATCGGGAAACGCCGCTAATCGAAGGCTGGGGCGTCGAGAAGGCAAAGCGGCTGGGGGCGAATGGCGTCAAGCTGCTGCTCTTCTATCATCCCAAGGCCGGCTCCGCAACGGAACGGCAGGAAGAACTCGTGCAGCAGATCGCGTCCGAGTGTCGTCGGTACGAAATCCCGCTATTCCTCGAACCCATTTCCTACCCGCTCGACCCATCGATCAAAAAGGGAACAGCCGAATTCGCGGTCTTGCGCCGCGAGATCGTGATCGAAAGCACCCGTCGCCTGAGCCGGCTGGGCCCCGACGTAATGAAGGTAGAGTTTCCTCTGGACGTAAAATACGATGCCGAACCAACGCGCTGGGCCGACGCATGCGCTGAGCTGGATGGCGCGTGCATAGTGCCCTGGGCGCTTCTCTCCGCCGGCGAGCCATTCGACGTGTTCAAGGAGCAGTTGAAGGTCGCGTGCCGGGCCCACTGCTCAGGCTTTGTGGCCGGCCGCGCGATCTGGCAGGAGGCGGTTCACCTTTCCGGCCGGGACCGAATCGACTTTCTCAGCGGCGCCGCTCGCAAACGCCTGGCTGAGCTCACCGAGATCGCAGTGCGTCACGGACAGGCCTGGTCTGCGCGCTATTCTCCCGTGTCGGCCGACGAACGCTCATATCCAGCGTACTGAGGTCATCATGCAAGCCCGAACCTTCGATACACTCCACATGGGGCGCTCCGGCATCGAACCACCGGACAAGTTCCCTCTGGTGTACTATCGAGACAATTGCGCCGACATCGAGCTAACGATTGACGACGTGATCGCCGCGCCGGTTGCGCAAAGCCGGGTTCTGCAATTCGCCGGCACCAACTTGAGCAAAGAGCCGAGTCGCAGCGCGACGCTGTTCGCCGCCGAACAGGCGCGTGAGGCAGGAACGCAAGTTGTCTTCGATATCGACTTTCGCCCAGACCAGTGGCACGACCTGCGCGCCTTCGGCGTGGCGGTTCGCTCAGTGCTCCGGCTGGTCGATGTCGTGATCGGAACCGAGGACGAGATCAACGCTGCGCTGTTGTCAGACCCCCGCCAGATGCAGTTAACGGACACCCAGGTGTCGGATGCGCACGTCCAAGGCAATCTCCAGAGCGCGATTGCCAAGCTGCTCTCTCGTTCGGGGTCAAGGCCGTGATTCAAAAGAGCGGCTCGGTCGGAGCCATAGTACATCTGGCCGACGGCGCGCGGATCGACGTGCCCGGCTTTCCGGTGAGGGTCTATAACATACTCGGCGCCGGCGACGCCTTCAGCGCAGGGTTTCTGTTCGGCCTCATAAACGGATGGAGTTGGTACAAATCCGCCCGGCTTGGCAATGCATGCGGCGCGATCGTGGTTACCAAGCACGGATGTGCAAACTTCATGCCGATCTACGAGCAAGTGATGGAATTCGTTTCGCAGCGTGGTGGACTGTGAGCAGTTTTGCGCATAACGTTAGTCCAATGGAAGCCATCGGTTTCCCGGGCGCGATCGCACGGCCGGCGGTTGCAGTTGTGGGACTGGTTGTCGGAGCAATCCGCGAATGAACGAGATCAAGTACAAGGTTGCCGTCACAGCTCGTTCTCTCTGCGCGACCCGAGGCGAGCCGTGGCGACTTTTGGAAGACGCCGGATGCGAGCTAATGCCCAGCCCGTTCGACCGGCCGCTAGATGAGTCGGAGCTTGCGTCGTTTTGGAGCGACGCCGATGCGGCGATCTTGGGACTGGATTCGGCAACCGAGCGTGCCTTGGCTGCGGCCACCAAGCTTCGAGTGATCGCCAGGTACGGCACTGGGGTTGACAACGTGGACCTCGCGAGCGCAACAGCTAGAAAAATAGTCGTCACTAATACGCCTGGGGCGAGTAGGGTGGCGGTGGCGGAACTGACGATTGGGCTTATGCTGAGTCTGGCGCGACTCATTCCTGAACATGATCGCCGCGTGCGTCAAGGCACTTGGACCCGACGTGTCGGGACTGAATTGAGTGGCAAGCAGGTGGGCTTGATCGGAATGGGGCGCATCGGGAAACAGGTGGCCAAGAGGCTCGCCGCGTTCGATGCCCGCGTCGTCTACTACGACCTGGTCAGAACGTCAGCCGCGGAGGAAGCGTCGCTGGGCGTGAGCTTTCTCGATCTGGATGAGCTGTTTTCGACCAGTGATTTCGTTAGCCTGCATTCGAGTCTAGAGACCTCGTCCGCCAGCATTGTGAACGCCCGGACCTTAGCGCTCATGAAATCGAGCGCGTTTTTGATCAACACGGCTAGAGGAGAGCTCGTGGACGAGCCAGGGCTGGCCGACGCGATTGCCGGCGGTCGGATCGCGGGCGCCGCACTGGACACCCGTGTTCGGGAGCCTTCGGGGGCGGACGATCCGTTGACTCGATTCGAAAATGTGATACTAACGCCGCACCTGGGAGCCGCGACGCGCGAGGCCTCCTTGCAAGTGGGGTTGATCGCGGCCAAGAGCGTGTTGGACGTATTTCAAGGCCGAGTCCCGCTGAACGTCGTAAACCCCGAGATTTACCCGTCTCGAACGTAGTTGAGATCCGTCTGGCCTTTATCACGCAACGCGGCTCCCAAATTCCTCGAGCCGGCAGCTTCGCGGCCGCAAGGCTTGCAGGGTAGGCGGCGACCTTGGCCCGCATCCTGGGGCGTTCCGGGCTAGGCGTAATGGACGCGCAGCCCACGTCCAGGCGCCTGGCCGCGGTGGACGTCAGTCGGAACACAGCCTGCACGGAGCGGACCAGATTGAACAATCTCGGACGAATTCCCTGACACGAGGAGCATTGAAATGGCAACGTTTGGAAGAGTTCGCGCGGCGTCAGGCTCCGCTGAACTTGGGCTCGAGAAGGAGACGCCACTATTAGGGGAGTACGGAAGCCTCGTCGGCGGCAAGTCGCTAATGACCGGCGACCGCATGGCGGTCCGCAGTCCGTATGATCATTCTCTGGTGGCTGTCGTGCACCGCGCGGGTCCAGCCGAGATCGAGCGCGCCATTGCCGGGGCAACGGCCGCTTTCCAAACGACGCGAAAGCTTCCGTCCTGGAAGCGCGCTGAGGTGCTGGAAAAAGCAAGCGCTGGCATTGCCGCAAAACGGGAGGAATTCGCCCGCACCATCGCGCTGGAAGCCGGCAAGCCGATCAAGACCGCGCGCGCAGAGGTCGACCGGGCGATATTTACCCTCAAGGTGGCTGCCGAAGAATCCAAGCGCATTCATGGCGAGATCGTTTCCCTGGATTGGCTGCCCGGCAACGAAGGACGCGAAGGACACGTAAGAAGAGTACCGCTTGGCCCGATCGTCGGAATAAGCCCGTTCAATTTTCCGCTCAATCTTGTCGTCCACAAATTGGCGCCCGCTCTTGCGGCCGGCAACCCGATCATCATCCGTCCGGCGAGCCAGACGCCATTGAGCGCGCTCAAGCTGGGCCAGGTGGTGCTGGACGCCGGCTGGCCGGAGGATGGCGTGGCCGTCGTGCCCTCGAAGACCTTCGACGCATCGCCGTTGATCGACGACGACCGAATCAGGCTCTTGACGTTCACCGGGAGCCCGGCTGTAGGCTGGTCCTTGAAAGCACGCGCCGGCCGCAAGCGCGTCACACTCGAGCTGGGGGGCAACGCGGGTGTGATCGTCCACTCGGATGCCGACATTGGTTATGCAGCCGAACGCGTGGCGTGGGGCGGATTCTCGTATGCCGGTCAAAGCTGCATATCCGTACAGCGGGTTTACGTTCATGCGGACGTCTACGATGCGTTCCTCAAAGAACTGCTGCCGCGCGTTGGCGCTTTGCGCGTGGGCGATCCGCTGGAGCAATCCACCGACGTCGGGCCCCTGATCGATGCCGGGGCGGCCGAGCGCGTCGAGCAGTGGGTCGAGGAATCGAAGCAGAGGCATGCGCAAGTTCTGACCGGAGGCACGCGCGACGGTAACTTGTGGTATCCAACCGTTCTTGGAAACGTGCCGGCGGATTTGCGAGTCGTCTGCCAAGAGGTCTTCGCGCCGTTGGTCGCCGCGTTCCGTTATGACGATGTGCATCAGGCCATAAAGGCGATTGACACCAGTGACTTTGGTCTCCAGGCTGGACTATTTACGCACGACGAAAGGATAATTCAGGAGGCATTTGACGAGATCAGCGTCGGTGGTCTTATGGTCAACGACGTCTCCACATTCCGAATCGACCACATGCCGTACGGCGGCGTCAAGGAATCCGGATTTGGACGCGAAGGGCTGCGTTATGCAATCGAAGAAATGACAGAAATGAAACTGTTGACGTTAAGACGCAGCTAGCACGACACTTGGTGAGAGCGTGCACAATTAATTCCTCGCTCCGCCGCGAGCGCTTAAGCTGGAGCATACGGCCGAGGTTACCGCCATGACGAGTTGGGTCATGACCGGGTTGGCCGGAGGACGTGGATGCCTCGCTAGCCGAGACCTGAAGCGCGCAATAGAGTCCATCGATATCGACTATCAACGCCGAGGTAATCCATCCGGTATTGGCACGCATCGACCTCTCTCAAGTCACGTCAACTGAACGCAAGCCCCATACGCCAGATAAGCCGCCTGTTTTTCGGGATCCGCCTTCGCGGGGATCATTCCGACTTTGCGGCAACGGAGATGGAGTTTTTTTTGAGAAACTCGGCCACTTGGGTTTCACTCCGTCGGATCCCGGTCAGGGTTTCAATTTCGCTCTGAGCTTCTTTGATCGTGGCGGGCGGATGCTCACGGAAGTAGGCTTCCAAAGAGGTCGTGTGTGTGATGAGTGCGCTCTCCGGACGGTAAAAATCCACTGCCTTCAGTTTCTCGACGCTACCTTCACGATACAACTGAAAGTATTCGCGCATGGTATTTTCCGAGATGCCCGCCAATTTCGCAATCAGCGCATGCGGGAGGTCATGGCTTTTCAGCCAGAGCACTTCCATCCGCCGTTGGACGAGGGGAACCGGATGGTTGAATCGTTCGTAGTTCAGAGCCTCGCGAATCTCGGGCGAAAATTCAAGTCGAGTGGTCATATCCGCCATCATACCAGGCCATACCAAAGTGTCAAGCGAAAACCGCAGTTAGTGCCCGTGGGCAGTATAGTTCGTCCCGAGCAAACCATACACCATCGTCGCAAGAATGTCTTTGTCTCAGCGCAAATATCATACTATCAGGCGCGCAACAAGCGCATGCCATTGACAATTACGACGAGCACGGATAGCTCGTGGACGAACATCCCGCCCGCCATGTCCACTCGTCCGAGGAACACACCCGCCAGCAGGGCCGCTACCGTCACAAGCGCGATCGAGACGTTTTGCCGAATATTCCGCAGGGTCGCTTTGGAAAGGCGGATCGCTTCGGGAATCTTCAGCAGGTCATCCGCCATTAGTGCGATGTCGGCCGTCTCGATCGCGACATCTGTGCCAGCCGCCCCCATCGCAATGCCGATGTCCGCCGCGGCGAGTGCGGGTGCGTCGTTGATCCCATCCCCTACCATCGCGACGACTCGTCCTTCTTTCTGCAAACGTCGAATGATCTCCAGCTTATCTTCTGGCATGAGCTCCGCGGCGATATCGGTAATCCCCGCCTGATTCGCAATCGCCTTTGCTGTGCGCCGATCGTCACCCGTGAGCATGACGATTTGCTCGACGCCGATGGATTTCAAACGTCCAATCGTTGCCGGAACCTCTTCGCGAAGCGTGTCGGCAACGGCCAGCACACCCAATTCGACGCCATCCAGTGCCACGAGCATAGCGGTCTTGCCTTCCGTGTTCAGCCGCGCCATGTGAATTTCGGCCTCCGCACTGACGCGCACGCCGAGTTCGTCCAGCAACTCGGCGCTGCCGACTGCAATCACGTGGGCGTCGTGAATCGCGCGGATGCCGCGCCCGGTGTATGCATCGAATTGCTCGGCTTGCGGAATATCGTCCGCGCGTCCGCGAGGATTGGACGCGCGAGCGGGTGTTCCGAGCCGGCTTCGGCGATGGCTGCCCAACGCAGCACGACTTGCTGGGCGTGATCCCAACGCCCAACCGTGAACGCGCCGCCGGCGGGAACGAATTCCGGGAGCAATGCGATGACATCGGTCAGGCGCGGCTTGCCTTGCGTCAATGTGCCGGTCTTGTCCAGCGCGAGCGCAGAAACCTTTCCGGCGTTCTCCAGGTACTCGCCTCCTTTGATCAGAATGCCGTGCTGCGCGGCGCGCCCGATACCGGCGACGACGGAGATCGGGGTCGAGATCACCAATGCGCCGGGGCAACCTATTACGAGGAGCGTCAATGCCAATTCAACGTCCCGAGTGACGACAAACACGGCGACGCTCAGGCCGATAATCGTTGGGGTGTACCAGCGCGCAAAATGTTCGATGAAGCGCTGCGTCGGCGCTTTTTCGTCTTGCGCCTCTTCGACGCGGCGGATAATGCGGGCGAGCGTCGTGTCGGCGCCCACGCCGGTCGTGCGGACATGCAACAAGCCGCGCTGGTTCACCGTGCCGGCGAACACCGCCGCGCCCTTCGTCTTCTCCACCGGCATGGACTCACCCGTGATCGCGCTCTCGTCCACCGATGCGCGCCCGAGAACGACCTCGCCATCGACCGGTATTTTGAGGCCCGGCTTCACCAGCACCGTCTCGCCCGCCGCGACGTCGCCAGGTGCGACTTCGACCTGGCGACCGTCGCGCACGACAGTGGCGGTGCTCGGCGCGAGGTCCAGCAGATCCTGTAGCGCTCGCCGTGTGCGTCTCAACGTACGCGCTTCCAGGTACGCGCCGAGCATGAAGAGGAAGGCGACGGCCGCGGCTTCCCAGTATTCGCCAATTGCCAACGCGCCGATGGTCGCCACCGTCACGAGGAACTCGATGCTGCTGTGGCGGTTGAGCAGGCTGTGCCAGGCGCGCAGCGCGATGTCGAATCCTGCGTTGAGCGCAGCGGCAACCAGCAAGAGATTCCCTACAACCTGGAGTCGGGCGAGATGATCGGCGATGAGCGCCAATAGGATAAGCGCTCCGCTCGTCAGTGTGAGGAATTCACGCTTGTTCATCAGAATGCCGCCTCCTTGGCTTCGTAACCGGCGGCGCGCACGGTCTTGACCAATTCATCGGTGTTCGTGCGTTGCGGATCGTGCTCGACCACAATGCGCCCGGTGTTGAAGTGGACCTTTGCATCGGCCACGCCGTCCAGACCCTTGAGCGCCTTCTCGATTTTGGCGACGCAGGAGGGGCAGGATAACTCGGTGCTTCGTAGTAAGGTCTTCATTGCTTAGTCCATCCTTTACTAGATTCTGCCCGAATTGTACGACGAATGGGCCGGAAATTGAATGATATAGCTCAAATTAGTGCGGAGATAATAAAAAACGCTCGCGGCACCGGCCGCGAGCGCCAGGAGCAACCCAAGCGGATTACTCCGCGCCGTCACTTGCCAACGCTACCAGTTTGGCGCGATTCGTAATGGCGATCCAGCGGCGTCCGCTCCGAATGACGCCGGCTTTTCGCAAATGGCTCAACACGCGGCTCACCGTCTCGGTCGTCGTCCCCGTCATTTCCGCGAGGTCCTGGCGCGAGAGGGGCGTTTGAATCAAGGTACCGCCTTTGGTTTCCTCGCCCAATTTCTCTGCGAGCTTTAGCAAGGTTGACGCCACGCGGCTCTCGACCGTGTTGGCGCTCAGTTGCCGAATCGTATCTTGCGCGCCGTGCAAACGCTCGCCGACGATATTGAGCACCGAAATCGTGACCGCGGGATATTGGCGCAGGATTGCCTGGAAATCGTCCGTTCCGATTCCCAGGACGCAGCAGGCCGTTTGCGCCAGCGCGGTGTCTGCGTACTCCACATCGCCGAGCGCGGAGAGACTCCCAAAGAATTCACCCGGCGCAAGGATCTCCATTGCAACATCTTGACCGGCGATGGTCGGACGTGTCACTTTCACCTTGCCGGAGGCGACGACATACAATCGCAATGCTGAATCGCCCGCGCGGTAGATGGTTTCTCCCGGCACGTATCCATGTTCACGGAATGATCGATTCACGGCTGCGATTTCATTTGTCGAGAGGCGCGCAAAGAACGGCACTTGCGCCAGCATCTTCAGGCGCAAGGCCACGCTGCACATGTGCGGCTCGATCTGTTCGACGGCGAGCGGCGTCGTTCGATGCGTTTTCATTCTCTAATGCCTTGTTCGTTCGTGACGAGTATTATATCATCATTCGCGCGCGGACGACACGCCGTCGACGAACTGGCTGATCTGCGTCAGATTCGCGTGCCAAAGTTCCTGCCACTCGAACAACGCTCGCACCCGATCTCGCTGTTTTGGCTCAGTCGTAAGGCCAAAGAACTCCATATTGGCAATTCTTGCTCGGGTTGCCATTCCTAGCTCGATCAACCCCTGCAAGCTGCGTTGCGTGACCGGTAGCGATACCTTCGCGAAAAATGCAATATCTTCGGCGCTCATACGCGTGTTGGCGTGGTGATACAAGAAATGCAATACTTTGCACCCGGCCTCGATCCGGTGAACTCGGTCGAACAAAACGCGCCCGTCTTCGTCCAAATCAACAAACAGCAGATTCTGTAGCGGCAATTCATGGCTCAACTTGGCAAGCATGTTGCTCCTTTCGGATTGAATGAACGTCGACCGACCGCAACTGATGACCTCAATCTAGCTCCAAACGCGCTTCCATTCTTTGTCCTGGAGCAAGTAAGACAACCCGTTCGGGCTGTTTTCTAAGGACTCGAATGAAACGCTAGCGGAGAAGCGTCTTCCTTCATCCGGCTCTGTGCCTACGAAAGAACCCATTCGCGTTGAGAATGGCCGTGTTTGAAGAGGGGTCTCGAACAGTCGGCAGCCCCTGGTATCTGAAGCGCTTGGCCCGGCGTCGGTTCCCAGCAGAACGAATGATACGATCTCCGGCATTCTGCGGATGCGGGTGACAAGTGGGACGGTCTATGCTATCATGAATTCGTTCCGGCGATTCGACGAATGACCTTCTCTGCTCAATAATCGTAGAAACGCATAGATGGAAAACCGCATCATTCATATGCTCTCTGGCGCGTTCCTCTTTCGGGACCTAGCCCCGGACGACCTCGCTCAAATCATTCAAGCCGCGCACACGCGAATGGTAGGCCGCGACGAGTTCTTCTTCCATCAAGGCGAAGCCGCGGCGACCCTCTACATCCTCACGGACGGCGAGGCGCGGCTGCTCAGTCTC
>JAMCRS010000099.1 GCA_023380675.1 Chloroflexota bacterium
CCTACCGCCCCGCGATAGACGCCGGCGCGCTCGAGCGATTCAGGTCGCACGTCCGTGAGCTAGGGCTGAATTTCGAAGAAGACGAGCTGACGGTCCTCGCGACACTCGACACGCCGGCGCGGGTCCAGGAATTCCTCAATACTCAGGTGTACTATAACTTCGATCACTCGGCAGTCGAGCAGGAGGAGACGGCCCGACCGCCGCGCCTCGTCCTGCGATCCGGGGTGGCGCACTGCTTTGAAGGCGCCATCTTTGCGTTCGCGGTAGACTGGCTGCACGGCCACGCTCCGCGCTGGGCGCTCCTGGAAGCAAGCCAGGACTCGGAACACAATCTGGTCGTCCTGCAAGACCCGCAGACGGGGCTGTACGGCTGCAACGCGCATTCCGCCGACGTGGGCCTCGACGGCCGTCCCTGCGAGTACGAGAGCGTCCGTGCGATGGCCGAGTCGTACCACCCGTACTATTTCAGCGACCGCACGCGCATTCCGACTGACATTTCGGTGGTCGGATACTCCGACCCGTTCGATTTCGTGGGCCGGTTCGGTTATCGATGGATGGACGCGCAAGAGATGCTGTGGGACATTTACTACACCTACATCGACGACACGGTCACTTTCCATTACCTATTCGACGATTCAGGGGAAACGCATCTCTATCCGGTCCTGCGGGCGCTCAAAGAGGGATGGATTGCTTTCGATCAGCAAGGCAAGCCGTTCGTCGAGGTGAGCCGCCTGCCGAGTGAGGCGCGAGCGCTGTGGGCAAAGTTCTGGGAGCTGCACGGAGACAATCGCACGTACCGGCGGCCGCGAGGTAAAGAAGCCGAGCTCGAGCAGGTGTTCATGCGGCTGACCGGGACGACGCCTATCGACCTCGACGACAATGCGTTCGACCTGCAATTTTATCTGGCGGCGGGATACCGGGTCGAGGATTTGATGAGGAAGGAAAGATAGAGGCAGAGAATTGGCGGGTGCTCTCCCGTTGCATGATTCGCGTGCGCGCCGAGATACCGGAGACGTGTCACCGACACGTCTCTACCCGGTGGTCGACGCGAGGACGGACGCGCGCGGGCACCGGTCGGGCGACGGAGACGTGTCACCGACACGTCTCTACCATACGTAATTTCGACGAACTCGAGGAACCTTGATAACGACTTGGGCGGCACGCATCACAGGCCGCCGCAAGAACCGTCTCTATTGGCCTTTAGGAAGACCCCCAATGACCGTAGCCTTCCCCCCGGTCCCCGCGAATCGAGGCTAGATTATTGCCGGCTCTTTGTATTCCCCCCATACCTTGCGAAGCACATCCATGATTTCGCCGAGCGTGGCGTAAGCGGTCACCGCGTCAATTAGAAGGGGCATGAGATTGGCGCGGTCCTTTTTTGCGGCATCGCCGATCGCGGCGAGTGCGGCCTGGACGCGCGCGCCGTCCCGTTCACGGCGGACACGCCGCAGGCGCTCGATCTGATGCCGCGCGCCGGCTTCGTCGACGCGCAATAGCGGCACCTTGAGCTCCTCCGGCACGACATAGTCGTTCACGCCGACCACGATGCGATCCTTCTGCTCGATCTCCTTTTGGTAGCGCGCGGCACTGTCAGCGATTTCGCGTTGGAAAAAGCCGCGTTCGATCGCCGGCAAAACCCCACCCAGTTTATCAACCCGGTCGAAATAGTCCAGCGCCTCCCGCTCGAGCCGGTTGGTGAGCGCTTCGAGAAAGTACGAGCCTCCGAGCGGGTCGACGGTGTTGGTCACGCCGGACTCGTGTGCGATGATCTGCTGCGTCCTGAGCGCGATGGTGGCGGCGCCTTCGCTCGGGAGCGCCCACGCTTCGTCGAGCGAGTTGGTGTGCAGCGACTGCGTGCCGCCGAGCACGGCGGCGAGCGCCTGGAGCGCGACGCGAGCGACGTTATTCATGGGCTGCTGCGCCGTGAGCGAGACGCCGGCGGTCTGCGTGTGGAAGCGCATCAGCCAGGAGCGCGGATTGACAGCTCCCATCTCGTCGCGGATCCAGCGCGCCCAGATACGGCGGGCGGCGCGGTACTTGGCCAGCTCTTCGAAAAAGTCATTGTGGGCGTTGAAAAAGAAAGAGAGCCTCGGCGCAAAGTCGTCCACCTTCATGCCGCGGCGGATGCCCCAGCGGACGTATTCCATGCCGTCGGCCAGCGTAAACGCGAGCTCCTGGGCGGCGGTGGAACCGGCCTCGCGGATGTGATAGCCCGAGATCGAGATGGTGTTCCAGAGCGGCAGCTCCTGCGTGCCGAACTCCATCGTGTCGACGACGAGGCGCATCGACGGCGCGGGCGGGAAGATGAATTCTTTCTGCGCGACGTACTCCTTGAGGATATCGTTCTGGATCGTTCCGCCGAGCCGGGCGCGCGGGATGCCGCGGCTTTCGGCCGCGGCGATATACATCGCCCAAATGATCGCCGCGGGCGAGTTGATCGTCATCGACGTGGTCACGGCGTCGACCGGAATGCCGTCAAAGAGGAGTTGCATGTCCGCGAGGGACGAGACGGCGACGCCGCACTTGCCGAACTCGCCGGCCGCACGCGGGTCGTCCGTGTCCAGCCCGTATAGGGTAGGCATGTCGAAGGCGGCGGAGAGGCCGGTCTCGCCGTGCTCGAGAAGGTATTTGAACCGCGCGTTGGTTTCCTCGGCGGTGCCAAAGCCGGCGAACATGCGCATTGTCCACGGCTTGACGCGATACATGGTTGGGTGAATGCCGCGCGTAAAGGGGAACTCGCCCGGTGCGCCGATGTCGCGCGCATAGTCCATATCCGCGATGTCTAATGGCGTATAGAGGCGATCGATCGTCTCGCCGGAAGTCGTGACGAAGCGCTCGCGGCGTTCGGGCGCGCGTGCGAGCGCCCGCTGTAGCGTGGTTTCTTCCCATTTGTCTTTGGCGTGTTGAATCTTACCTAACTCGTCGAACATGCTTACTCCTCGGCCGCCGATCAGCCGTCCTGGCGTGCGGCCTTTTGGTACAGCTCGATCAGGACGCCGTGTGCGCTCTTGGGGTGGACGAAGGCGTAGCGCATGCCCTGCGCATTCTGCCGCGGCGTTTCGTCGATGAGCTGCGCACCGCTCTTCTTCAGGCGGGCCAGCGCCCCGTCGATATCGTCTACCTCGAAGCAGATGTGGTGGACGCCCTCACCCCGCTTTGACAGGAACTTGGCGAGCCCGCTTTCCGTGTCCTGCGGCTCGACCAATTCCAGGTCGCTCGATCCGATCGGAAGAAAGGCAACGCGCGTACGCCCGCCCTCCTCGGATTCGACACGGTCAAGTTGAACGCCCAACGCGTATTCAAAAAAATCGAGCGCGTCCTCGATGTTCTGTACCGCAATGCCGATGTGATCGATTCGAGTAATCATGGATCCCTTCGGGTACGCTGGATGCAGGGCTACCGGTCGCTTTCACACGTGCGGCCGCAGCCGTCAACCTGTTCTTAGGTAACTACACGGGCAGGCACGCCGGTCCGGCTCAGGCGGTCTGCAGCGCCAGGCAGCCTTCCTTTTGGTAACGCTGGAACAACTGCCCCCAGGTCGTATTCTCTCGCCAACGCTCGGCAACGCCCTTGAACTTGAGCGGCCAGTGCATATAGTCCTGCTCGATCTCGCCGATCAGAGTAGGAATTGCGACAATCGGAGACCGCAAGACCGGTCTTTGCAGCACCCGCGTGGGGCCATACCATGCCATCCAGGCCAGGAACGTGTGCGTACTGTAGCCCACCTTAAAGCCCCAGCTCTCGCTCGAGACGTCATCGCCGACAACCTGAATTTCGCGCACGTCGCCCACGCCCAGGCCGCGTTCGTGAGCCAAGCGGATGTACTTGATGCTCAGTGGATCGAATCCCATCAGCTTGGCGGCCACCGCGTCGATCGCGACCTGGTCCGCCGAAGCGAGGATGACGCTCTTGACCTGCGGCTCCATCAGGCGCGGACCCGGCCCGTTGCCGGCCGTCGTCCCGTCCATCACGGCGAATATTCCCGGATGGATCTCCTTTTGGATGGCAAGCAGGTCGACCAACGTCTCGTGGATCCACGTATGCGTATAGTGGCGATACTTGGTCAAGAGCCCGCCGAACGCATTCTTGATCGCGCCGGTCGTCGTCGTGTACATGTGCGTTTTGACCGTTGGAAGATGGACAATGTTCTTGCCGATGAAATAGTCCGGGATGTAGATGCCTTTGGGGTAGATCTGGTCGAGCGCCAACATGGTCGCTTGAGGCCGATACCGCACCCACGTCATGTCCTGCGACCGAAAATTGTAGCGCACCGGGACGTTGTGTCCGCGGAATATGGGGACGTAGCCGTTCAGGTCCTCGCCTTTGAAGGCATTCGTCACAACCGTTTGATTCTGGACGCACACGAGGTCGTCGAATTCCGAGCGCCGCAGCGCGAGGATCGTGCCCTCCAACTGCCACGGAGTCGTGTTCGCCGCGGGCATTGGAAAGTGCCACGAGATGTTGTCCTTGAGGATCGTGGTCACGCTCCGGTCGAGCGCCCGCGCGCCGTTTGCGAGATCGAACAAACGGCCATAGTCTTCCAGGACCGTTTCCGGCTTGGTCCGCAACACGGCGACGCGTGACGGTGTGTTCATCAACCGCTCCTTCTCAGCGCCCTTGCTTCTTTGGCGGCAGCGTTTTGGCGAATTCGTGCGCCCGCTCTAGCCAGGAATTGAGGCCCGCATTGGACTTAGAACGGAGGGTGGAACAACAAACCACCCTTTCATCGGGCGACCGGGCATCATCTCGAATGGCCGTCCTTCAGCGAGCCGCGCTCCAACCTCGGGCGACAAGCAGACGATCACCTTGTGGCCGAAGACAAAGGAAAACATGTTGCCGTTCGAGAATGCGGACGGACAGCCGAACATTTTGCGCTGCTGGGCTTGAAGTCTATGCAGCGCCGCCTCGAAGGTGCGAGCCAACTCAGCCGGCGCCTTTTCGAAAGGCGGCATCGCCCGTTTGGGCCCCGCGCGCGGCGACAGCTTGCTCCCTTTCGGCGGTGTCTTGTGCGTCAAGGTGCGTTTTGCCGGCATCCGCTCCTTTACGCCGGTGGTTTCGATCGCGCGCGCTTTGTTTTTGGCATTGGCACGGCTCGTTTGGATTGCGCCACGGCAACCCGGGCCAGTTTACGGAGCGACGGCCGCTTTAGCTCCGCGGCGCTCTTGATCTTGACGTGCCGCAGCTTTTTGCCCGTGCCTTGTAGCAGGCCGTCTGGATCGGGCAATTCGGTCCCGCGCATAAAGTGCAGACTGACATACTCCTTCTGGGGCGAAATCGAAAAGATCGCGTCGCTCGACTTGTCGGTATTTCCATACCAGGAATTGCTCCAGCCGAAGTACGTTTTTTCCACCGCCGACGGGAGGATGGCGAGCACAAATGCTCGCGTCTTGATCGTCAACGCGCGGACTTGCGGACTGTATTTGGCGACGAGCTTGTCGAATTCGGCCTTGGATTCTTTGGTCGGCATCTGCACCTCCCGTCGACATGCCGGCGGCTAGAAAAAAGCTCCGCCTCGATATTCGCCGAACTCTTGCCTGAGCGCGTCGCAGATCTCGCCGATCGTCGCGTACGCTTCCACGCAATCCAGTATCGCCGGCATCAGGTTGGAATCCCCGTGCGCCGCCTGGCCCAGCGCCGCCAACGAGTCCTTAAGGCGGCGCGAGTCCCGGCGGGCGCGGAGCGCCTGGAGCCGAGCGCACTGTTCCTGGCGAACCCTTGGATTGACCCGCAATAGGTTGGCGTGAGACGTGCCCGCGCCGCTCTTGAAGGCATTCACACCGACGACGATTCGTTCGTTGGAATCGACCTCGGTCTGGAATTTCCAAGCGCTCTCCTGGATCTCGCGCGTCACGTAGCCGCTCTCGATCGCCTTGAGCGCGCCCCCCATGCGCTCGATCTTGTCGACGTATTCACCGGCGAGCCGTTCGATCTCGTCGGTCAAGTGTTCGACGTAGTACGAACCCGCGGTCGGATCGATCGTGTTCGTGACGCCGCTCTCGTGGGCGATGATCTGCTGCGTGCGAAGCGCGACCTGGACCGACTGCTCGCTCGGCAGCGCGAGCGCTTCGTCGTACGAGTTCGAGTGGAGCGACTGCGTGCCGCCGAGCACGGCGGCAAGCGCTTCAATCGCGGTCCGAACGATGTTGTTCTCCGGCTGCTGGGCAGTCAGAGAGACGCCGGCCGTCTGGGTGTGAAAGCGCAGCATCATGGACGCCGGTTTTACGGCGCCAAAGCGATCTTTGGCGAGACGCGCCCAGAGGCGGCGCGCCGCGCGGAATTTCGCGATCTCTTCAATAAAGTCCAGCTGTGCGACGAAAAAGAAGGACAGCTGCGAAGCGAAATCGTCGAACGCCAAGCCGCGCGCGAGCGTCGATTCGACGTACTGGACGGCGTTGGCGAACGTGAACGCGACTTCCTGCACCGCCGTGGAGCCGGCCTCACGAATGTGATAGCCGCTGATCGAGATGGGGTTCCAGTTGGGGAGCTCGCGCGCACAATACTCGATGATGTCGGTCGCGAGGCGCATCGACGGCGCCGGCGGAAAGATATAGGTCCCACGTGCGATGTATTCTTTGAGGATGTCGTTCTGCACGGTGCCGCGCAGCGCCTTGGGGTCGACTCCCTGCTTGCGGGCGACCGCGACGTAGAGGGCGAGGAGAATGGGCGCGGTCGCGTTGATCGTCATCGACGTCGAGACTTTGTCGAGCGGGATTCCGTCGAACAATCGCTCCATGTCTTCGAGCGACGAAATCGCGACGCCGACTTTGCCGACCTCACCCTCCGCCATCGCCGCGTCGGAATCGTAGCCGGTCTGAGTCGGCAAGTCGAACGCGACGGACAGGCCGGTCTGGCCTTGCGCCAGGAGATACTTGTAACGCGCATTCGATTCGTCGGCGCTGGCGTAGCCGGCGTACTGGCGCATCGTCCAAAAACGCCCACGATACATCGTGGGCTGAATTCCGCGTGTAAAGGGATATTCGCCGGGAAAGCCGAGGCGTGCGTCGCTGGGATCGCCGCCGCGCTCCACGCCGTAGACCTGATCGACCGAAAGGCCGGAGAGGGTTTCGAACTCGCGCCGCCGTTCTGGATTCTGCTTGCGATCTGACATGCACCACCTTCGACGAGTGCGGCCGGTCTTTACTTTACGACGACGAGCACCTGGCCCTGATTCACCGCTTCACCCTCTTGGACGCGGACCTCTTTGACGATACCGGCGCGGGGCGAGCGAAGCTCGTTCTGCATTTTCATCGCCTCGAGAACGACGATGCGCTGCCGGGCCGCGACCGAGTCCCCGACGCTCACGCTCACTCCGCGAACCAGGCCCGGCATCGGCGCCTTGATGTGCACCTCACCCGTCGCGGGAGCCGTCTTGCCCTCGGCCTTGGCGAGCTTGCGGGTGCGCTCGTCCTGAACGTCCACGACGTGAAGCTCGCCGTCGATCACGACGCGGTATTCGTCCCCCGTGCGCTCGACGAGCACTTCCCAGGACTGGTTGTCCATGAGCAGGGAAAAGAGGGTGGTGCCGTCGATACTGCGGAAATCGACCGACCGAGCCTCTCCGTTGATCAATACGGTATTGTTCGCCCCGATCTCTATAGTATACGCCTTATCGTTGATGAGGGCGGTGTATTTCATCGGAGACCGTCCAAGGACCTCAAGTTCTTCCAGCGACTGCGCGACCCACTCGCCGGCGGGGGAATGTTGAGCGCATGCTGCCGGCGGTCGTGCGTCAAGAGCGCGGCCACGACCGCGGCGACCTGCTCGTTCTCGGTCGATCCCCCCTGCTCCATCGCGAATCGATCGTCCAGGAAGGTCGTGTCGAAATGGCCGCCGATGAAGCTCGTGCTCTCGAAAAGTTTTTGATGAAAGGGGATCGAGGTGGCAATCCCGAGTATCTTGTACTCGCTCAGAGCGCGTTTCATCCGCATGATGGCGGTCGCGCGATCCGGGCCCCACACGCACAGCTTGGCGATCAACGGATCGTAGTACAGCCCGACTTCAAATCCCTCGTAGACGCCGCTTTCAAGACGGACGCCCGGGCCGGTGGGCTCGTAGAGACTGATGATCCGTCCGGTCGAGGGGAGAAATTCATTGTACGGGTCTTCGGCGGTGATGCGGCACTCCATCGCCCAACCGCGCTGCTCGACATCCTTCTGCTTAAAGCCGAGCGGACGTCCCGAAGCGATCCGGATCTGCTCCTTGACGATATCGACGCCGGTCACCAATTCGGTCACGGGGTGCTCGACCTGGAGCCGAGTGTTCATTTCCAGAAAATAGAAATTGCGCTCTTTGTCCAACAGAAACTCGACCGTGCCGGCGTTGACATAGTTCGCGGCTTTGGCGGCCGAAATGGCCGCTTTGCAAATCTTTTCGCGCAGCTTGTCGTCCAATCCGACCGAAGGCGACTCCTCGACCAGTTTCTGATGGCGCCGCTGGATCGAGCACTCGCGTTCGCCGAGGTGGATGACGTTGCCGCGTGCGTCGGCCAGTATCTGCACCTCGACGTGCCGGGCATTCTCGACTATCTTTTCTAGATATATGGAGCCGTCTCCAAACGCCTCTTCGGCCTCGCTGCGCGCGCGGGCGACGGGCGCCG
>JAMCRS010000100.1 GCA_023380675.1 Chloroflexota bacterium
GGGCGAGCATCTCCCAAATTCGCGCCGGCCGAGAGTCCAACCTCGCCGCCCCCCACGTCCACCCAGAGTCCGCCAACAGCCACACCCATGCCGACGAATACCGTGGAACCGACGGCCACCCCAGTTCCGCCCACCGCAACCCTCCAGCCGATGGATACCGTCGTACCTCCCACCCCGACCCTGACAGCCACCCCGGGCCCTGCTATTCCTGCCGGCATGGGCGGACTGCTGGTCACGAACAATATCGGCCAATACGATATCAACTTCGGAATCGACGCCAAGAACTATGCCATTCCGATGGGTGGAGGCAAGCTAAGCGTCTATCTCTCCCCGGGGACCCACAACTTTTCGGTGGCCAGAAATCAGAACTGGAGTTTTTCGTGCTCCAAAGCGAACAATTGCACGGTCGAGATCGCCGTGGGACAGATCACCCAATTGTCCATCGATCGCTCGAATTACGGCGATTGATCCCCGCCGAGTCCCTATCGCGGCGCCATTCCGATTGCGGGGGTGTGGCCAGGCCTCGTCGCCCTCAACCGGCCTCACGCGTTGTGGGGCGCAAACCGTTATTTTTCGGGACTGGGAACGTTGTGGTATAATAGTGGGAATGGGGGGAATCGAATGACCGAGACGGACGGGCTCAATCAAAAGATGCGCGAGGTTCGGGCGTTGGCAGACGGTAAGGGTTTTTCCTCGGACCCGGCGCGAATTTGGGAGATGCTCGCCCTGATCCATACCGAAGTCTCGGAAGCGACGGACGCCTACAAAAAAGGCGAACCGATGGATCACGTCGGCGAAGAGCTGACCGACGCCGTGATCCGGATCCTGCACCTGATGTCCGCGCTTGACCTGGATGCCGAAGCGATGTTCCAGGACAAAATGAAAAAGAATTGGGAACGTCCGTACAAATACAACACGGTGAGGGGCGGCTAGCCCTGCTCGATGGCGGCGACGAGACGTCCTGAGCGAGCGCGTTCGCCGCAACGCGACCCAGCTGGGACGGAGAGTGTGGAGAAACCCGGATTCAAGCTTGAGCGAGCATTACGCGGCAGCACGCCGAGGAATCTTAACTTTGAGCATAGCGCGCGATCGGCTTTATCGAGTCCAGGCCATCGTGTTGAAGCGCACCGACTTCGGCGAGGCGGACCGCTTGCTCACCCTTTTTACGCCCGATCTCGGCAAGGTGCGCGCGATCGCCAAAGGGGCGCGCAAGCCGTCGAGCCGCAAGAGCGGTCACGTCGAGCTCTTTACGCATGCGGCGATGCTGATCGCCCGGGGGCGCCACCTCGACATCGTCACACAGGCGGACACGCTCGACGCGTTTCTGCCGCTGCGCGAGAATCTCGAACGCCTCGGGATCGCGTACTATATGGCGGAGCTGGTCGACCAGTTTTCTGAGGAGGGGGACGCGTTGTCGCGCGGCGACTACCGTCCGGTATTCGATCTTCTGCTCCACGCGCTCGGATGGCTGGGGGATGACGCCACCGACCCGGCTCTGCTCGCTCGCTACTTTGAGCTGCGATTGCTGCAGCACGTCGGCTATCGCCCTCAGCTTTTTACGTGTGTCAATTGCGGCGAGCCGATCGAGCCGGTCGTAAACTATTTCAGCGCCGAAGCCGGCGGAATTCTCGACGCCAAATGCGTTCAAGCGGAGCACGGCGTGCAGACGGCGCAAGGGGACGTACAGGCGATCTCGCTCAGCACGCTCAAGGTGCTGCGGTACCTCCAAACGCGAGAATGGGAAACGGTGCGCTCGCTGCACTTGAACGCAGATGCGCACGCGCAGGTGGAGGCGGTGCTGCAGCGCCACATCGCGCACCACCTCGAGCGGAATCTAAAGAGCGTCGACTTTATCCGGACTCTGAGACAGCCGGCCGTCGCGCTCGCAACCCAGCCCGGATCCGAGAACGTCACAACCGCTCCTCCAAGGTAAACCTTATGCCAGACATGGACACGCTCGTATCGTTGTGCAAACGAAGGGGTTTTGTATTTCAGTCGTCGGAGATCTACGGCGGCATCGGCGGGTTCTGGGACTATGGCCCGCTGGGGGTCGAGCTCAAGAATAATATAAAGCGCGCCTGGTGGAAGCAGATGGTCCAGGACCGCGAGGACCTGGTCGGAGTCGACGCGACCGTCATCATGAACCCCACCGTCTGGCGCGCGAGCGGACACGTCGAGACCTTTTCTGATCCGCTCGTGGAATGCCGGAATTGCCACCATCGGTTTCGCGCCGATCACGTCAAGGGGGACGCGTGCCCGAATTGCGGGAACAAGGGCACGCTGACGGAGCCGCGCCAATTCAACCTGTTGTTCAAGACCTACGTCGGCCCGGTCGAAGACGACGCATCGATCGCCTATTTGCGGCCGGAAACAGCTCAGGGGATCTTTGTCAACTTTTTGAACGTCCAGCAGACGATGCGAAGAAAAATCCCTTTCGGGATCGGCCAGATCGGCCGCGCGTTCCGGAACGAGATCGTTACGGGCAACTTTATCTTCCGCGACCGCGAATTCGAGCAGATGGAGATCGAGTATTTCGTCAAGCCGGGAACGGAAGACGAATGGCATGTCAAGTGGCGCGACATTCGCATGGAGTGGTGGACCCATTCCCTGGGGATTCGCAGCGAGAATATCCGCGTCCGCGCTCTTCCCAAGGAGGACTTGGCGCACTACTCCAAAGGAACCTTTGAGATCGAATACAATTTCCCGATGGGATGGAGCGAAGTCGAGGGGATCGCGAGCCGAACGGATTTCGATCTCAAGCGCCACGGCGAGACGAGCGGCAAAAGCCTCGAATACTTTGACGACGAGACCAAGGAACATTATCTCCCGTACGTCATTGAGCCCTCCATGGGGGTGGACCGCTGCCTGCTGGCGCTCCTCTTCGACGCGTATGTCGACGAAGAAGTGCGGGGCGACAAGCGGGTCGTCCTCAAGCTGCCGAAGGAGTTGGCGCCGATCAAGGTTGCAGTGCTGCCGCTCGCCCGCAACCGACCGGAGATCGTCGCCCTGGCCCGTGAGATCGCCGCGCGGCTGCGCCCGCGCATGATGACCGTGTACGACGACACGGCGTCGATCGGCCGGCTCTACCGGCGCCAGGACGAAGTCGGCACGCTCTTTTGCGTAACCGTCGACCACCAATCCGCGCTGCCGGACGACGACAAGTACGACGGCAAAGTGACCGTTCGCGACCGCGACACGATGGAGCAAGACCGCGTCCCGATCGCCCAGATCGAGAGCGTTTTGACCGAACGACTGGCGAGCTGAACGATCGATTGGAATGTCCCTGATTGGTTGGACAGACGACGAGGTCCAATCCAGCGCAATCAAAGGCATAATTCGGATACTTAAGGAGGACGTCACGATGCCTACCAAGACAAAGGCAAAGAAACCTGCCGCGAAGACGACGGCACGCAAGACACTCTTGAAAAAATGGGTGTACTCATTTGAAGAAGGCAATAAGGACATGCGCGATCTGCTCGGCGGGAAAGGGGCCGGGCTCGCCGAAATGACCGGGGCCAATCTGCCGGTGCCTCCCGGCTTTACGATCACGACCGAGGCGTGCAACGCCTATCAGGCCGCCGGCAAGAAATTCCCAAAGGGAATGTGGGAGCAGACGCTCGCCGCGATGAAAAAGGTAGAGAGACAGAGCGGCAAGTCCTTTGGCGATCCGGACAATCCTCTATTGGTCTCCGTCCGGTCGGGTGCCAAGTTCTCTATGCCGGGTATGATGGACACCGTTCTCAATCTGGGCTTGAACGCCGAGACGCTCAAAGGGATTGAAGCGCTGACCGGCAACCCGCGTTTTGCCCAGGACGCCTACCGCCGCTTCATCCAGATGTTCGGCCGGATCGTCATGGGCATCGAGGCGAAGAAATTCGATGCCATTTTCGACGGCGTCAAGGAAAAGCACCACGCGAAGCTGGACACCGATCTGGACGCGAATGCGTTGAAAGAGGTTGTCGCCGCCTACAAAGAGCTGTACAAAAAGGAGATCGGCGAAGCATTTCCCGAAGATCCGAACAAGCAGCTCGAGCTGGCGATCGGCGCCGTGTTCGGGTCGTGGATGGGCAAGCGCGCGGTCGACTATCGCCGCATCAACAAGATTCCGGACAACCTCGGCACTGCAGTCAACGTGGTGACCATGGTGTATGGCAACATGGGCGACGACTCCGGCACCGGCGTCGCGTTCACGCGCGATCCCGGCAACGGCGAAAACGAGCTCTTCGGCGAATACCTCACCAATGCGCAGGGAGAAGACGTCGTCGCCGGCATTCGAACGCCGATGAAGATCGCCGAGCTAAAGCAAAAGAACCAAAAGGTCTATGAGGAGTTCCGTACCATCGCCCGGCGCATGGAAAAGCACTACCGGGAGATGCAGGACCTCGAATTCACCGTCGAGCGCGGCAAGCTGTACATGCTGCAGACGCGCACCGGCAAGCGGACGGCGCGCGCGGCGGTCAAAGTCGCGGTCGACATGGTCCGCGAGAAACTGATCTCGAAGCAAGAGGCGGTCCAGCGCGTCGAGCCGAACCAGGTCGTGCAGCTCTTGATGCCGCAGTTCGACGGGAGCGCCAAGGCGGAAGCGAAACTCAAAGGCGACCTGCTTGCGACCGGCTTGAACGCCTCGCCAGGCGCGGCGACCGGTCTCGCGATCTTCGACCCCGATACGGCCGAACGCCTCGGAAAAGAGGGCAAGAACGTCGTGCTCGTGCGCTACGAGACTTCGCCCGAAGACGTGCACGGCATGTATGCTTCCAAGGGTATCCTGACCCAGCACGGCGGGGCGACGTCGCACGCCGCCGTCGTCGCGCGCGGTGCGGGACTGCCGTGCGTGGCCGGCTGCGAAGGCATCCGGGTGGACGAGGAGCACAAGGTGTTCGCCGTCAACGGCCGGACCATCAAAGAAAACGAGTATATCTCGATCGACGGCGGGACCGGCGAGGTTTACGCCGGCCAGATTCACACGATCCTTCCGGATTTCGACAAGGAAGAGGACTTGAAAACGCTTCTCGGCTGGGCGGACGAGATCCGGCTCGAGAAATCGCGCAAGGGGATGGAAAATGCGCCGCAGTTGGGCTTGCAGGTCTGGGCCAACGCGGACTATCCGCGCGACGCGCGCATGGCGCGCCGGTTTGGCGCGCAGGGCATCGGCCTTTGCCGCACCGAGCACATGTTCTTTGAAACCGAGCGGCTCCCCATCGTTCAGAAGATGATCCTGGCCAAGAACGACGCGGAGCGCCAAAAATACCTCGACCAGCTGCTGCCGGTGCAGCGAAGCGATTTCATCGGCATCTTTGAGGCGATGGAGGAGCTTCCGACGGTCATTCGCCTGATCGATCCGCCGCTGCACGAATTCCTTCCGTCGTACGAAGAGCTGCTGGTCAAGGCCACCGAATTGCGCGTCCGGATCGAGTACATGAAGAAAGAGGGCGTCAATTCGACGACCGAGCAGGCGCAGTTCAGCGAGACCGAAGACATGCTCAAGGCGGTCGCGGGCATGAAGGAAGCGAACCCGATGCTCGGATTGCGTGGCTGCCGCCTGGGCATCACGATGCCGCAGATCACCGTGATGCAGACGCGCGCCATCCTCGAAGCGGCGTGCACGTTGAAGAAACGCGGCGTGAACGTGCATCCTGAGATCATGATTCCTCTGGTCGGGCACGTGAACGAGCTCAAGAACCAGCGCGAGATCCTGGAAGCGGAAGCCAAGAAGGTGCTGGCCGAGCAGGGAGTCGAGCTCGAATACAAGTTCGGCACGATGATCGAGGTGCCGCGCGGCGCGTTGACCGCAAAGGAGATCGCCGAATATGCGCAGTTCTTCTCCTTCGGCACGAACGATCTGACCCAGACGACGTTCGGCTACTCGCGTGACGACGCGGAGGGCAAGTTCTTGCTCAAGTATGTCGAGGACAAGATCCTGCCCGAGAATCCATTCCAGGCGCTCGACCAAATGGGAGTCGGCCAGTTGATGCGGATCGCGGTCCAGGCCGGCCGGTCGACCAAGCCGGACCTCAAGGTCGGGATTTGCGGCGAGCATGGCGGCGATCCGTCTTCGATCGATTTTTGTCATCGGATCGGCTTGAATTATGTGAGCTGTTCGCCGTTCCGAGTGCCGGTCGCGAGGCTGGCGGCAGCGCAGGCGGCGCTAACGCCGATCGCGAAGGACAAGTAATACCACCCGGTAAAATGGCGCAGGGAACACACCTGCGCCATTTTAATATTAACGTTTCCTGTGCGTCGTCCGAACGCGTCGGCCGGTCAGTTGCGTGCCGCGCCGGTGCGGGCGCCCCTCGGTAGTCTGATCGCACTCACGGATGAATCGCAACGCCTCGCCGCTGTCCTCATCCGTCCGGAGGGTCGAATCGATTCACGGCAACGAAACGTATATGACGAGGAGATCAAAATGAACCCAAAGACATCCGTGGTCATCATCGGCGGAGGCATCATCGGGACCAGCATCGCTTACCATCTGACCCAGCGCGGAATCCGCGACGTCCAGCTCGTCGAAGCGGACATGATCGGCAGCGGTTCGTCGGGTCGTAGCGCCGGCATGTTGGTGCTTCAAATGTCCCGCGAGATGACGGTCCGCATGTCGCTGGAATCGTTCGAAGAGTACCGTCATTTCCGGCACAACCTCGAAACCGACATCGGCTACAAGCCGATAGGCTATTTGAACCTCGCCACGCGGGAGATCGCGGCCGATCTGAGGTCTCAGGTCGAGATCCAACGCAAGCTCGGCGTGCCGGTCGAGGTCCTGTCGCCGCAGGAGATCGCTCGGCTCGTGCCGGCCCTGCGCGTAGACGACGTCGAGTTCGGCTCGATCTGCTGGAAGGACGGCGTGATCGATCCGCACATGGTCATGCAGGCGTATACCCAGCGCGCCCGGCAGCTCGGCGCCGAGATCTGCGAAAAGGTCGAGGCGACGGGCATCGTGCTGGAACACGGCCGTGTGACCGGCGTGCAGACCAGCCAGGGCTTGATTGCGACGCCCCTGGTCGTGAACGCGGCGGGGGCGCGCGCCGCGCAGGTTGCATCCTGGGTCGGACTCCATCTCCCGATCAAGAACTACAAGCGCAGTGTGTTCATTACTGATCAATTCGACGCCATACCGGACGAGACGCCGTTCGTCATGGATCTATCCGTGGAATGGTACTTTCGCAAGGAGGGCAAAGGGGTTCTGACGGGAATGGGGATCGAAGAGAGCACGACCTTTGAGCCGCAGCTCGACTGGGATTATCTGGAAAAGATGACGGCACACGCGCTGCACCGTGCGCCGATTCTCGCCGGCGCTCGCGTCATGCGCGGTTGGGCCGGCCTGCGGGCGCTCACGCCGGATGACTATCCGATTCTCGGCTACGCGCCGGGCGTCGAAGGATTCGTGAACGCGTGCGGCTGGGGCGGC
>JAMCRS010000101.1 GCA_023380675.1 Chloroflexota bacterium
CCTAACAGCGCAACAATCTCGCGACGCAGTCCGAAACGCGCCGAGTTCCATTCCGCAAATCGGTAGTCTAGGCGGCAACAAGGCAAGACGGCAACAAGCAAATACCGCTCGATCGGCGAAGCTTCCGTCGCGTGCGCTGCGAGCCCATTCGACGAAGGCGTGGAGGAGTTTTGTCTCGTGAGCTCCCTCTTGACAAGCACTTTCATACGTGCGAGTCGACTCTGCACAAGCCGTGCGTTTGCGCTCCCGTTGCTTGACATCGGAGCCGTTTCGCATTAGACTGCGACCAGTGATGCGCCTGTAGCTCAATTGGATAGAGCATCAGTCTTCGGAACTGAGTGTTGGGGGTTCGAGCCCCTCCAGGCGCATAGGTGTCCCCAGGATTTGTAAAGGGGACTTGCATTCCCGCAGTTCGCCGCAAAGTGGCGCTGCGGTTTTTTTTAACTTGACACAGTGTACTTGACCGGCGTCGAAACCGGATGTGCGGCCCTCCTCACGGGCTTGCCGCCAATCAGGCCCGAGACGCGTTACAGCTACAGTTCGTTCGAGCCCTGTGCCGGCTGTGGGTCTTGAGAGGGTGGGCTTGCCGGTCGAAGGTTTTGACAGGGTGGCCGTGCCGCTAGGGGTTACACTCGTAAGTCGCGCGTTCGTTGCGGTGGGCGCATTTCCGAATAACGTTGCAAAAGTGTTTGCATCAAGTTGGTCTGTCGTCGAGGACGTGCCACGAAGGGAGAATGACGCAATGAGAACAAGCATTACCAGGCATGCTACACAAACGGTGACGAGCGCCCCCACAACAGCGCCGCCAATTGCGACGAGGTTTCGGTTATTCATCCTTCCCCCCTTTGGAAAGAGATGGCTGCCGCTAACGGGAAGGCAAGCAAACCCTGGTATGATCTACAAAAACACTTGTTTATGTCCGATCAGGCAGGGCAGCTCTTACGGCGCGGTGGACTGGCGCATCATCCGCCGGGCAAAACCGATCCACGCCAACAAAGGCTGTCGTCGCGGCACATAGTCCTTCGACCATTCGGCTGCCAAATGATCGAACGCGACGCTGCATTGCTCGATAGTATCGAGGATGCCCGAGGGTGTATACGGCTGGCGTGCCCTATCCAATTGGGCGACAACGTCGTTGAAAGCGCCGCCGGTCCGGTGATGTGTCGTTCCGGCGGCACGGTCTCGCAGGAGCATTCCCAGGACACAACAATCGCGCACCATATCCAATGCCAAGTGTAATCCGATCAAGAGGTCGTTGCGCATGACTTGCTTTGCGGCCAGGACCCCCTTTCTACTTGATGCTTCCCACTCGCATCGCCGAGCAGCCACTCAGCATATTCGGGCATAGGCTGTTTGACCGGCTCGCTCATGCTGAGGAAGAATTGCGGCATTGCGCGTTTCGCGTCCGTGAGGACGCCAGTTCATTATAGGTTGGACTCTAGGTTACCATATGCCTGGCAACAAGCGAAAGCGCACCTGACGAGCATAAGCGACATAGCCAGTCAGCTCGGCTTGAAGGGTGCGGTCTTCGAGTGTCGTGCGGAGAATGAGCAGTACTGCATTCAAACCGCTGACGACCAGCGCCCACCAGGAAGCGAGCAGGACCGGCACGGCCAATTCATACAGGATCGCCCCGACGTAAGCCGGATGGCGCACGTAGTGGTACGGGCCACCGTTTACGACCGTGTGGCCCCGCTCGGGCTGGATGCGAACGATCTGCGAGAAAAACGCGTTGGAGGCTGTCGCCCAGACGACCAGGGCATAGCCCAGGACACATATCGTCAGTGCAGTAATCTGCGCAATCAGAGGCAAGTCGCCGGTCCAGCCGTAACGCTGATCAAGTCCGGCAACAATATACCGCGCTAGCTGCACAAGGCCGAGGATGCTCATGATGGCCATGTCCCAAGGCTTGGCCCCTTTGCGCGGTCCCAGGCGCTCGCCCAGCAAATTTGGGTTGAAGCGGAGAATAACGACGGCCGTCGCGATTATCCATGCCAGCATCACGGCTAGAGATGCCCAGGCAGGCCACCAATCAATCCGCCCGGCTGACCAGAACAGAGCCACACCCATGACGACGATCCCCATAGTCTCACGGATGACGTACCGCGCGATAAGCTTTCTATCCATGGTCTCTCACGTCGCAACGATCCCCACACGGCCCTCAGCCGCCAAGCGGATGCCGTGCGAGAAACTTGCTCACCACCCGGTCCACTTCGCCGCGGAACTCGATAAAGAACATGTGCCGGCCTCCCCTCACCACGTAGAGTTCCGCTCCCGGTATCCGCTTCGCGAGCAAATTGGCGTTCTCTAATGGGACTACTTCGTCGTCGCTCCCGTGTATGACGAGTGTCGGCCTCTTGATCGTGGGTAAATGATCCCAGGTGTTGTGCTTTTCGCTGGCATCGCCGTGCAGCCGCTCGGCGTATTTGGGCATCGGGTTCTTTGCCGACTCGCGCATGCTAAGATAGAATTTCGGCAGCGCGCGTTTGTGCGCGAAGAATAGGTCCATCACCTTGGCCGGATCGGCCTGCGCGATGAGAGCGTGTACCTCCTCAGACCGGCGAACGCCGTGCGTGACGCCGGGAGAGCTGCACGCCAGAACGAGCGCACCGACCCGGTCGCCGTGGTCGATGCCTACCCATTGGCCTATCGCACCCCCCATCGAAATCCCGTAGACGTGGGCGCGCGGCAGACCCAAATGGTCCAAGATCGCGACCGCATCCCTCGCGAAACCGCGTGTGGTATAGGCCGGCTGTTCGGGCTTGTCGCTTTGCCCGGTCCCCCGCGCGTCGTATACGATGACCCGATAACGCTTGGAAAAATCGCCCCGAACCAGGTTCCAGACGTGATGATCGTTGTTTCGGCCGGCGATCAAAAGCAGAGGTTCCCCGGCGCCGCTCTCTTCAAAATATAGACGTGCGCCATCTTCGGCATGCGCGAACGGCATATCGTGTCTCCAACATCCAGGATCATTTGCGACGAGTAAGTCCTCCGACCACCCGCGTCTGGTCAAGAATCCTTTGAGTACTGGCGGTAGTACTTCCTCGAATCCTTCCAGGCAAGGCATTTCTACTCCCAGCCTCTTACCTCGTTTATCACGTCGTAGTACTGAGCCGAGACCTCGTCCATGTTGTGTGTAATACTTTCGTCGAAACCGTCCCGTCCCTCTCGCCAAGCATCGTTGCCATGCCGGGCGAATTCGAGATCATGCACTCGACGACGTTGTCAGTCTTCCACCCGCCGACCACGCGCGAGAATCCAAAGAGATATCGGTCCGGCGGCAGGTATTGTTTGATCTTCTCGTCGCCCCACCAATTGTTCTGGAACAAGAGCACGTCCGCCTGACCTGCCTTTTGGGCGAGCAGGGCTAAGACCGGCTCGAGCTGATTCGACTTGACGCAGACGATAATGAGTCGGTACCCGTCAGCCGGCGAAACCGCAGCGACATTCGGTTCATGTATTCCCGATTGAATCGAGTCTCAGAACGCCACAGGGATTCTTCGAGCTCTCGCAAAATGTCGTAGTCTTCTCTGCTGATCAAAGTCGTCCTCCGACCTGAGCGTCCCGACGGCCGCGCGCGGCCAAGCCAAGTTACAGCCCCGTTGGAACCAATTATACGGCAAATCCACGCGCGTCGATACTCCGAACCTCCGCTCCGATGCCGTTGGTACGCACACCGTCGTCGAGGTTCTGGCTGGCAAGCACAATCGACTTTTGGTTCTGCCCAACCTTTTGTGATATACTGAACCCGGTCGTGTCGTTTTTGCCCTGCACCGACGAGGAGGCCGCATGATTCCCAAACGAATGAGCGATCTGCTGCACGAGCAGCTTCCCGAGAATGTCTGGCAAAACCGTCGAATCGAAGACAAGGGTCTCGTCTTCATGGAGTTCACATCGCAAGACGTGGAACTGCTCCATCGGCTCGGAATCGAGGCCGACAATCTGGGGCCGCGTCTGGTGGTCTGCATGTGGGACGAGCAGACTCCGCGTGAGGTCGGCGGCTTTTTGATCGTCGACAACGTTTCGATGGGCCTGCCGGCAATGGGCGGGATCCGGCTCTCGCCGGATATTACACCCGCGCAGATCCACAACCTCGCACGCGGCATGACGATGAAGAACGCCGCGGCCGACCTTCCATTCGGCGGGGCCAAGTCCGGCATCGTCGCCAGCACGACTCTCTCCCCGGCTGAACATCTTGAGACCGTCCGCGGTTTTGCACATCTTCTCAAACGCTATGTTCGCCTCTACAACCCCGGCCCCGATGTCGGCACCGACGATCAGGACATGAAGACCGTCGCGGTCGAGAACGGGCTCGACGCCGCGCTCTCCAAGCCGGTCGACATGGGGGGCAATCGGATCGACCAGCTCGGCGCCGCTGCCGGCGGCGTCGTGATCGCGCTCGAGACCCTGCATCGCGAGGCCGAGCGTCTGCACGTTCTCCCTCAGTTCCGCAACCTTGAAATCCCGCCGTGGGACAAGGTCACCCTGATCGTGCAAGGGTTCGGGGCGGTTGGCGCCAACGTGGCCCGGATCGTTTTGGAGATGGCCAAACGCGCCGGAGGAGGCCCCAAGGTCGTCGGCATCAGCGACGCCTCCGGCTATTTGTACAGCGCAAGCGGGCTGGACGTGGGCTTGCTGCTTGCCCTGCGCGGCATGAATATGATCGTGACCAAGCCCTATTTCCTCGCGCACCCCGACGAGCCCGCCGACGGCGCCGCGCTAAAGTTCTCCAGCGCGCGCGACGACCTGCTGCGAGAATCGGCATTTTGCCTGGTGCCGGCCGCGCCGCAAGCGAATTACCTGGACGTGGACGAGGCTTCTCACCCCTCCATCACTGTCGCGAACATGGGGCGGTGGTCGATGATTGTCGAGGGCGCCAACAGCTATTCGCCCGATCCACGCCGCCGGGCGGCGCGGCGCCGCATGGAACGCCGCGTCTACCAGGATCGCGGGATCCTGATCGCGACCGATTTTCTGGTCAACTCGGGCGGCGTCATCTTCGCAGCGCACGAGCGATTGATTCCGACTCCTCAGGAGCTGCGCATCCCGGAGGAGTTCCTCGGTAATCGCGCGGCGGTGGACAAGTGGCTGGCCGATCACGCCGAGCAATTGGCGGCGCTCGCCGAGCAGCGCCGCGCCGCCGCCGAGCGCAAGCGCGACGAGGTCATCCGCCTGAATATGGTCCAGTTGATCGACGGACTCATTGCCGTGGACGATGCACTCCCTTGCCAGGTCGCGGAACGGATCAGCATCAACCGCATCGTTCACCGGGAGAGTCACCGAGTGGCGTCGGAGGTGATGGTCGAAATGGCGACCATTGCGATCGGCTGCACAGTCCAGGCGGCCGCTCAGACGCTCGTCGAAAACAACACGGACATTCTGTCGGTGGTTGCGCCGGACGGTCACGCAGTGGGCATCGTCACCGACTGGGATATCACGCAGGCGGCGTCACACGGGCAATTGGACGGCGTCAAGGTCGACGCGATCATGAGCCGCGAGATCATTAGTTGCCGGTCGGCGGACAGTATTCTCGATGTTGTGCTCAAGTTGGAGCAGCACGAGATTTCGGCGCTCCCCGTACTTTCGGACGACGGCCGATTGCTGGGCGCGATCACGGCCGATCTTCTGGCCACCCGCACTCTCTACCGGCTGCTCCTGGGCGAACAGCAGAGTTAGATGCGCTTGTCCGCACCCGCGCGCATCGCCTATTTCGTTTCCCCTCACGGGTTCGGCCACGCCGCGCGTGCGTCGGCCGTCATGGCGGCGCTCCATCGCGTCGATCCGGCGCTGCAGTTCGACATCTACACCCGGGTGCCCGAGTGGTTCTTTTCCGACTCGGTCGTCGGGTCGTTCACCTATCATTCGCTACTTACCGATGTTGGCCTCGCGCAGCAATCTGCTCTCCGCGAAGACCTTCGCCAGACCCTCGCCAAACTCAAGCGTTACATTCCCTTCGACCGCCGCCTGATCGAGCAGCTCGCTGCCCGGCTCGCGCGTGCCGGCTGCCGGCTCGTCGTGTGCGATATTTCGCCGCTCGGAATTGCGGCGGCGAGGTCGGCCGGCATTCCGTCGGTGCTCGTCGAGAATTTTACGTGGGATTGGATTTACCGGGGTTATGTGCGTGCCGAGCCGCGGATGGCGGTTTACGCACTGCGGATGCGGAAAGAATTTCGGCAAGCGGACTATCACGTTCAGACTGAGCCGGTCTGCCAATACTGGCGCTCCGATGTGACGACCGGCCCGGTGAGCCGGGAGCCGAACGAGGCGCGCCGCGAGACGCGCGCCCGACTAGGGCTGGACCGGCGCGCGCGCGTGGCCTTGATAACGATGGGCGGCATTCCCGGGGAATACCACTTCCTGTCACGTCTAGAGGAGCAGCGGCGGCTCCAATTCGTCATTCCCGGGACTGGCTCACGCGCGCTGAAGCGCGGAAACGTTCTGCTTCTTCCGCACCGTTCCAGGTTTTACCACCCCAACCTTATGAACGCGAGTGACGTCGTCGTCGGCAAGCTGGGTTACAGCACAGTTGCCGAGGCTTATCGAGCCGGAGTCCCGCTCGCCTACGTACCGCGTCCCCGTTTTCGCGAGTCTGGTGTGATGGGCCGCTTTGTTCGGGCCGAGATGAACGGAGCGGAGATCCCCGAGCGGCAATTTCAGAGCGGGGATTGGCTGAGCCAACTGAACGACCTCGCCGCGCTGGATCGGCTCCAACGTGCCGGCCCAAACGGCGCAATGCTAGCCGCCGAGTTCATCGCTCGGTTGTTGGGCTGAGCTAGCAGTTTCATACGGGCCGCCCGATACTCGGCGCGGGCGGCATGTCCTTGTCGACGTCTGCCTCGGTTGACCCTCGGGCATGCCGTCGCGCCGATTCCCAATAGGTCGGCCTGGACCGCTGGCCCTAGAGATTCCCCGCTGCGAATTTCCAGTTGGCGATCTTCCAAAACTCCTCGACGTACTTGGGCCTCGCGTTACGATAGTCGATGTAATAGGCGTGCTCCCACACGTCGCAGGTGAGGAGCGCGTGCTTGCCGTCGTGGAGCGGGTTCGCCGCATTGCTCGTCGATTCGACCGCGAGCGAGCCGTCGGCGTTCTTGATCAGCCATGCCCAGCCGGACCCAAACGTCCCTACGGCCGTCGCCGTAAACTTGTCCTTGAATTCCGCGAAAGAGCCAAAGCTCTTGACGATCGCATCGCGCAGCGCTCCGCCCGGCTCCCCGCCGCCCGTCGGCGACAGCGAGTTCCAGTAGAAAGTGTGATTCCAGGCTTGAGCGGCGTTGTTGAAGATTCCGCCGGATGCTTTCTTGACGATCTCTTCCAGCGGCATTTCGGCGAACTCGGTGCCCGGGATGAGCTTGTTCAGGTTCGCGACGTAGGCCGCATGGTGCTTGCCGTAGTGGTACTCGAGCGTTTCGGCGGAAATGTGCGGCGCCAATGCATCCTTGGCAAAGGGCAGTTCAGGCAGCTTGTGTTCCATGTGATCCTCCTTGTGGTGAATGACGAAACACGCCCGACGCAAGAAATCAGAGGCCGGCTTCACTCTTCGAGTGGAAATCGAAGAGTGAAGCCGGCCTCCATGACCTGTCACGGCAACTCGCCGCTCGCGACGACTCCGCCAACGCAATTCTAGCACGCTTTGAGGCGGCACGCAATGCAACCGCCCGCAACCCGTTTTCTCTCAGAAAACGGGTTCTTGGCGAAGGTATTGTCGCAGAAAACGAGTTTCTTATCGGAGGAGTTCTGGCGAACGTAATGGCAAAGAAGGCGGGTTTCTGATCGGGCCTAGCCGCCGATTAGTTTTCTTTCGAGACTGGTGCTTCAACGCGCGGCATTTGCTACCGATACGACTCGGCTTGCAGCGTGAACAACCGCGCGTACGTTCCGCCGAGCGCAAGTAGCGCTCCGTGCGTACCCTCCTCGCTGATTCTCCCGTGCTCGACGACGAAAATGCGGTCCGCCATCCGCACGGTGGAAAAGCGGTGGCTGATAAGGATGGCGACTTTGCCGGCGGCCAACTCGCGGAATTGCCCGAACACCTGCAGTTCGTTCTCGGCGTCGAGTGCGGCAGTCGGCTCGTCCAGCACCAGGACGCGGCAGTCGCGCATGAACGCGCGTGCGAGCGCGATCTTCTGCCACTCGCCCCCGGAAAGATCCCGGCCGTCCGAGAACCAGCGCCCGAGCGTCGTATCGTACCCCTGCGGCAGCGACTCGATGACGCGGGACGCGCCGCTCTTTTCTGCCGCACGAACGATGCGCAGCCGGTCGTCCAGCGCCTCGATCTGGCCGAACCCGACGTTCTCCCGGGCGGCCAGATGATATCGCACATAGTCCTGGAAGATCACGCCAATCATCTGTCGCAGCTCGCGCAGGTCGTACTCGCGCAAGTCGACGCCGTCCAGCAGAATCTGTCCTTCCGTCGGATCGTACAGTCGGGTCAGCAGCTTGATCAGCGTCGTCTTGCCGGCACCGTTCGGGCCTACCAGCGCGATCGTCTCGCCCGGATTGATCGTCAAGTTGACGTCACGCAGCGCCCACTCCTCCTGCCCTTCGTATCTAAACGAAACGCCTCTCAACTCGATTCCGTGACGAATGGCGACCGGGACGGGAACCGGCGCAGCCGGCGGGACCATCTGAGGCTTGAGGTCGAGGAAGGTAAAGAGGTTGCTCATGAACAAGGCGTTCTCGTACAGCTCGCTCAACCCGTTGAAGATCGCTTCGAAGGTGCTCTGGCTGCCGCGAAAAATGCCGAGATAGAGCGTCATATCGCCAAGCGTGATCAAGTTTCCGACCGCGCTCCAGACGATCCAGGCGTACGAAACGTAATAAGACAGGGTCGCGAGCATACCCCAGGCAAAAGACGCGATGCTCCGCCTTTGTGCGATGGCTTGATCCTGCTTGAGAAACGTCCAAAATAGCTTGGCATACCGGGCCAAAAGCGGGTCACCCAGCCCAAAGAGCCGGACCTCTTTGACCGAGTCGTAATCCGTGAGCAGGTATTCGAGATAACTGAGCCGCCGCGCTTCGGGCGCGCGCCACGACAGGACCCTGAAATTCAGCTCGGCGTACTTGCTCTGCGCGATAAAGGTCGGGATCGTCGCCGCGAAGAGTACGACCGCCAATAGGGGGCTGAATCGAAGGAGGAGCGCTCCAAACGACGCCAGCGTGATCACGTTCTGGATGAGATAAAAGCCGCCGTTGACGATCTGAAGCCCGCGCCAGTCCGCTTCACGCCGCGCGTTCTGCAGCTTGTCGTAATACTCGGGGTTTTCGAAATAGGTCAGGTCCAGGTCGAGCGCTTTGCGAATGATGCGGGTGTTTACGTCCAGATTCAGCCGCGCATGCAGGACGTGTTCCGCGAACGTGCGCGCCTGGTTGACCCCGGCCTGGGAAACGAGCAGGACGAATTCGGCTGCGAGCAGCGGAAGCGCGGCCATCAACCCGGCCTGTGCGCCCGAATTCGAGTTCATCGCCGCCACCACCGTATCGACGATCAGCTTGCCGACCCACGCCTGGCCGGCGGGGAGCAGCGCGCCGACCACGGTGCAGGCGGCCATCGCGAACGCAGATGGCCTGTGCGCCTGCAGTACGATCGCGAACGCGCGGCGGATATTCAACGCCGCATCCCCCAAGTGCGCGCGGTGCTCGGTTATGAAGCGGGCGAACCGCGCACGGCGGCTTGCGGTAATTGACGCTGGCGAAACGGACATGCTATAATCACTCCTGTCGAAGATTCACTATACTGGATTCCGTATCTCGGGTCAACCGGTCGAATGGCCGGGGCAGGGCTATTGCAAGTCCGCCACATCTTCGCCCAGCCTGTCTCGCAAATGAATACGGCGAAAGACTTCCCCTTGCGCTTCAAGGGGCCGGGGCGATGGAGCGTCGCTAAAGCCCGGCCAAAGGCCGGGCGTAATGGTCGCTCCATCGAGGTCGGCCAGCAGCCTGTCTCGCAAATGAAAACGGCAAAGACTCTCCTTCTGCTTCAGCG
>JAMCRS010000102.1 GCA_023380675.1 Chloroflexota bacterium
CCATTTACGATTTCTTCAAGCTGGCCGGCTCGGCGATCAAGGTGACGCGCCTTCTGCAGGACGGCGATGTCATCGACCTGGGCGGCGTAACGCTCCAGGTGCTCCATACGCCCGGGCATTCCCCCGGCTCGATCTCCCTCTACTGCCCAGAGGACGAGGCGCTCATCACAGCCGACGCGGTCCAGCCCGTCGGCGGCCTGCCGCTTTACGCCGACCTCGCCGCGACGCGAGCGTCGATGCGCCGGCTTTTGGATCTGCCGCGCGTGACGACGCTCTACTGCGCGCACGCCGAGCAGCCTTACGTCGGCGACGCTGTGCGCTTGGCGATCCAGGCGGGCCTCGATTACGTCGATCGTGTGGACGCAGCCGCGCGGGAAGCGGCCCGGTCGCTGCCGGCGGATGCGGTTCCAGAAGAGATCACACGCGAAGCGTTGGTGCGGCTCGGCTTGACTCCGCCGCCCGTTATGCCTATTACGATTACGAGTATCATGTCGCACCTTGGTGTGGCCTGAGGAGAATAGAATGACTAGTGTCGATAACCCGGACGTTCATCCGATCATGGCCAACGGCGTGCTCAGCCCCGAAGAATTTCAGGCGCTCCCGCCCATGGTGCCGCCGGACTTGAGCCAGGTTACGCTCGACGAACTGGCTAGCTGGGCCGGCGAGCGCGCCAACCGTTTCCGCCTCGAGGGCTTTCACTGCTCGGAATCCGTGCTGCGCGCTACGGCGCTCGCGATCGGCGTCGAATTGCCGGAGGCTGTTCTCCGGGTCTCGACCGGATTTCGCGGTGGCGGAGGCGGCTACGGGGACCGCTGCGGCGCGCTCAACAGCGGCGGCATGTTGGTCAGCTACCTGTACGGCCGGCTTACCGCGGCGGAAGACAACACCTGTGCGAGCGAGCTGACCCGCATCCTGCATCAGCGATGGGACGACGAGCTCGGCTCGACCCACTGTTCCGTGTTGAACCGCTTTTATTCAAAGCAGGTCCCGGATGCTTCGTGTTCCATCGTATACGATGCCGGATCGAAGATCATTGTCAAGGTTTTGGGGGAGGCGGCCTTGCTTTGCCCGGCGTGCACGCCTCTGCCTCAGCTGGCGCGGTTGAAGAAAAGCTAAAACGGCGTGGAGACAAGATGACCGAGGAAATGCGCGAAAAGAGCATCGTTGCAGACAACATGCGGATCGACTGGGACGTGCCCATTCCGATGGACGATGGGATCGTGCTGCGGGCAGACGTGTACCGCCCGGTGAAGGAAGGCAAGTATCCGGTGATCCTGACTTACGGGCCGTACGGCAAGGGGCTCCCGTTCCAGGTCGGATACCCGGACCAATGGCGCGTGATGGAGACCGAGCACCCGGACATTACGGCCGGCTCGACCAACAAGTACCAGAATTGGGAAGTGGTCGATACGGAAAAGTGGGTGCCGCACGGCTACGTTTGCGTGCGAGTCGATTCGCGCGGCGCCGGACGTTCGCCCGGCGTCGTCGACTGTTTTTCACCGCGGGAAACGAAGGACTATTACCACTGTATCGAATGGGCCGGCACGCAGCCGTGGAGCACCGGCAAGGTTGGCTTGCTTGGAATCTCGTACTATGCGATGAACCAATGGCACGTCGCGTCACTGCAGCCGCCGCACCTGGCGGCAATGTGTTCGTGGGAAGGCGCGGCCGATTACTACCGGGACATGTTCCGGCACGGGGGAATTCTGACCGACTTTTGGCACAATTGGTACATCAAGCAAGTCGAGACCGTGCAGCACGGTCTGGGCAAGCGTGGCTACGTCGATCCCAACAGCGGCCTGCTCGTGTCCGGGCCGGAAACATTGACGACCGATGAACTGGCACGGAATCGGACCGACATCGACGCCGGCGTGCTCGCGCACCCGGAGGACGACGAATTTCACAAGGGGCGTTCGCCGGACTGGTCGCGGATTACCGTGCCGCTTCTATCGGCGGCCAACTGGGCCGGTCAGGGTCTGCACCCCCGGGGAAACTACGAGGGCTTTGTGCGCGCAGCCTCCAAAGAGAAATGGCTGGAAGCGCACGGTCTGGAACATTGGACGCACTTTTACACGGACTATGGGCGCGAGATCCAAAAACAGTTTTTCGATCATTTTCTCAAGGGGGTCGACAACGGCTGGAACAAGCGGCCGCCGGTCCAACTCCAGGTCCGGCACGTCGACCGGTTCGTGGAGCGCTTTGAGAACGAATGGCCGATCGCGCGAACGCGGTGGACCGAGTTGTATCTCGATCCGTCGCGCCGGACGCTGGAATGGGATCGAGTTACCCAAGACTCCCGGGTCGAGTACAAGGCGTTGGGTGAGGGAGTGACGTTCACGACCGGCCCGCTCGCACAGGAGACCGAGATCACCGGTCCCGTGGCGGTCAAGCTCTTTCTTTCGTCGTCGACCGTGGATGCCGATGTCTTTGCGACCCTGCGCGCGTTCGACGCGGCCGGGAAAGAGATCGATTTCCAAGGCGCGCTCGACCCGCACACTCCGATCGGTCAGGGTTGGCTGCGCGCATCGCACCGCAAGCTCGACGACAAGCTGACCACTCGCTATCGCCCGTATCACACGCACGACCATATCCAGCCTCTCGTCATGGGACAGGTCTACGAGCTCGACGTCGAGATCTGGCCGACCTCGGTCGTTCTGCCGGCGGCAAGCCGGATCGCGCTGACGCTCCAGGGCAAGGATTTTGAACGGCCGGGCGAATCGCGCCAGCCCGGAAGCTTTGTAAATCCCTTCCGCGGTTCGGGTCCTTTTACCCATACGAATCCTCAGGACCGGCCGCGCGAGATCTTCGACAACGTGCAAACGCTCTACGGCGGAGGGAGTCGACAGTCGTACTTGCTCTTGCCGATCATTCCATTCAAGTAGGCACCCGAGTGCCGGTGCGGAGCGAGTGTGACGGTGCGGCAAAATGCGCTGGCCGGCTTCGCCCGGCGCCCGACCGCCGGAGGATTATCATGAAACTGGACGCCAAGAAAACGGCCGCGGTTTGCGTCGATCTGCACCGCGGCCACCTCGACCCGACCGTGGCCACAGTCCCGCTGCCGCCTGAGCGCGCCGCGCGGGTGGTGCGCGATACCGCGCCCTTTTTGCAGCAGCTCCGCGGATTGGGTGTGCCGGTCATTCACGTCGTCTCGTCCTATCGGAATTCGGACGAGATCGCGGCGAACCCGTTCTGGAAGGCGATTCACGACGATCCAACCAAGACGCGCCGGGGCATCCTCAAGCATAACCTCGCCGGCAAGCCGGGCACGCAGGTCATGCCCGAGCTTTGGGATCCAGCCGACATTCGCGTCGACACGAAAAAGCGCTACAGTTCGTATCTCGGCACCGACCTCGAATTCGTGCTGAGGTCCAAAGGCGTCGACACGATCATCCTGTGCGGCGTGAACACGAATACGTGTGTGTTTTGTGCGGCGTTCGAGAGCACCAACCGCGACCTGCGCGTGATCGTCGCCGAAGAAGGTGTGGACACGATGGACGGCGAGGAGATGCACCGCTGGGCCCTCAAATCGATTGCCGCCTCGCTCGGTTGGGTCATGCACACGGGCGAGATTTTGAAGGCGTTCCAGAATGAATAGGACCGGGCGAAGCGTTCGCTGGTACCAGCGGGCGGGCGTCTGGTTTGGAATCGCCACCGGTCCGGGCACCTTAACCGTCGGCGGAGCAATGGCCTCGCAGCTTCCATTGGCCTCTCTACTCCTGATCGTCCCACTCGGGACGCTTCTGGTCGTGGCGCTGACCGGGGCGCAAGCCGTCGTCTCCCGTCGCCGCGGCGAGCCGTCGTCCGAGCGCGCCGCAGCCGTGTTCGGCCCGAATCTCGGATCCGGACTGCTCAACATTGTGGTCGCGCTCGGCGCGTTGGGCTGGATGAGCTTCTACGTCGGGCTGGCTGGCTTCGGCGTCGCCAACCTGTTTCACGTTCAGGGTTGGGTAGGCGCGCTGATCCTGGCGGTCGGACTCTTCCTCTTGGGTGCGATCGGATTGGACCGATGGAATGCCCTGGTCTGGCTGACCGCCATCTCGACGCTCGGTGTTGCTCTCTTTGCATTGGCGTCCGTCGGAACACATTGGGCGCCGGATACCGTCACAACTTTTGGAAGCAACGAAATCCTGGCAGGCGTCGGTAGCGTTGTCGCGTGGGGACTGCTGTTCGCCGTACGTGTGGGAGACTTTGCGTGGGACCTCGACGAGGACGCCGATGTCGTAAAGGCAGAATTGGCACAGTTCTTCCCCTCGCTTGTGTTTTTCGCCATCGGCGCATTGGTCTACCGGGCCGCGGGCGACTGGAATATCGCCGACGTGCTGGCACGCAGTGAGTCGGCCGCGCTCGGGAACATCTTCCTCGTGCTCGCCGTCATCGCGCCGGTGCTTTCCGGTCTTCATTCCGGCAGTCTGGCCATTTCAGGAATGTTCCGGATCAACGGCCGAGTCGGGATGGCGGTGCTTGCGGCGCTCGCGTTCGTCCTGGGCGCGCTGCGCTTTGACCGGGAGCTATTGCTCTTTCTCGATCTGTTCGCAGCATTGTTCGCGCCGGCGCTTGTGGTGATGCTGCTCACGGCCGTGCTGAAGAGTTTCAACCGATCGTGGGCGCTGATCGCGTGGTTGGCCGGCTCGGCGGCGGCCCTTGTCGCCAAGTTCCAGAGTTCAGTTTCTCCGTACGCCGTCGGTGCGGCGGTGAGCATCGTCGTGCTCGGTCTTGCGGTTGGCTGGGCGCGCATCACGGCGCCGCCGGCAGAGCCGGAAGGACAGGCGGAATAGAAGCAAAGCTTACGGTTGCCTGTCTGCAATTGGAGGCGCTCGGCTTGGCACGCGCCGAAGAGGCGTTGGACGGCGCCACGCTGAGCAACCCGCAGTTCGAATACATGATTCCGATTGTGACTCTTCTGTGTTTTGAAGCTCTGCAACTCCGACCAGCATGGCACCGCCATAATCTAGTGTTCGCTCCCCACCGATAGAAAGTTATCATCGAGCTCGTTCGACCTCGCAGGTGTCATTGTTCATTATGGGTACGCCGCTTGCGTTGGGGGGATTACGGGCGTAGGCGTGTCCAATGCAGCGATAAAACTGCGTTTTGGTAAATCAAAATAGAATTTCGTGCCGTCATCTGTCTGCAATACAAGCTGCTGGCCCTGGCCGCTGACTATCTTTAATGGTCCCTTTTTTACGGGTAGCTCAAGATAACTGCCTTCGTTCAAGAGATTACCGCTTGCCATATCCCAAACCCAAACGGAAATAAATCCTTGCATCGAGTCTGTAGGTTGAGGAGGTCCCTCTTCGCGTCGCGCTCCGGCAAAGACTTCGTACCTTTTGCCTTGCGCTTCAAAGACCCAGGAATTCTCGATGACGTAAAGAGGACCAAGCGGCCATCCAGATTTATCAACAATCGCGCCCGCTCCGGCGGGGGTCCGGGGAATGTATAGAGTTGGCGCGTTGAGAGTATGGGGAGCCTCGAATGTTTGCTGGCGAGCAGACACAGGATGCGGGGTCAGGCGAGTATTGTAAGCGTCGAGACAGGCCTGGTATCGCTTCTGCTGATTCTGGGCCATCGCCGGCGGTGCGTTTGGGATGAGGTTGATGAGCTTGGCACACAGTGTTTCACCGGCGATGGTGGGTGTGGTTGGCTGTGGTGCCCCGACTGCAAACAAGTCCGCGCCTGACGTGACAGCAAGGATTGTTGTCACCCCCGTGGCGCAAAGGAAAGTGGCGACAAGCAGTGACAATCCGACAATCTGCCGTCTCCGGGAGATCGGACTAGCGTTCATGCGTTACCTCACTTTCGTCGGGTCCCACCTGATATCAGACGATACGTAGGGTCCGCCAATGGCCGTTTGCCAGTTGGTATTAAGCGCTTGCCATAGCTGTGTCCAACCTTGCTCAGGTGTGTTAATGGTGCCCGCATTGACACAGCTTTGCCAGTTGTTGTTATCCTGGCAAGCGTAATATTGGGTCAGTTCCCCTCGAAAGAACAATGGAATAGAGTGTGCATTGATCCCGTACAGGCTTACCCTATACCACTGGTCGGCGTTTTCGCCGTCTGACTTGTAGATTTCCGGGAAGGCCAAGTTCGAGGTCCCATTGCTGGACGTTCTCGATGAGACATAATAAATGTCTTCAGTTGTCCAGCTATTGCTAGGTTGCCAAGTTGGGTACTGAAACCAAGGACAGCTATCACAAGAGCCGAAATTGTAGAAAGGTGTTCTCCAACCCGGAGTGAATCCATCGACCCAATGCCGAGTAATTGACGCTGTATTGTACGGAAACTCGATGTCCATGGCGCCGGCCACAGAGATCCTGCCCGCCATATTGGCATTTTGGCGTACAGTGTTGTCAAGATCCGCGACAGCCGCGGCCCAATCCGCCCCGTGGCCCGTCGCCTGGTCAGATGTAAACTGCCAGGCAAACGAGCTATTATTCAATCCGAGGGCGACTTCTAGGGTATTGTTGGCAGGCGCACAGTTTAGCCATCCACTCATGAACTCCCAAGCGAGGTTCTCGGCACCAAGGCTATCAACAAAGACGGTCCCAGCCGGCAGCAATGCAGCCCCATAATCGTTGGTGGGGGCATAATAGTAAGGATAGCCGAAATCGAGAATAACCGTACCGCTTTCCCCTGCTTGTCCTTGGTTACATCCGGCCGTGTACACCGTGTTGAGACTGGCTGTTACGATGTAGCGGCTTGTGGTCGCACCCGGAGCAGGCGGAGCGGGTGGGGTGTACCTCGTAATGAGAGGAAAATACAACTTGCGAATAACGGCTGTTAGGAGTTGACGATCAGGCGCGGGCATGGGCGCTATCGCGACACGGGCACCTTCGGCGGCATTCGAACTCGGGACGCCGGAGATTTTCGAGAAACACCAGATGATTAGGCCAGACAAGAGGATCAGAGCAATTCTGCGGTAGGACATAGCTGGGTCTCCCTAGAGTGCCTCAGATTTCTATCAGACCAGGTAGCAATAAAAAACTAGTTGCTGTGAGTGCACTCACTACACTCTTCATTCAACTAGTGGTTATTATTACTTTCTTTTGCTAACTGAATCGTCGGCAATTCCCAGTCTACCGCGAGAAAAACTCCTAACAATCAGTTTGGCAACAAGTATACCACTTGCGTGTATGGCAGTCAAGCGATTTCACGTTAAAGTTTGTTTACCTACCCAGGTTTGGTTGTATAACCACCAGAGAGCCGTCTTGAGTCTCGCAGTCGAATCTAGCCGAACTAACAAGCCCCAGGAGCGCGATACACCTGGAGCTTCGTCTCAAGTCGTGGTTCTGCCCTCATCAATTCAACGAGTGAAATCCGCGAACGCGTCTTCATGCGCGTAGAAGGCCCATTCCGCATCCCAACGTAGATTCCATTGATCCCCGGGATCGCAACATCGGTCCTTAACCCACTCGTACCTGGCGATGCCAGAGGCGCCGTGATAGAGGAGCTAGCGCAAACGGGGAAACGCCAAGTGCGTTGGTGCCAATAGTGTGATGAGGCGAGCGCGCCACCCGGTACTCTCGATATCCTCTACAGGCCCCTCAAGCGCGCGGTAGGTTTCGGTCAGCCGGTGGCCGAGAGACCTGCGGATGCCAACGCGGCGCGTGTCGATTCCAATCCCGTGTGACGAATGCCGTTGATCCCCAGACCCTGCGCTATTTCGACGAACATCGGCCGGTCGTCGATGTACAGCACCTCGGAAGGATCGACTTGCGCGATGTCGAGCGCGATGCGAAAAATGTCCTGGTCTGGCTTTCGAAAATGAACGAAACTCGAAGAAACGAAGAAGTCGACGAACTTGCCCAGCTCGAATTTGCGGACGCGGTAAACGGTCAGCTCGCGTCCCTCGTTGCTCACCACGACGACCTTCAGCCGATGCCGCTCCTTGAGTCGCCGCACCAGGTCGATCATTTCCGGATACGCTTCGGATTGCGCGTACATGAATGATTTGAACTCGTCAACCGTGAATGGGCGCGGCTGATAGAACACGACGCGGTCCAAGTATTCTGCCAGGGTGAGCTTGCCTTCCTCGTAGGTATCGAAAGTCAAGTGATGACGTTCGTCCATCTCGTCCTGGTCGAGCCCGAACGTCAGCGCCGCGCGCCGCCGCGCGGCCCGGTCCCAGCCGTTCGTGAGCAAGACACCGCCGATATCGAGAAACAGCGTCGTGATGCGCTGTGAAGCCATTTCGGACTCCTGGGGATAGAATGGGCAAAACCAGGCGGGTAAGGCGTTGCGCCGTCGCGGTCCGGCTGTGCCGCACGGCGGCGCGCCATCACGGAGCGGATCCTGCCGGGTGACCGGGTTGAACGCCGCGCAGCGCGAGGTCTGCAGCGCCGACGGCCGTCGCGTCCCCGCGCAGGTGGGCGAGGTAAACGCGCAGCGACGCGCTGGCCGCGTCGAGTGCGCGTGTGCGCACGCCGTGATCGATCTGGTCGATCAATTCAGGCATCGCCTCGATCACGCTGCCTCCCAGGATCAGGCGACATGGGTTGAACGCATTCACCAGCGTGACCGATCCGGCGACGAGCGCTTGCGCCGCGCGGTTCATCAACGTGCGTGCGAGCGGATCGACCGCGAGCGCCGCCCGGACGACAACGCGCGCGGTAACGGCGTCGACGAGTCCGCCGCTCAACTCAAGCAAAGTAGCGCCCGCCGCAGGGTCCGCCTCTATGGCGTGTTGGGCCTGGTGCGCGATCGCCCAGCCCCCGGCGAGCGCTTCTAGGCAGCCGTGGTTCCCGCAGCGGCAGAGCGGACCGTCCACTTGTATCGTCATATGCCCGAACTCCCCCGCCGCGTTGCCGCATCCCTCGAGCAGGCGGCCGTGGTTGACGACGCCGCCCCCGATGCCCGTGCCGACGAAGAGACAAATCAGGTTGTCGCAATCCTTGCCCGCGCCGTATACGTACTCCGCCCAGGTCGCGGCGCGAATGTCGTTTACGACCGTGACGGCAAGGCCCAAAAGCTGCGTCAAGTCTGATTGCAGCGGCACGTCCCGCCACGCGAGTCTGGGCGCAAAGCCAACGGCGCCGGTTTCGGCGTCGACCTGGCCCGGCACCCCAACGCCAACGCCGGCCGGCGGCGAGCCCACCTCCGCTGCCAGCTCCCGAACGGCGGCCACGATCTCGGCCTTGATCGCGGACGGACCTTCTTTCACTTCGGCCGGCCGCACGAGCCGCCGGCGAATCTGCCCGTCTGCGCCGACTTGCGCGGCCTGAACGTTCGCGCCGGCCAGATCGACCCCGATCGCCCAGCGGTCTAGCGACACGGCGTTTGGCCTGACCGGTGCTCGCGCGCGGCGTGCTTCCCAATGTCCGATACTGAGAGTCGGTCGGGGTCTCCAGCTCTTGCTGAGGCCGCCAGAGGCGGTTCGATTCGGTTATCCAGTGTGGTCATCGGCGAGAACTCCCCGGATACGATGTGGGCCGCGCTTGCATCATGGCGTCGACGACGGTGCGGTCCGAGTCTGCGGTCGACGATGTAATTTCTGCACAGCGGTCGTTCGTGTGGAACGGCGCGTCAAGGTTTGTGCGCCGATTGAATCAACGAATCCAATGCCTGCAGCAGTTGTGCGTCACCGCTGGCTTGAAGTTGTGCCGAGGTCATGCTCCGCTCGCCGAGGGGGTCCAGCGGGGATACGCCGGCGGGCAGCGCGACCTGAACGTCCGGCGCGATTCCTTTGTGCCAGATGACCCGGCCGTTTGGCGTCAGCCACTCCTCGGTGGCCAACAAGAGAGCCGATCCGTCCGCGAGCCCGTACTGGTTCAGCACCGTGCCGGTGCCGAAGGTGATTTCGCCGTACAGTTTGGCCCGATGCGCGTCCTGGAGCGCGCCGCCCACGATCTCCGCCGCGCTGGCGGTCCCGTTATCGACCAAAACGACCAGCGGGATGTCCGGAGCTTCGCCGCCGGATTTGACGCCTACTTTGACGACCTGGCCGCGCGAGTCCTTTTCTTCCAGCACGTTGCCGCTCGAGAGGAACTGACTCGTAACCCCTATCGCTTCGTCCAATAACCCGCCCGGGTCGTTACGAAGATCGAGGACGATGCCCGTCAGGTGCTGCGCCTTGATGTCGTTCAGGTCCTTTTTGAGCTCTTCCGTGACACCGTTGCTGAACGCGGCCAACTTGACGTGGGCGATAGTGGTCCCGGGGAGCTGCTGCCACGTTAGATTCTCCAGAGCGATCTTGGCGCGGACGATCGTTACGTCTTGCGCGACGCTCCCTTTGGACGGATCGGCGATCGTCAGTGTCACGTAAGTGCCGGCAGGGCCGAGAACGTGAGTGACGACTTCACTCGGGGTGAGGCCGGTTACGTCCATTCCATCTACTTTGAGTAGGATGTCGCCGGCGTGCAGGCCGGCGCGCTGCGCGGGCGAGTTTTCGAATGTGATGACGATGACGATGTGACTGTCTTGTGAGCCTATTTCGGCGCCGATTCCCTCGAACTGACCCTGGTCGAAGTTGCTTTCCTGCTTGACCATATCAGGAGTCAAGAAACGACTGTGCCCCGTGTCTCCCAGCGCGTCCGTCATCCCTCCGATCGC
>JAMCRS010000103.1 GCA_023380675.1 Chloroflexota bacterium
CGGGTCCGTGATACGTCACGTCGCCGCCGCGCTCGACGCGAAACACGTCGATGCCGAGCTGCTGTAAATATTCGCGCGAAGCGAGGATGTTCGCATCCTTCGCATTGCGTCCGAGGGTAAAGACCGGGGGATGTTCGAGGAGCAATAGCGTATCGTTCAGCGCGCCGCGCTTGCGCGCATCGACAATGCGATGTTGCAGCGCTAGCGCATCGGCGTAAGGAACACTATCGAGGTTAACGAGCCAAACCGTATTCATAGCAGATAGCAAATGACGAATGGCAGATAGTCACCGGCTACTTGCCATCCGCCATCTGCCATTCGCCGTTACAGCGGCTGCCGCCCGGCGAACCCGGCTTCGATGTCATGCCAGAATTCGACGCGCGGCTCGCCGCGTTTCCAACAGAGGTAGATCAATTTACCATCGCGGTACGACGGGAAATCGATCAACCCTTGATCCAGGTCTTTCAACTCGCAGCCGAGTTCTTGAACGAAACCGAGCGATGCGTTGAACCGCTGCAGGAGCAGCACGTACTCGCTGCCGGTCTTGCTGCCGCCATTGCCTCCCGCGTGCTGCAAGACCGACTGCAGCGCGTTGCCCATCGAGACGATCTGGTTCCGCAGGTTCGTCATTTCGTCCAACAGTTCGTTGATCTGCGGAACCAGCGCGTTCGCTTCCTCAAGCGTGAAGGTCTTCAATGCGAGACTGCCTTACACCAGTTTCCGTAGTTCTGCGACAAGTTCGCCATTGTCCGGCAGGACACCGGGTTCATACCGCTTGATCCAGCGCAGGATGCCCTGCTTGTCCACGACGAAAATCGCGCGGTCGGGGCGACCCAGTTTTTCGCTAAAGACGCCATACTTTCTCGACACCTCGCCGTGCGGCCAGAAATCCGCAACGAGCGGATACGTAATTCCACCAAGCGATTTGCCCCATGCCTGTTTCGATTGAACCGGATCGCAGCTGATAGCCAGGACCTGGCTATTCACCTTCTCAAACTCCGCGCTCTGCGCATCGTAGGAAGGTATCTGCTTGTCTCAGGTCGCCGTAAACGCAAAGGGATGGAACGCCAGGACGACGTTCTTGCGCCCGCGGTAATCGCTCAGTTGGATTTCGACGCGCTGCACTTCGGGTTTGGTGATGACGCCCGGCGCGCGGAAATCAGGCGCGGCATCGCCTACTTTCAATTCCACCATGTCTGCCATGTGTGCCTCCCTTCAAAAGTCGATTCCCTTTTGCGCGAGGATACCCTTCTGGTAGGGATGCTTGACCTCGCGCATTTCCGTAACCAGGTCCGCGCGGTCGATCAGCTCTTGCGGCGCGCCGCGCCCGGTGAGCACGAGGTTGAAATCCGCCGGCTTGGCGTCGATGAACTGAAGCACTTGCTCCACCGGCAGCAAACCCGTGCTCACCGCGTTGTTCACCTCATCGAGGATGAGCAAATCGTACTCGCCCGACTCCATCTTCGCGCGCGCGAATTGCAACGCGGCACGCGCGGCGGAACGATGATCTTCCTCAGTGTAACGATCGTCCAGAATCCTGTAAAAGCCCTTGCCCATCGGCACGATTTCAAAATCTGGCGCCAGCCGCTTGGCGGTGTCTAGTTCCGCATAGTGCCACGTGCCCTTCATGAACTGTACCATCAGCACGCGCCAGCCGCGCCCGAGCGCGCGCATCGCCATGCCGAGTGCCGCCGTTGTCTTGCCTTTGCCGTCGCCGGTGTAGACGATCACGAAACCGCGATTCCCTTTTTCTTTCACTTGATTTCCAGGTTACGCACCGCGCAATACGCGCTCTGTGCTGCGTTTCACTTTTCTTTACGGCGACGCGTGATCTCCATGCCGGCAAAATCGATAATGCCATTCGTCGGCGGCGGCTGCTTTTTCACGCGCACCATCACGCTTTCCGCCGGATACCGCGCGAGCAGTGTCTGCGCGATGTGCTCCGCCAGCGTCTCGATCAATCGAAACGATTTACCTTCGACTAGCTCGCGCACCGTGTCGTACACATCGGCATAGCTGATCGTGTCCGCAAGGTCGTCGCTCGTCGCGGCGCGCGACAGAGCGTGCTCCAATTCTACGTCCACGACGTACCGACCGCCGAGGCGCTGCTCGTCGTCGCTGACGCCGTGCCGCGCAAAAAAATGTGCGCCTGTGACAAGTATCTTGTCGGTCATCTGCGTGTTACTCTGCTCTCGCGTTTCGGATTCTAGCAGGATTGCAGCACCTTGTCAATCGTTGGATTGTCAAACCGCCGACTTTCGGGTATAATCCAAATTGAAGCGTATGGCTGAAACTACATCCACCGCTCGAGCGACTCAAGCCCAAGGACAGGACAGAGTGCGAGCACGCACCACCGCGCGCCGCCGGATTCAATGGTCGGCGTACCTCTTCATTCTTCCAGCGTTCGTCATCATCGTCATCTTTCACATCTTCCCGGTATTTTACGCTGTCTACGTCAGTCTGAACAAAGGGGCGATCAACCGATTTGCGTTCGTCGGGCTGGATCAATATGCGCGTGCGCTGTCCAGCGGCGATTTCTGGAATTCGCTCGTTACGACGTTCGTTTACGCGCTGCTGACGATGCCGGTCACGATGGCGCTCGCGCTGTTCTTCGCCTATCTCCTCTATCAACCCTTCATCAAAGCACGCGGCATGTTTCGCGCGATCTATTTCCTGCCGTATGTCGTCTCCACCGTCGGCTCTGCCATCGTGTGGGCGTGG
>JAMCRS010000104.1 GCA_023380675.1 Chloroflexota bacterium
GGCCTGGCGGCGAAAGAGCCCGTTCCGGGCTTGGTCCGCACACTCGTCCAGATCGCCGAAAGCGGGCTCGCACGGCGCGGCCGCGGCGAGGAGAGGTTATTGGAGCCGGTCTGGCGGCGCATCGAGCGGCGACAATCGCCCGGCCTGCGCGCCAGACAACAGCTCGAGCGCGGCGGCATCGATGCCCTGATCGGTCTTTCCCGATTTCGCGGGGAGTGAAGCGGAACGCGGTGGTCGTTCCCCTCATCCCGCAGCGGACCAACGAATCCAAATGTTGACACTCGACATTCTCATCTTCGATATGGACGGCGTGCTCGTCGACGTCTCCGAGTCGTTTCGCGACGCGATTGGCATGACCGTGCACATCTACCTGCGGGACGTCATGGGTCTCGGGCCCGATACCGGCGACCTGGTAACGCGTCCGGACATCGACGCCTTCAAGCTTGCCGGCGGCTTCAACAACGACTGGGATCTCACCACCGCCATCGTCAAGTACTATCTCTCGCATCTGGGGACTGTGCCGGGTTCAACCGCAAGGCCGACGACCTCCAGAGACGTTGTTGGATTCCTGCGAGACGCGGGCGCCCGCCTTCGCGGGTCGCCCTTGTTGCGGCAGCAAGAAGAACTCGGTTCTTTCGCTCAAGCGCTCCGCCGCGCCGGCGGCGGGCTGTCTGCGGTCGCGCGTGTCCTCGGCGACGGAAATGATCGATTGCTCTTTGCCGACGGTGATCTGCTGGGCACGAATCTCGTCAAGCGAATTTTCGAAGAAGCCTATCTGGGCGAGGAGTTGTTTCGCGCTGAATTTGGAGAGCCGCCGCTCTTTCATCGCGGTGCGGGGTTGATCCGGCGCGAACGACTGATCGTCAGCCGAAAAGCGCTTGGAGAGTTAAGCCGCCGGGCGGCGCTCGGCATCGCGACCGGCCGGCCGAATTATCAGGCTGATCTTACGCTGAAGAGCGCCGCAATCGAGCAGTTCTTCGGCGCGCGGGTCACGCTCGAAGATGTCGTGCGAGAAGAGGAGAGAAGGCTGCGAGCGGGTGGCGAGCCGGTCAACCTGAGCAAACCTCATCCGTACATCCTTCTGACTGCCGCCGCCCAACTGGGCGCCGCCGCCCAACTGGGCGCCGGTAACGCGCGCTGTGGCTACGTCGGCGACACGCTAGACGACGTGCGCGCCGCGAACGCCGCCAAGGCGGTACGCAGCTTTGTTTCGATCGGCTGCCTCGCCCCCGCGCCGGATAAAGCTCTCATGCGCCGGGAATTTGAGCGGGCCGGCGCAGACCTGATCGTCGACCATCCAGACGAATTGGTAGACTGGATAAAAACACCTTCCGCGTGAACGAGTACGCGGAAGGTGTCATATTGGGTTCTCGACTGCGGCTGAGACGAGCTCGCTACTCTTCGTCGTCTTTCGGCTTGGGCGGCGCCTCCGTCGTAATGTAGAGCGGTCGATTCTTGACCTCGTCGTATATTCGGCCGAGGTATTCGCCCAGAATCCCCAGAAAGACCAACTGCACGCCTCCCAGGAACAGAACGGAGATGAGCGTCGTCGCCTGGCCGGCGAAGAACGTTTGCCCCAAAAAGATGCGCAGCACCGCGACGATCGGGATCGCGACGAGCGCGATGCCCGAGATCCAGAATCCCATCGTCGTCGCAAGCTGCAGCGGTACGTACGAGAAACCGGTGATCGCATCCGTCGCGAATTTGATCATCTTGCGCAGCGGATACTGCGTCGACCCGGCGTAACGCTCTTGCCGCACGTACCGGATGCCGGTCTGCTTGAACCCCACCCAGACCGAGAGACCGCGCATAAAGCGGTGATGTTCGCGCATCTTGCGCATCGCCAGCACCACCTGCCGGTCCACCAGCCTGAAATCGCCCGTATCCGCCGGAATATTGATCGACGCCGTGCGCTGGATCAGCCGGTAGAACAGGGATGCCGTGAACAGCTTGAAGAAGGTTTCGCCTTTGCGTTTTTCACGCTGCGCATAGACGACCGAGAAGCCGTCCTTCCACTTGGCGATCAGCTCGGGGATCACCTCCGGCGGGTCCTGCAGGTCCGAATCGATGACGATCACCGCGTCCCCTTGCGCATAGTCGATCCCTGCGCTGATGGCGACTTGGTGGCCGAAATTGCGCGAGAAATTCACGATCTTGACGCGTGGGGCCTCGGCGCGAAGCTCGCGGCCGATGTCCGGCGAGCGGTCGAGGCTGCCGTCGAAGACCAGGATCAGCTCGACCGGACCTTCGAGCTGGTTCATCACCGCGACGGTGTGTCGATAGAATTCGCGCAGCCCTTGTTCTTCGTTGTAGACCGGCGCAATGATCGAATAGCGCGGACGTTGTGTGGGCATGGTGCGGTGATTATAGCAGACCGGCAAGTTTTTGGGAAACTTGCCGGTCTGGGGTGACTCAGGCCGAGTGCCTCAAGACGAGGACTGCTTCGGCCGAGAACGTGATCTGGGCCGTGTCCCCGATGTTGGGCAGCGCCAGGAATGGATTGTTGAACGTGTCCATGTAAAAGATGTTCGCGCCGGTCCGCACCTGGATCCGCACGATGGATCCGAGAAAGGCGATATTCTCCACCGTGCACTGCATCACGTTGACCTTCTTGGTCTCGCCGAAAAAGCTGATCCGCTCGGGCCGAATCGACACCGACACGTTCTCGCCCGCCTGGGCTCCGTCGAGCGGATGCGCGGATTTGATCTCCTGCCCGTCGACGACGAGGCACTGGTCTGCGACATCCCGCACTTGCGCGCTCAGACTGTTCAGCGTGCCGACGAATTGGGCCACGAATTCCGTCTTGGGGAAATTGTAGACCTCGAACGGCGACCCCACCTGTTCCATCCGACCTTCGTTCATCACGACCACTCGGTCCGAGAGCGAAAGCGCCTCCTCTTGATCGTGCGTCACGTAGACCGTCGTGATTCCAAGCTGCCGTTGGATCGCCCGAATCTCACCGCGCAGCGAAACCCGAATCTTGGCGTCGAGCGCGGAAAGCGGCTCGTCGAGTAGCAGGACCTGGGGCTGAAAAGCCAGCGCGCGCGCCAGGGCGACGCGCTGTTGCTGGCCGCCGGAGAGTTGATACGGATAGCGTTTGCCCAGTCCGGGCATGTGGATCAGCGCCAGCATTTCATCAGCCCGTTTCTTGATCTCTGCCGCCGGCTTGCGCGCGATCTTCAATCCAAAGCCGATATTGTCCGCGACCGTCATGTTCGGAAACAACGCGTAAGACTGGAACACCATTCCTACGTTTCGTTTGTTGGGAGGCTTGGAGGTGATGTCCTGCCCGTCGACCAAGATCGTGCCGGCCGAGGGAAGCTCAAAGCCCGCGATCATGCGCAGCGTGGTCGTCTTGCCGCAGCCGCTGGGCCCCAGGAACGAGACCAGCTCGCCCCGCTCGACCTTGAGATTGAAAGATTGCACGGCGTCGACCGCCCCGAATCGTTTGGTGACGTTCGTCAATTCGACAAATGCCATGATGACTCAGCCCCCACAATTGGTGATAATTCTGTCTCGAGCGTGCGCCGGCTTGACCCGGGTGCCGCCTTCCGTCCCCTAGCGCATTCCTCCCAGTTGTGCCTGGCCGGCCGCGCCGCGGCTGAAGAATTGGATCAAGCCAATGGCCGCCCACGTGAACGCAAAGCTGATGATGGACAGGTGGGGTCGCCGTTCGAGGCGGTTGTTTCCCATGTACACCAGGTACGGTCCAAACGCCGGACGATTGAGCAGACTCGACAACGTGAACTCGCCGATGACGATCGCGAACGTTAGAAACGCGCCGCTGAGGAGCGCGGCCCGAATGTTCGGAAAGATCACGCGAAAGAGGATCGTCCCCCAGCCCGCGCCCAGGCTCTGTGCCGCTTCGGTCAAGGTCCGCACGTCGATCGCGCGCAGACCCGCATCGACGGAACGATAGGTGTACGGCATTGACAGGATGACGTAGCCGCACATCAGCAAAAGGTTCGTCGTCTGCTCGCTGCCGGTGAGCGCGAGCGGCGGTCCGCTGTAGATACGGATCAGACCGAAGACGAGTACGACCGCCGGCACCACGAACGGCATGAGCGTGATGAACTCGATTAGAGGACGAACTTGCGGCAAGCGCAGATGGACCCAATAGGCGGTCGGTACGATCAGCAAGAGTCCCACCACGATCGTCGCCAGAGCCATCAAAGCCGAGTACGTGAACGAATCGCGAAATCGCGGGTCGGTCAAAACGTTCTGGTACGAAACCAGGCTCAGCGTCCCTCTCAGTTCGTGCAGCGAAAAGTCGAACGATCCGTACAAGGGCAGAAAGAAATAGATGATGCCCAGGATGACCCAGAACCACGCCCACAGATTGACTTTTCTCATCGCAGCCACCTCGCCGACCTCGCTTGAAGCACCGAGTACGCGGCAATACATACGGCCATGATGACGATCATGCCGAACGCGAGGGC
>JAMCRS010000105.1 GCA_023380675.1 Chloroflexota bacterium
GCGCGGGCGGCGCCGCAAGCGCGGTCGGAATGGACAAGGCGCTGATGAAGGCGATCTTTTCCGCGAACGATCTGCCGACCGTGGAATGGCTGGTCGTCCTTCGGCGCGATTGGGAATCCAGTCCCGAAGAGACGATCCGCGGCATCGAGACCCGATTCGGTTATCCGTGCTTCGTCAAGCCCGCCAACCTGGGATCGAGCGTCGGCATCAGCAAGGCGCACAATTGGGACGAGCTGGCGCAGGCGCTGGAGACCGCGGCACAGTTCGATCGCAAGCTGTTGGCGGAACGGGCGATCGACGGCCGCGAGATCGAATGCTCAGTGATCGGCAACGACGAGCCGAACGCGTCAGTGCCAGGAGAGATCGTTCCCCGCCGCGAGTTCTACGACTATGCGGCCAAATACGTCGACGAGACAGGCACGCGCCTGATCGTGCCGGCCGATTTGCCGCCGGAGCTTGTCCACGGCTTTCAAGAGACCGCAATTCGTGCGTTCAAGGCGATCGATTGCAGTGGAATGGCCCGGGTGGACTTTTTTCTCGAACGGGGCACGGACAAGATTCTGTTGAACGAGATCAACACCATCCCGGGCTTTACGTCCGTTTCGATGTATCCCCGGCTGTGGCAAGCGTCCGGGCTGAGCTATACGGCGTTGATCGATCGGCTCGTGGGACTCGCTCTCGAGCGGTACGCCGATAGGAAGAAATCCAAGACGACCTCCAGGTCAAGTCAGGTAGCCGGGCCATCATGACAATTCAGCGTCCCATCGCGCGGCGCAGCTCCGCCCGCCGTCCGACCAGAAGAATGCACACGCTCGCGGCCACCCAGGCCGCCGGAATGCGCGTCGGCCTGACGGAGCGCTGGCACGTCTAGCGCTCCAAGCTCGTCGCACTCCTGTTCTGTCTCGTCGCCGCGCTCGCGCTCTTCGAGTTCTTCGATTCCGATCTATTCTACGTCTACGCCGTCGACGTGCACGGCGCGTCGATCTTGACGCCGGATCAGGTCGCGCACACGAGCGGCGTGCTCGGCTACAGCGTATTCTTCGTCGACGCCACCACGGTGGAAAGGGCGCTCCTCAAGCTGCCGGAGATCAAATCGGCTCAAGTGAGCGTGTCGCTCCCGAACAGTGTATCGATCGCCGTCGTCGAGCGCCAGCCAGCCATCACCTGGCTCGAGGGGTCGGATGCCTACTGGGTTGACGACGACGGGATTGCGATCGTCGCGCGGGGCAGTCGACCCGAGCTGGTCTCGATCCAGGACGTCGACCAGACGCCGGTGAAACCAGGTCAAGCGGTGTCCTCCGCGGCCGTCGGCGCGTATCACGCGCTGAGGGACGCGTGGCCGGCCGCGCCGCACACGTTCGAATGGTCCGCGGAACGCGGACTCGCCTATACCGACGAGCACGGCTGGAAGATCTACCTGGGCGGCGCCGCCGGCATGAGCGGAAAGCTGATCACCCTGCAGGCCCTGGTGCCGCAGCTCGTCGCCAAGAACGCCAAGATCAAAACCATCGACCTGAGCAAAGGCGATCCGTTCTATCAATAGAATGGTCACGGAGTGACTATGCCTACACCCATTGCGGCACTGGATATCGGCACTACGAAAACCTGTGCGCTGATCGGCGAGATGACGGACACCGGCGCCGTCCGCATACTCGGCGCGGGGATCGCACCTTCGCGCGGCATGCGCAAAGGCGTGGTCACGGATGTCAAAGAAGCGGCGCTCGCGATCGCGAGCGCGGTCGAGCAAGCAGAGCGCGTTTCCGGCATGCCGATGGAGGCGGTTTACGTTGGCATCGCCGGCGCGCACATCCAGTCGACCAACTCACGCGGAGTCTCGGCGATCCACAGCGGGCGCGGTGTCACTCTCGACGACATCTCGCGCGCGATGGAGGCGGCAGAGGCGATCGCCGTCCCGCAGAATCGCGAGATCATCCACGCCATCCCGCGCGGCTATACACTCGACGGGCAGGACGGCATCAAAGACCCCGTCGGCATGATCGGCTTTAGACTGGAAGTCGAAGCCCATGTCGTCACGGGCGCGGCCTCCTCTATTCAAAACGTTGTCAAGGCGGTGGAAGGCGCGGGACTCAAGGTCATCGACCTCGTTTTGGAGCCGATCGCGGCGGGCGAAGCGGTGCTGACTCCCGCGGAAAAGGAGATGGGAGTCGCGCTTGCCGACATCGGCGGCGGCACGGCCGATATTGCGATCTTCATCGACGGTAGCATCTGGCACACGGTTGTGCTTCCGACCGGCGGCATCCACATTACGAACGACCTCGCCGTCGGTCTGCGGACACCCTTCAACGCCGCGGAGGAAATCAAGATCACGTACGGACACACCAACCCTCTGCAGATCCCGGATGACGAGTTCATCGACATCGCCGCGTTCGGCGACGAGGGGCGGCGGACCGTGTCGCGGCGCGAGGTCGCGGAGATCATCAGCGCCCGCGTGGACGAGATCTGCCAGATGATCCTGACCGAGGTTAAGCGCTCGGGATACGACAACCTGCTCCCGGCCGGGCTCGTTCTGTGCGGAGGGACCTCCGAGCTCTCCGGCATCAAGGCGTTTGCGCGAGAGGTGCTCGATATGCCGGTGCGCGTCGGTCCGCCGCGCGAGATTGAGGGATTCACCGACAAGATTTCCCTTCCCGCGTTCGCAACCAGCGTCGGCCTGGTCGAGTGGGGATGGAAGCAGGATGAGGCCCAGAATAGCGTTGTGACCGCGCGCAGTAACGGACAGCACAAACCCAATCCGGTTGGCGGAATTTTTACCTGGGCCAAGCGCGCGTTCCTGCCCGGCTGATCGTGTCGAGTGGATGCGGGATTCAACGGCAAGCGTTAAGGCCGGACGTGTTTCTGTTGCTGGGCATGCCTCAGCCTGCATGGCAAGCTCACCCTGACGGGGCAGGCTCACTTGGCCCAACTCCGGGGGTAGTACCTTTGGGGGCTTGACGACCTAGCCAGCTTGTACTAGAATGCCAAACTATGCCCAACATATTGGGCTGCAAGTTCCAACCACCGCAATATAGGGAAACGGGTGACGGCGGCGGACGACCAGATAAATGCACGGCCCCAGGCACAATTTCAGCAAGGCACTCACACTAGCGCCGAATCGAGGCGCGCGGAGGAGGCAACGGTGGAAATAGCGAAAGACAGTGGCGTCGAAAGCTTTGCCGAAATCAAAGTGATCGGCGTGGGCGGCGGCGGAACGAACGCGGTCAATCGGATGATCGCTGAAGGCCTCCGCGGCGTGAATTTTGTCGCGATCAATACCGATGGGCAGGCGCTGGTGCATTCGCGCGCAACTCAAAAGGTCCGGATCGGCGACAAGCTTACGCGCGGACTCGGCGCCGGCGGCGATCCCATCGTCGGCGAGAAAGCCGCCGAGGAGTCGGCCGAAGACTTGTACGACGCGTTGGTCGGCACCGATATGGTGTTCATCACGGCCGGCATGGGCGGCGGTACCGGCACGGGCGCATCGCCCGTCGTCGCCCGCGTCGCCAAGGAAGCCGGCGCGCTCACGATCGGCGTCGTCACCAAGCCTTTCACCTTCGAAGGGAGCCGGCGGCGGCAGGTCGCCGACGAAGGATTGAACAAGCTCAAGGAGAACGTCGATACCCTCATCATCATTCCAAACGACCGCCTCCTGGAGGTGACGGACAAGAACGTCTCGCTCCAGACCGCGTTCCGCACGGCCGACGACGTACTGCGACAGGGAATTCAGGGGATCAGCGAGCTCATCACGGTCCCGGGACTGATCAATCTCGATTTTGCCGACGTCAAGACGATCATGGGAACGGGCGGCGCGGCGCTGATGGCGGTCGGCCGCGGGAGCGGCGAGAACCGCGCGGTCGATGCCGCCGAGGAAGCGATCAAGAGCCCACTGCTCGACGTGACGATCGATGGCGCACGCGGCGTGTTGTTCAACGTCACGGGCGGCGAAGACCTGACGCTGCACGAAGTGTATCAGGCGGCCGAGGTCGTACGGCGCGTCGCCGACCCGGAGGTCAACTTGATTTTCGGCGCGGTGATCAATCCCGAATTGAAGGGAGAGGTGCAGATCACCGTGATCGCCACGGGTTTTAGTGCAACCGCCAAGCGGCAGACCGGCGCGGGGCAGGCGGTGGGCAACGTGGTAACCGCGCCCGGACGCAAGACTATCGATTTTCCGGTTCGCCAGTTCGATCGCGAAGACCTGGACATTCCGGCCTTTTTGCGAAAACGCGGGTAGACACGCCTTCCGCGCTAGACGGGTGACAATGATGAGCCGGCTCATTTGGCTCACGAGTCTTGCGTTCTTGTCTGCGTTGCTCGTGCTCGGCTCGTCCGCTGCTGCCGTCCAGGCGGCGGACCCACCGTGGCCCGCCGGCTTGCCTTGGCCCACCACCATGCCCTGGCCGACGCCGCATCCGCTTCAATGGGGCGTACCCTGGTCTCCCGGCGCGCCGGGCTATGTCGCGCCTGCCCCCGCGCCGAGCGTTCCGCCGTCCGGGCCGGCTTACTTGCCGCCCGCGACTCGATACGTTGCGCCGCCCGCAAGCGTATTGCCGTCGACCACCCCCCTCCCTCCTACAGAGGCCCCGGGTGGTTCCAGCCAGGCCGCGCCTTCGCCGCTCCCTACCGCACGTCCCGCTTCTACTGCGCCGCCGGCAACCGCAGCGCCAGTCGGCGTCGTTCCACCATCCGTGCCGCCTTCAATTGCCTCGAATGCCGTTGCGTCGCCTCCGGTGAGCGAGCTTACACCGTCGCCCGTCGACCCGGCGTCGCCGGTCCAGGTCGCCGGCAACTCCCTGCCAGCCCAAATCACGAGCCCCGGGCCCGTTGTGGACGGACTAAGCCGTGCGACCGCATTCCCCGCCGACGGTACGTGGAGGACGATGGATTCCGGCGGTACCGCGTGGTTTCTGATAGGCTCCGGCGCTGTCCACATGAGCGTTTGGCTGGATGCCGCCCCTCACCTCAATGTCGATCTCGCAATTTATGCGCCGGATGGTAGT
>JAMCRS010000106.1 GCA_023380675.1 Chloroflexota bacterium
GTATGATTCGACCACCCAGGCACGCCGACTTGCAGGAGGGCAGGATTTGCGCGCTCTCCGCGTCCCGTGCCTGTGTGGAAAATTACGGAAGAAGCTGCGGTATCCGTCGCGCGTCAATTCATGACCGACTCGAGTTTCTTGCCTTTCGACTCGAGATGGCGCTCGACGACTTCTTGCGTGTCCACAAACGTAGTGCCGGCGGCTTCTTTGTTCGGCACGCCGCCGTAGGCGAAGACCAGCTCAGCATCTTCGGTATCGCTGAGGTTGATCAGCCCGTGAACCTCACCCGGCGCGGCATAGCAGAACGTCCCGGGTTCGACATCGCGCTCGTAGTAATCGTTTCCTGTCAGCATCAGAACGCGGATGCGTCCCTTGATGACGAAGAAGCACGCGTCGCATTTGTGATAGTGGCGCATGTTGCGAGAGCCCGCCGGCACGACAGTGTGCCCCATCGTGAGCTGGGTCGAGCCGCAGGTTGCGTTGTTCACGCCGAAATCGATCTTGAGACCTTTTTCGTACTTGACGTCCCGCGGGACGTCCTTGTAGTGAATCAGTTTTGCCATACCGTTCCTCCTTTGGAAATCATCTTCTACCGCAAAGACGCGAAGGCGCGAAGGAAAAGTGAAACCCTTTGCGGCTTGGCGTCTTCGCGGTTGATGTTTTTCATCTTTATCGTGTTTTGAATTTGAATTGACCGCCGGACTTGTTCACGACACGCTTGTAATCGCCCGCGTAGATGCGGTCGTACTCTTTGGTCCATCCATCCAGACCCTCGCGCCAGTACTGGTAATCGTATGAGTACGGACTCGGTTCGCTGAGGCGCTGGTAGAGTGCTGGGTTGCGTTCCCAGATCTGCCCCGGACGACAGCCGAGCGGCTTGCTATTTGGATCCTCCGGTGTGGAGAGATTTTCTTCGTCAAAATTGCGCGAGCGGAGATAGCGCAACCGGTCCATGTCCAGGTCTGCCACTAGCAGACCCGGCGTCTCGCGCGTGCCGAGCATTTCCTCCGGCGCGGCGACGAGCGCGCCGCCGGAGATGGTGCGCCGGTAATCAAAGCCCTCAGTGGTGTACAGATTTTGCGTGACGATGACGTAGTACAGATTCTCTGCCGCGCGCGCTCGCGCGATGCAGCGGCGCGTGTCTTTGAGCCGGAAATTGTTCGCGCTGTGCATCCCGTGGACGGGCGATACGACGATTTCCGCGCCTTGCAGCATGAGCAGCCGCGACAGTTCCGGCACCCACAGCTCGCTACAAATCTGCAAGCCGATCGGACCAAGTTCAGTCTGGACGACGCGCGATTCATCCCCGGGCAGCAGGTGCGCCTTGCCGCCATAGAGATACGCGTTCAGCGGCGGCGTGTCCGGCTGCAAGCGGCGGTACTGCGCGACCTCTCTGCCCTGCGGCGAGAGAAGGCGAAGCGTCAGATAGTACGCGCCGGGAATCTTACTCTCGATCACGTCGCCGGCGACGATGTACATTCCGTGCTGTCGCGCCTTGTCCGCCAACGCGTCCATCGGTTTGAACGGATATTTGGGATTGTCGAGCGGACCCGTGGCGGGACCGGGGTATCCTTCCGGATACAGCAGCAACTGCACGCCCTGCGCCGCCGCGTCGTCGGCATAGCGCAGCGCGGTTTCGGCATTCTGCCATTCATTCTCGCCAAAGTAGGACTCGGGCAAGACCGCGCCCACGCGAACTTTTGATTGAACGGTCATTTTTCTTTTCTTGCCACAGAGGACACAGGGAGTACCTTTCCTTGTGCTCTCCGTGTCCTCTGTGGTTGATTTACCGTTACCGAATTACTTTATCGAAACGCTGTCCGCCGCTGGCAGATCGCTAAAGTACTCTGGATGATCTTTCATTACCTTTGCCAGGAACGACGTGTCAAAGTTGCCCTGCATCACCGTGGGCGATTTGAGTTTCCCATCGGTCATCAACAACTGGTTCGACAGGTCCCACGCTTTTTGCGTGAACGTGGTGATGCGCGGATCGAAGTTGACGTTCTTCAAGCCTTCCGCTGCATCCTTGGGATCAAGCCCCTGAATCCAGTGGCTGGCGACTGTACCAGCGTCGGTGGGGTTCTGGCGAACCCACGCTGCCGCCTCACTGTACGCGGCGACCACGCGCAGCGCGAGATCAGGATTTTCCTGAACCATCTTCGGCTCCATCAAGCCAAAGATGACGTAGCCAAAGTAGCCACCCGCGCGCTGTACCACGACGGAGCCAGACACTTGATTCAGCATTAGCGTGTTATACGGCTCCCACATCGAGACCGCGTCCACCGTCTTGTTCTTCAGTACCGTTACCGAGTTGCCTTGAGGCACATTGACCATCTTCACCGTGCTGGCATCGACGCCGGCTTTGCGCAGCACTGCGCGCAGGTACAGTTCCGCCGTGCCGCCGAGAGATGTTCCAACTGTCTTGCCCTTGAGATCCTCGGGGTGCCCGGCGCGGATTCCGCTGTCTGGACCCGCGATGATCGCCAGCGGTTGGTCGTTGATGAGCGACGCGCTGTTGCCCATCGAGGTAAAGAGACCGTCATGCTTGACGCCACTGGCAAGCTCGGTTTGATAGTTATTCATCGCTGAGGTACCCACCTGCGCGTCGTTGGTGGTCAACGCTTTCGCGGCATCCTGGCCGGTGGCATACGCCCCGGCTTGGGCTTGAATGCCGTGCTTTAGGAAAAAGCCCTTTTCGATAGCAGACCAAAAGACCGTACCGAATAGGTTGTTGACAATGGCTATTTTGATCTTGTACGGTTGTGCCAGTGGCTTCATATCATCCGGCACATTGGACGATGCCGCCGTGGGTTGTGCCGGCGCGGCAGTCGGCTGCGCGGGCGCGGCCGT
>JAMCRS010000107.1:0-8839 GCA_023380675.1 Chloroflexota bacterium
AGCAGTTGGGCTGGATCTTCGAGACTCGTGAGCGGCGAGCTGACGATTTCCTGGTAGATTCCAGTAGCGTATTGGACCGGGCGTCGCCGCACACCCCAGATGTCTTCCCAAGTGCCATCCGCCCGGGGTTCAAGGATTGGACCGATGTAGCGCTTCCAGTCGTAGATGATCTCGATCGGCTCGACGTAACGAAGGTCGGCTCCCAAGTACTCCAAAAGGCTATCGCGGTCGGGTAGGCCCAAGTATTTCAACAGGCCATCCCATACCTCGTCCTGTGCCGCGAAATCCACCGGAACGCGGTCAGGCTGTTCATGATTGATCGCTGCCAGTACGCGTTCGCGTGATCCGATCAACGAACGACCTCCCGGATTACTGCTTGAGGATGATTCCGCACAACGATACCTCGGCTTGGCTAGCTAATTTCCAAGCACGACGAGCCCTGCGACATTCAAGCACGCTGCGACGAAGCGCCGCGCTATTGTTCCGCTTGTCTTGCAGCGCAGGACCCGCGCACGATCAGCGGACACGGCAAGAGGATGCGTCTTCCGGCTGTGCCTTCACCCGCAATTCGATCCAACAGCAGGGCTATGGCGCGTTCGCCGGCATCGACCACGGGCAGCCGAACGGTGGCGAGGGCTGGATTCAAATAAGTGCAAAAGGGCTGATCGTCGATTCCAACGACCGAAATATCCGCGGGCACCCTCAGCCCCGCGTCCTGGATCGCACGCATGACGACGGCAGCCACGACGTCGTCGGAAGCGATGATCGCGGTCGGCGGCTCTGCCAAGGCGAGCAGCTCGTCCGTAGCTTTCGCCCATGCCTCGGGCGTCTCGGTATAGTCGCCGGAACGGACGTAGCTCTCGTCATACGACAGCCCGGATTTTTCCAGTCCAAGGCGATAACCACGCAGCCTTTCTTCTGAGCTGCGGCGTTTGATCGGGCCGCGTAGGTGCGCGATCCGACGATGCCCCTGGCGCACGAGGTGTTCCACGGCAGCTGCAACGCCCCCGACATTGTCCCAGCACACCAAGTCATGATACGGGCCGATGTTCTCTGTCTCACGGTTTATCAGGACGACGGGGAGTCCGGCCACCTGCAATTCTAGAAGGTACTCGTCCTCCCTCAACTCGGTGGTGGAGAGAAAGATGAGCCCGTCGATCTGTTTATCAAGGAGCAGGTCGAGCGCCTCCCGCTCGTCGACGACGTTGCGCGCATTGCACATGAGCACATTGTACCCAGCTCTTCGCGCGATCGGCTCGATGACGCTAAGGGCTTGAAGGAACAATGGAGTTTCGATCTCATCCAAGATCAGTCCAATCGATCCCGTGCGCTGTGTCACCATACTGCGCGCCAAGCTGTTCGGGCGGAACCTCAGGCTAGCCACGGCCTTTTGGATGCGTTGAAGAGTTTCTTCGCTCATCGCGTCCATTCGCCCGTTCAGCACGTTCGAGACTGTGGAGATGGAAACGCCGGCTTCTCTGGCGACATCTTTGATTGTGACTCGCGATCTAGCGTGTCGCGATCTGGGCATATATGCGTTTCTCCTTTGACTACCGTGCAAGTGTGCCCACAGTGGATTTCGGCACTTGATGCGGATCCCCGACAAATCAGATTGGAATACGCAGCTGCAATATGGAGGGGTTACGGCTTGGACTAGAGTTGCAAAACAAAAAGGCGCCTTGGCTCCGGCGCGCCTTGCGCCGAATCAAAACGCCTTCCCGACATCGGCAATTGCCTTGCCGACAACGCTCGGATCTACCGATAACTAAAAGGTTCTACTAAAACGATACACTTGCATTATATTGCAGTATTTGTGCGTTGTCAAGACCCTCAGCCGCGGCGGGGAGACCACATTTGCCATTGCACTGCAAAATGGTAAAATGGCACAGTATTTTGCGTCTGCGGAGAATCATGCCCCAACCCCTTAAACTTGCTACTGCCTTGTGCGTCGCCGTAGCGCTGACCGCGTGCGGCGGCTCTGCAAGCGGCGATAATGCGACCCCTGTGGCCGTGACGACGAGAATCGATGTGGTCGCTACCCCTGACGTGACTCCCGTAAGCCCAACACCGTATCCCACAGCCGTGATTGAGGGGTATACTGTCCACAACGGCGACACGCTGAGCGGGATATCGCAGAAGTACGACATATCGGTCGACGATCTCCTGCGTTTGAACGGGCTGGCCAACCCCAATTCACTTCAGGTAGGCCAGGTGCTCAAAGTTCTCGTCCCGGTAACGCGTTCAGGACCGTCCGACAGCCTCCTTCCGGACAGCGAGGTCGTGTACGGTCCCGCCTATTCGTCGTTCGACGTGGCGCAAGTCGCCGGCCGCTACGGCGGGTATCTATCGACGTACAGCGAGAAGGTGGAAGGCGAGCTTTTGACCGGTCCCCAAATCGTTCAATTGGTCGCCGAGCGATTCAGCGTGGGGCCGCGCGTTCTGCTCGCGCTCTTGGAATACGAAAGCGGATGGCTCACGAAGAACGCACTTACACAGACACAAATCTCGTATCCGATGGGCTTGATCGACTCGACGAGGAAAGGGCTATTCCTGCAGACGAGCTGGGCGGCCAATCACTTGAACGAAGGCTATTATGGCAAGATCTCGGGCCAACTGGCCGCGTTCAAGTTCAAAGACAATTCCCGTGCGCACGTTGGCGGCTCGGCCAATCCCGGCACCGTCGCGATCCAGAACGTGCTTGCATTGATCTCTACCTGGAACGATTGGCAGAGTGCGATCGGACCGGACGGATTGGTCGCGACCTATCGCACCCTTTTCGGCGATCCAAGTGCGGTCGCGATCGAGCCGCTCATACCGGTCAACTTAAAGCAACCGAGCCTGCGCGTTCCGTGGAGCGACGGCGAGCTGTGGTACTATACGGGGGGTCCTCACAGCGGCTGGGGCGATTTCTCCGCATGGGCAGCAATCGACGTGACCCCATCCGACGTGGCCGGGGCCGGCACGTGCCTGGCGTCGCGTATGTGGGCGGTTGCGGCTGCGCCGGGGACGGCCCTCAAATCGGAACACGGCCGCGTCGTCGTGTCGCTTTCCGGCACGGGATTCCAGGGCAGCGGATGGGCCCTTTTGTACATGCACATGGCCAACAGCGGCCGCGTCGCCGCCGGCACCCAGGTCAGCACGGGCGACCCCATCGGTCACCCTTCGTGTGAAGGAGGGGACGCGGAAGCGAGCCACCTTCACTTCGCCCGGCTGTACAACGGCGAGTGGATGGGGGCCGATATGGTCCCGATGGTAATCTCGGGCTGGACCGTGTCAACGCTCGATCAGCAGTACGAAGGCACGATCACGCGCGGCAACGAATCACACACCGCCTGCAACTGCCGGGATGACGCCAAGAACGGCATCCCCGGCGATTCCGGCGCCGCCGGCCATTAGGCCGGTCGGTCACCTACAGGGAGGCTAACACAATGGACGGGACGATGGTCACCACGGCGTTTGGATTTGAAGGGTATCGAGTGGCAAAGCACTTGGGCGTCGTGCGCGGGATCACCGTGCGCTCGCGCAGCGCGCTGGGGAATCTCGCCGGCGGAATTCAAGCTTTTTTCGGCGGCAACATTACGATCTACACCGAGCTGTGCGAGCACGCACGGGCCGAGGCATTCGACCTGATGGTGCAGCACGCGAGTCAAATGGGCGCGACCGCCATCATCGGAATGCGCTACGACGCGAACGACGTCATGGAGGGAATCACCGAGGTGCTCGCATACGGCACAGCGGTCACGCTGGAAAAGGCATAGCCGGGCAACGACTAGGATTTCCGTGCGGCCGCACGCGTGCTGCGACACGCCGCGTATGCGCCGGCGAATCCGGCCGTCGCCAAAGCTGCGGCTTGCTCAACAGATCGTTGGCTCGGACCCGAACAGGTCCGAGCTTTTGCGTATCGCGCCTCGAGCAAACGGACCGGCCCCGCTTTGGAAAAGGCGGCGGTCGCGCGGGCGTTAGTTGTGTTATAATGTGCGCCGGTTGATCGAAAACGCGAAACGCGCTCGGCAGTCTATCGGAAATGAACCCATCGCCGAACCTACGCATGTTTTCCCGGGCACTGGCGGCAAACGAGAACGCGCCCAGCAAGCTCACTCCCAAGTTTTGTGTGCGGCATCTTTGCTTTTACTACGGCGATTTCCGGGCCGTGGCCGACGTCAGTCTCGACTTGCCCGAACGGGCCGTGACGGCGATCATCGGTCCGTCCGGGTGCGGCAAGTCGACCCTGCTTCGCGCGTTGAACCGCATGGGGGACCTGGTACCGAACAGCCGTGTGCAGGGCCAGGTTCTGTTGGACGGCGAAGACATTTACGCGGCGGGCGTGGATGTCGTCGACGTTCGCCGGCGCGTCGGCATGGTGTTTCAGCGGCCCAACCCCTTTCCCAAATCGATCTACGACAACGTGGCGTACGGGCCTCGACTCCTCGGAATCCGGCGCCGAGGCGATTTGGACGCCATCGTCGAAAAGGCGCTGCGCTCGGCCGCGTTGTGGAACGAGGTCGAAGACAAGCTGCGTGAGAGCGGCCTGACCCTTTCGGGCGGACAGCAGCAGCGCCTCTGCATCGCGCGGGCGCTCGCCGTCGAGCCGGAAGTGATCTTGATGGACGAGCCGGCTTCCGCGCTGGACCCGATCGCGACGTACAAGATCGAGGAGTTGATCCATCACCTCCGCGACACGTACTGTATCGTGATCGTTACGCACAACATGCAGCAAGCGGCTCGCGCTTCGGACTGGACCGCATTCATGAATATGAGCCCGGAGCGCGCGGGGATTCTGGTGGAATTCGGAGTGACGAGCCAGGTGTTCACGAATCCGGCCAGCCCGGTTACGGAAGACTATATCACCGGCCGCTTTGGTTAGCTCGTCTCCCCGCGGTGATTGGGATGCGAATTTTCGGCGAATCTACAAAGTGTTTAACCGACGGGCCGTCCGGTGAGGCGGCCCCCTGGGGACTCTGGAGAAGTCACATGCCGCGAGATGCATTTGGGGGTCAGGTCAGCGACCTCAAGAGCCGTCTGGTTTCGATGGGAACTGACGTGGGGCGGACGATCGCAGACGGCGTGTCCGCGCTGACGACGGGGGACCGCGCGCTCGCGCAAGCCATCATCGAGCACGACGCCGAGATCAACCGGCTTCGCTACGACTTGGAAGAACAGTGTTACGAGCTGATCGCGACGCAGCAGCCGCTCGCAAGCGACCTGCGTGACATTATTTCGATCCTGCTCATCGCCATCGAGCTCGAGCGCATTGCCGATCATTCCAAGAACCTGGCCGAGATCGTCATCCATCTGGGCAACGCGCCGCTGTACAGGACCGCCGCCGAGATACCGCGCATCGCCGAATTGGTTCAATCGATGCTCGATCAGTCTCTGGACGCCTTTTCGCGCCGCGACGCGGTTATGGCCCGAGCCGTATGCAACCGCGACGACGAGATCGATCAGCTTTACCAGCGGGTCTTTAGGGACTTGCTCGACTACGTGACCGAGGACCCGCGCACGGTGAGCCGCGCGCTCAACCTGCTCTTTGCCGCACACAACCTGGAGCGCATCGGCGACCGCGTGACCAACATCGGCGAGCGAATAATCTACGCGGCGACCGGCCAACTGGAGGAGCTCAACGTCGATCGGCAGGTATCGTAGGGTTCGGCCGCTCCCGTGCGAAACCGGAGGAGGGAGTAGTGCGACACCTCGACGGGAAAAAAGTCGTTGGCAGAGCGCCCGCCACGACGACACCCAGCTCGACATGACCGGCGGGAGATCAGAGCCAGAATGACCAAATTGCTCGTCGTCGAGGACGATCAGACCCTACGAGAGATGCTCGTTTACGATCTTTCGCGGGAGGGGTATGAAGTCGTAGAGGCTCGGACCGGCGTGGACGCGCTCGACCTCGCGCGGAAGGTCAAGCCTGACCTCGTCCTGCTCGACATCATGCTTCCCGAGCTTGACGGGCTGACCGTCTGCCGCACCTTGCGACACGAAATGGACGCGCCGATCGTGCTGTTGACAGCTCGCAGCGGCGAAGTAGATCGAATCGTGGGGCTGGACAGCGGAGCGGACGATTACATCGTCAAGCCGTTCTCGCTCGGCGAATTACTGGCGCGACTACGCGCGGTGCTCCGGCGGGGCCGGAGCGATCCAGGCACGAAGCTCGAGTCCGGCGATCTCACGCTCGATCTGGTTGCGCACCGCGCACTTTTGGGCTCCGTCGCGCTCAGCCTCGCGCCTAAAGAGTTCGACCTGCTGGCGGAGCTGATGCAACACAAAGGCGCGGTCCTCACTCGCGACCTTCTCCTCCAACGGGTCTGGGGATTGGAATTCGGGGGAGACCCTCGGACAGTGGACGTTCACATCCGGTGGCTGCGCGAAAAGATCGAGCACAATCCGGCCGAGCCTCAGCGGATCGAGACTGTGCGCGGTCTGGGGTATCGTTTTGAGGGCTAGCGCGGGTGGGTCAGGCGAAGAAACCCACGGCGAGCGCGCCAGGACCGGCATGCACGGTGATTGCCGAGCCAACGCCGTAAATGGGGACGTCGGGCACGCCAACCATGGTCTTGAGATCGGCGGCGAGGCATTGTGCGGCCCCGAGATCGTCCGCGTGCATGACACACAGCCGCGCATCCGGCGTGTGCGGGCACTGCTCCGCCACCAAGCTCTTGAGCCGCTTGAGCGCAAGGTCGAGGGTCCGGACCCGCTCCAATGCCTCGACGCGTCCGTTCTTGATCTCGAGCAAGGGTTTGATCTGGAGCATGCTGCCGATCAGCGCGGACGCCCCACCAATCCGGCCGCCCTTTTGCAAATACTCCAAAGTTGCGACCAGAAAGTAGGTCCGCGAGCGTGCGATGAGGGCATGCAGCCGATCGACGATCTCATCCGCCTCAACCCCCTGCTCTGCCCACTCTGCCGCGGCCATCACCATTCCCGCAAGGTTACCCGCGATCGTGCGGGTATCGATAATCCGAATGTCCGCGTCGGGAAATGCTTCCGCTTTCGCGGTCTCTGCCGTGCGAACCGTCCCGCTCACCTCGGCCGAGGGATGGATCGAAATGACGGTCGACGCGTGCTCGAGCTGCTGCCGATAGGCTTGAATCATCTCGCGCGGCTCGGGGGCGGCGGTCTTGGGTAACTGCGGAGAAAGCTTGAGGCGGCGCACGAATTCGGCGTAGGTCAGATCGCGCTCCTCGCGGAAGCTCTTTTCGCCAAATAGAATGATCTGCGGCACGACCTGAATCGCGTGTGCCTCAGCGAACTCGGCCGGCATGGTCGCCGTCGTGTCCGTTACGATGCGTACCCAGGGTGCTGTTGTAGACATGGCTCTCCTCAAGATCGGGAAGCGTGAGTCGCAGCATGTGATCGGCGAGTCGTCCCGTTTCGCTCGGTCGCGCATGAGGCGTCTGGCGACGAACCCTCGTCGGCCGGCCGCACGCTCGAGCCTGGAAGCGATCACAGCGCCTTGGCTCATTGTACTCGTGAATCAGTATACAAGTCAAACTCGGCGGTTCGCGAGCGGGGCTATGGCAAAGTCGCGGCGCGCCGCATTTGACACTTGCGCTTGCAGGATTTCGAGGCCTCGAACGCCGTTATGCTCGCGACCTACTCCCAAAGGGGGCGACCACAAGGGTGGGCCACTACGCTGTACCCAATTACCTCGAAGTTCATCAACCCGCGACGAAGATCGGATCAGAAACGCGCCTTCTGGGAGCAAAATACCTTCGCCAAAAACCCGTTTTCTGCGAGAAAACGGGTTGCGGTCCCGCTCGCACGGGAGATTTGGCGAACGTGTTGCTGCAAGAAAACGGTTTCGGCGTTCTCGACGGCTACGGGCTATTGATCGATGGGTTTGAGCATCGCCAGCTCATGACGATGATGAACTACAACTACGCTTACTATCCACGTTTGGTCGAAGCGCTGGGATTTCGCAAGGAAGTCGATTTTGTCTCGTGTTACCTCAGCGCGAACACGTTTCGCCTCTCCGAGCGTTTCCACCGAGTCGCGGCGCGCGCGGCGGCGCGCAGCGGGCTGCGCGTGCTGAGATTCAAAAAAAAGAAAGAGCTCATCCGTTGGTCGGACCGGATCGGGAGGGCGTACAACCAGGCGTTCGTCAACAATTGGGAATACTATCCGTTGACCGACCACGAGATCAAGTTCCTGGTCGACAACCTGATGATCGTGGCCGATCCGCGTCTCATCAAGATCATCGCCCACGGCGACGATGTGGTTGGATTCCTGTTCGCCTTTCCCGATCTCTCCGCCGCCCTCCAGCGGGCGCGGGGGCATTTGTTTCCACTCGGCTTGCCAGACCTCTTGATCGAGATGCGGCGGACCAAATGGGTGGCGCTGAATGGAGCGGGTATTCTGCCTGAGTTCCAAGGGCGGGGCGGGAATGCGCTTTTATACTCGGAGATGGAAAAGACGATGACGGAGTTCCATTTCCTGCACGCCGACCTGACTCAGATCGCGGAGACTGCCGTTCAGATGAGACAGGACCTCGTCAACGTAGGGGGAAAGCCATACAAGAACCATCGCGTGTATAGGCGCGAGGTCGAACCTTCAGGCGGTTAGGTCGCAGATCACAACTGCCCGGACGAGCCCCAGTTCTCGAGCAACTTGCTATAGTCCGGGTCTTGATAGCGTTCCAGCCGAAAGGCGGGCGCATACCGCGGAAGCGCACTCTCCGTCACATGCGCGGCGAGCAGTTCCCCAGCCGCACACGAAGCCATGATCCCGTAGCCAGACAGGGCGGCCAATATGTAGGCGCCCTGGACGGGCAGCGGACCGATCAGGGGCCGATTCTCCTGCGTCTTTGTGTAATAGCCCCCGTCCATCGTCAGCCGAGGCA
>JAMCRS010000107.1:8849-9436 GCA_023380675.1 Chloroflexota bacterium
CGGCCAGCATAGGTCTTGAGGGCAGGCAGCATCGTCGTCAGCCCGCGCATGACGATTTCCGGATAGTGCGGGTCGAAGCGGACCGGAAGGACCGGCTCAACGTGCTGCATATGGTAGGTCCACAAGACGAGGAGTACAGGGCTGGAGGGTCCGCCTTCCGGACGCGCGTGGACGCCGGATGGGAACTCGTCGGTAAGCCAACGGGCCTCGCTGGACTCGGCGAAGAGGGCGCGCTCGTCTTCCAGCCAGGGGAGCCGCTGCGGATCGGTCCAGATCAGGAGGGGGGCGTCACGCGGGAACGCGCCGGCGTCGTCGCGAAACGCGACCTTGGAATGCAGCTCGCTAAACACGGGGAGCTCGACTCCCATCATGCGGGCGACTTTGCCGGAAAACGGTCCGGCGGCGACGACGAGCTGGTCCGCCGCAATCGTCGAGCCATCGGCCAGACGCACGCCGCCAACCCGTCCGCCGGCACAGTCCACTTCTTGCACGCGCCCGTCGACGAATCTCACGCCGCATTCTTTGGCGCGCTCCAGCATGAACATCCCTAGCTGCTGCGCGCTCAGCCATCCGCAGCGTCGCGCGTG
>JAMCRS010000107.1:9446-17927 GCA_023380675.1 Chloroflexota bacterium
CCGGCTGGTTGTCAAACCCCTCTGGCGGCGACGGCGCGTAACCGGACCCGCCGGAGTGAACGCGCAGCGGTCCAGCGCCCAGTCCGGCCGACTCTGCGCCGGCGCGCCGCATCTCCTCGACCCGCGCCTCTTGCGCGGTCGCATACAGATAGCCGCGGCGATTCATGCGGAAGATATTATCGCTTTCACGTGCGAGGTCCTCCAGGATATCGATGCTCCGGTTCATCAGGCTGACCATCGCATCGCCGGGGCCGGGCCACCAATTGCGATAGCATTCGGTGGACTTGTCGCTCGTGAGCGAGAGCGGAGCGCGCTCGTCAATCAGCACCACATTCCGGACGCCGTGCTTGACGGCGAGGTGATAGGCGGCGCTGATGCCCGCGATGCCGGCTCCGCAGATGACGACGCTGGCGTGGGTCAAGGAGAACCTCCCCGAATCGAGAGTGAGAAGAGAAGAGCCCCGTGAATTCGCTAAGGCTCGGGCCCGACCGCGACCGGCGCGCTGTCGTCGCTGCTCCAATCGCTCCAAGAGCCCTGGTACAGCAACGCGTCTTTGTAGCCGGCAAGCTCGAGGGCAAGGATATTCTGACAGGCGTTGACACCGCTCCCACAGTACGCGACGATTCGACTCGCGTGGCTCGCGCCGAGCGCGTCGAACCTCGCGCGGAGCGAGGCGGAATCGAGAAAGCGCGGGTCGTCCGGGGAGCGGAGATTTCCGGCGAGCGGCGCGTTCCGCGCGCCGGGAATGTGCCCGGCTTTCGGGTCGATCGGCTCCACGATGCCCTCGTAGCGCTCCCGCAAGCGTGAGTCCAGGACAAGCGCGCTCGGGTCGGAACCGAGCGCGCTCACCTGTGCCCGGTCGACCAGCATGTCCGGGTTCGGTTTTGCGACGAACACGGTCGACTTGAGGGACGGCACCTCGGTCTGGAACGGACGCGTTTCCGCCATCCACCGATTGATCCCGCCGTCCAACAGCGACGCTCGAGCGTGTCCAAAGTAGCGCAAAAGCCACCACAAGCGCGCGGCGCTCGCCCCGCCGCGATCGTCATATGCGACCACGTGCTTGGCCGCGTCGATGCCGGCGCGCGAGGCGGCGGCGGCGAACGCGGCCGGCGACGGAAGCGGATGGCGGCCGGGTCCCTGACCGGGAGGCGACGACAGATCGGCCTCGATGTCCAGAAATGCGGCTCCGGGGACATGACCGCGTAGATACTCTTGCCGGCCGTTCTTGTCTTTCTCGAACAGGTACCAGCGCACGTCAACGATCCGAAGGTCCGGATCGTTCAGGTGCGCCGCCAGCCATTCAGTGCTGACGAGGGGATTGGCGCTCATGGCTCTCCTTTGGATGCGACGATTACCGATAATCCGACTCTGGTTCCGGCTTGTTGTCGAGTATGTCCTCGATGCGCGCCATCACGTCGGGCGTCAATTTGGAAGCGACGTCCAGCGCTTTCATGTTCTCCACCACCTGCTCCGGTTTGGAGGCGCCGGTGATGACCGTGCTGACATTGGGGTTTTTGAGGCACCAGGCCAACGCCAATTGTGAAGTCGAGCAGGTCAGGTCACGGCTGACCGACGCAAGCTTTTTGACCTTTTCGATCTTTGGCCGGGCCAGCTCGCTTTCAAAATCCTCACGCAGCCACTCGTATCCCTTCATGGTCGCACGGGTCCCCTGGGGAATGCCCTCGTTGTATTTACCGGTCAAGAGTCCGCTCGCGAGCGGACTCCAGATCGTGGTGCCGAGGCCGATCTCTTTGTAGAGATGAGCGTATTCTTTTTCGACGCGTTCGCGATGGAACATGTTGTACTGCGGTTGCTCCATTTGCGGCGGAGTCAAGTGCTCGCGGCGCGCAATGCCATAGGCCTCGGCGATCTGCGCGGCGCTCCATTCGCTCGTGCCCCAGTAGAGCGCGAGCCCGTGGTCGATCAGGTAGTTCATCGCGCGGACCGTCTCCTCGATCGGTGTCCAGGGGTCCGGCCGGTGGCAAAAGACTAGGTCGACATACTCCGTCTGAAGGCGGCCGAGCGACCGCTGCGCGGCCTCGAAAATGTGTTTGCGCGACAAGCCGGTATTGTTCGGTCCCTTGCCGCCCCAAAAGATCTTGGTCGAAACGACGAGGTCGGTGCGTTTCCAACCCAGTTTGCGAATAACATTCCCCATGACTTGTTCGGCATTCCCTTGCGCGTATGCTTCCGCGTTGTCGAAAAAATTGACGCCCGCGTCGTAAGCAATCTTCATGCATTCGAGCGCGACCTCTTCGCCGACCTGGCCGCCGTAGGTCACCCACGCGCCCAACGAGAGCGCGGACACCTGCAGCCCGGCCGATCCAAGATGCCGGTATTCCACGTGTTCCTCCTTGCATTTAATGTACCTGACATATTATACTCAAAAACCGCATTCCGGTGGACGACGAATGACTCAAGTCCAACAGCTAGACAGCCCGGCGGAATGGTGTTATCATTGCGCCCATTTGATTCTCATCGCGACGCGGAGGAAAACAGTTTGACGCAGGTCATCACGCCCGAATGGGTGCGGGACGCCATATTCTACCAGATTTTCCCAGACCGATTTGCCAAGAGCTCGAGCCTCCACAAGCCGGGGAACCTCGAGCCATGGGACACACCGCCCTCGACTTTCGGCTTCAAGGGCGGCGATCTGTACGGAGTCGTGGAACATCTCGACTATCTGCGCGATCTGGGCGTCGATACGATCTACTTTACGCCCATTTTCCAGTCCACGGCCAACCACCGTTATCACACGTTCGACTATTTTTCGGTCGACCCGATCCTGGGAGGGAACGCCGCGTTCGCGGCGTTGATCAACGCCGCGCACGAGCGCGGACTGCGCGTCATCCTCGACGGCGTGTTCAATCACGCCAGCCGCGGGTTTTACCAGTTCAATCACACGCTGGAGAACGGGAAAGCGTCGCCGTACGTGGATTGGTTCACATTCCGAGGCTTTCCGGTGCACGCGTACGACGGCCCGATCAATTACGACACGTGGTGGGGTCTGCCAGCGCTGCCCAAGCTCAATTACAAGAACAACGATGTACGCGAGTTCATCCTATCCGTCGCCGAGCACTGGATTCGGGAGGGGGCGGACGGGTGGCGACTGGACGTGCCGGGGGAGATCGACGACGACGAGTTTTGGCGTGAGTTCCGCCGCCGCGTCAAGGCAGCCAACTCACAGGCTTACATCGTCGGCGAGATCTGGCACCCGGCGCAGCGGTGGCTGCAGGGCGATCAATTCGACGCCGTCATGAACTATCAGTTCACGCGGGCATGCATCTGTTTCTTCGTCGACCTCGACGACACATCGCGGCAACTGACGCGGGGCCACTCGTACGGCGAGGTACGCCCTATCGACGCAGTGGAGTTTTCGAAAAGTCTGGACGAGATGCTGCGGCTCTATCCGCCGGAGATCGCGTTTTCGCAAATGAACCTGCTCGACAGCCACGACACGGCGCGGTTTGTCACGGTCGCCCACGGCGACCGCACCGCGCTCGAGCTGGCGATGCTCACGATGTTCACGTATCCGGGTGCGCCGCAAATCTATTACGGAGACGAGATCGCCATGGAAGGGCAGAACGACCCTGACAACCGACGCGGGATGATCTGGGACCCCGGCGAATCGAATCGGCAGGCGCTCGATACTACCAAGCGACTGATTGCGCTGCGGCGGAAGCACGGCGCGCTCCGTCGCGGCGAGTTCACGAACCTTTATGCCAGCGGCAAGGCGCTGGCGTACGCGCGCAGGCTACCGGAGGAGACTGTCATCGTCGCGGTGAACGCCGGGCGAGAGCCGGTCACCTTCGACCTCCCCACCGGCGCGGTCGTCCCGGACGGAACCCGACTGGTGGACGAGTGGTCGGGCGAGGTGCTCGTGGCTGCCGAAGGGGTCGTGGCCTCGATAGACCTCCAGGCCCGACAGGGCCGCGTACTGGCCGCGGACCCGCGTGCAGCTTAGGGGATCGAGCGGACAGCGATGACGGCACGCGCCAGCGCGGACTCGAAACGCGGACGGGAGAATCCGCTAGACTCTGCCCCGCGTCAGATCTTTCACCTCGACCTCGACGCGTTTTTTGCCTCCGTGGAAGTGTTGCTCAATCCAGAGCTCGCCGGCAAGCCCCTGATCGTTTCCATGGGCAATCCGGAAGGCCGGGGGGTCGTTTCGACCGCGTCGTACGAGGCGCGCAAGTTCGGCGTCCACAGCGCCATGCCGTTGTTCCAGGCGGCGCGTTTGTGTCCGCAGGCGATCATCGTGCCGGTGAGACATCGCGTCTACTCCGACTATTCGCGGCGCGTGATGGCCATCCTCCGCGAGGCATCGCCGCTGATGGAACAGGTTTCGATCGACGAAGCGTACGTCGAGATTCCGGCGGACCGGGACGCCGCCGCCGTCGCGGCCGAGGTACAGGCCCGCATCAAACGCGAGCTCCAGCTGGACTGCACGATCGGCGTGGCGAGCAACAAACTCGTCGCCAAGATCGCATGCAATACCGTCAAGCCGCGCGGACTTGTTTCGGTACCGCGCGGCGCAGAGCAGACATTCCTCGCGCCGCTCGCGATCGACCGGCTGCCGGGCGCGGGCAAGGCGACCCGGGTCAAATTGCAGCGCTGGAATGTAAAGACCATCGGCGATCTCGCACGCGTGCCGATCGAAGAACTGCGGTCGGCGTTCGGGCGAACGGGCGCCTATTTGCACGCGGCCGCGCTCGGCCAGGACGACTCTCCAATCGTGACGGAATGGAAGCCCAAGTCCGTCAGCGAAGAAAACACTTTTGAACGCGATACGCGCGACGCCGCGCAAGTGGAGAAACTGATCGAAGAGATGGGCGAAGGAGTCGCACGTCAGTTGGCGCGGGAGGGTTATCGAGCACGCACGATCGTGTTAAAGCTTCGCTATGGCGACTTTACGACGGTCACGCGTCAGACGACGCTGGCCGCTCCAACCGACGACGCGGCAGAGATTTGCACTACTGCGAACCGGCTGCTGCGGGACCACTGGGAACAACGACGCGCGCTGCGACTGGTTGGCGTCGGCGCACACAATCTAGTCGAGGCGTCAAGCGCGCAGCAGCTTCAGCTCGAGTTGGGCCTGTAGTCCGCTGCCATCCGAGAAACGTTCGCGATTTCATCCGCGGCGATCATCCAAGCGGTCGCGCGGAAGAAAACATGCAAGCGCAGAAGCGGCCATCGGCATCACGGCGTTCCACCCCATCGTCGGAAGCAGCCCCGCCTGATCGGCGATAAAGCCGTTGACACCAACCCCAATCGCTCCGGCTACGAACGTGAACCCGAGGACGATCCCGGATGCCAGTCCGAGTCCGCTGGGAGCGAGGCTCTGCGCCATGACGAGCGTGACCGGGAGCGACGCCCCGATCGCGACCCCGAGCAGAGGCGCCCACACGAAGGTGGCCCACCCGGTCGCGTGCATCAAGCCCCACAAGGCCGGCCCGATCAGCCCCGTGGAAACGACGAGGACGCGCCGACGGCCGATCCGGTCGGAGAGCGAACCTCCGAGCAAGCCGCCCAGCGCAAGGGGAAGCAGAATGGCGAACAGAATAGCGCTGGCGGCATCCGTCGTCATGCCCTGCGCTCGATAGATCTGCGGGATATAGGTCGTGATGCTGGTCTGGATCCACGAGCGCAAAAAGATGACGAGTCCCAGAGTGACAACCACGCCGAACGCGGCATGCGTGGCCGACGCGCCCGCCGGCGAACTCGAGTGTTCGGAGCGGGACCGGCTGGAAATGAGGATCCAAGTGAGCAACACGCATTGTCCGAGGCCGAAGACCCCAAGCGTCTCGCCGAGCCGGCCGCCGGCGAGTGCGACGCTGGCGGTCATCGCGAGCGGACCAAAGGCGTAGCCCGTATTCCCGCCGAGCATAAAGATCGACGCCGCGCTTCCCCGCTGCTCGGCCGGCGCCTGAGCGGCCAGCTTGGCGCCCTGAGGATGAAATGCCGCCGATCCAAGGCCGGCGAGCGCGGCCAGGATAAGAACGATTGCATACTGATCCACAAAACGCATGATGCCAACGCTGGTCGCGGACCCGGCCACGCCGAGGATGGCGAGGACGCGGGCGCCGCGGTGATCTCCGAGCCAGCCGAAGAAGGGTTGACTGAGGGAGGACGTCAGGCTGTACGTCATCGACGCGATACCGACCTGGGTATAGGTCAAGCCCAGCTGATCGGTCAACAGCAGCAGCAGCACGGGAAGCATACCCGAGTACAGGTCGACACTAAAGTGTCCGAGGGTAGCGCCGATCAGAGATCGGTTATGCAGCAACGACATCAGCGGTTCGATCCCTCCCCTTGTATTCCCCCTCGACTTGTGGTAGGATGCCGCCCATCGCACTTCAGGAGACACGTAGGACGAACACCAGGAGGAACAAATGAAGCGCAAATACCTCGCAGTTCTGAGCGTGGTAGTGCTCGCGGGCGCCTTGGGCTGCGGGCTGATCGATTCGGTGGTCGGGAACGTGACCGGCGCGAACAAGGCGGGCACGGTCACCGACCTGTGGCCGGACGTTCCGCGGATGGACGGGCTGAACAAGAGCGACATTCAGCTGCCGCTCGCCGGGCAATTGGCGGTCAAAGCCATGTCGCAGGGAAGCTTTGACTTTATCGCCTTTACGACGAGCCAGACGTCGCAGGACGTGGTAAACTATTACACCGAAGACCGAATGAAGTCGGCTGGCTGGGCGTCAGACACCGGCACAGGCGGATGTCAGGTCGGCGACAGCAGCAGCAGCAGCGGCGGCGTCTGCATCTTTGAGCGGAGCGACGGCGGAAAGACCACCGGCTTGATGATCGTCATCGCGCAGGACGACAGCACAAAACAGACTCAATTGTTCTTCATCCGAATTACGGACGTAGGGACCCCGACGAAGTAGATTCTCTTTCAACTCCGACCGGTCAAACGTTCGAGCGCGGCGCGGTCTGGTTCGCCCAGAACTGGATCACGCCGCGCTTGCCATTTACACGCCAGTCGCGGTCCTGGCGATCGAGCTGCTCCGCGTGCCCGGCCTGGAGGCCGACGATCAACTCCGCCTTGAGCGTCCTGAGCGCCGCGACCGGCGCTGGAAAATAACCCACGGTATCATCGAACGGTGTGACCGGATCCCAATGGCAGTCGCCCACGAGGCGCCGATAGTTGGCATCACCCTTGACGACGACGAGGTCGGAGTTAGCCAGTCGCGAACGCAGGTCTTGCGGTATTTGGCGAAACAACTCTGCGGTCACCCAGAAGGAATGGTCGAGCAACGCCAAGCGTCCGCGGCGCATCTCGTCCTGCAGACGGCCGGCGAGCGCGACCAAGCGCGGCATTCCCGATTTACGGAGCGCCTCCAGCGCCGCGTGCACATCGGCGACCATCGCGTCGGAGACAAAGAACGGCTGCGGCTTGAGGTGCAAGACAATGTCTGATGCGACGTCGAATCGCAAGAGCGACTCGGCGAGCGCGAGGTCGAAGAGGAGCTCCGGGCCGGCGTTGTCGCAAATGAAATGGATTCGCCGGCGCTTTGCCCGGACGTAATCCAACAATTCTCCCGCGTCATCCACCAGAATATTCTCGCGCTCGCGCCCCCGCGCGTCCCTCACGCTCTGTTCGCCCCTCGCCTGCGCGTAGCTGAGGTCTGTTCGATTGCCCCACAAGCTGCCGTAGACGAGCGTGCGCAACGCCTGGTCGCGATCCGGCGATAGGTCGGAAATCACAGCATCCAGAGCGGCCGGCGCCGCCGCCGGCTCCAGCTCCTTGTTCTTTTGACTCACGAACGGGTCCCGCCGCCAGAGGTCGCCGGGCTGAAAGTATTCGACAGCCTCCAGGATGCGACGATAGAAGAAAGCCTCGGCCCAATACCAGGGAACGGCGAGCCAGGACTTGGCTACATGCTTGGCGGCGCTGAGGTCCCAGTATTCACGGTCTGGCGCCGGCTCGCGCAGCGGCCGAATCACGCCGTGCGTCAGCTCGCGGCGCAGATCTTGGAGCGCGTGCACGACTCGACTTGGGTATTCGTTTCGTTCGACGATGCCGTCGAGGATTCGAGGGTCCCTCTCCGCGAGCGTCCGCTGCGCGAACGAGCCGGGCTCGCTCGTCATCAAGAGCGGCGGAAGTTGAGAATAGAACCCGGGTGTCATGCGCTCATCTCCCGGCCAGTGCGAGCAAATACGGCGCCTGCGGTCAATCGTCCGGCGGTTGCTCCAGCGCAGCCAACGGTGCCTTCTGGACTAGATCTTGACAAACAACCACGCCGAGACAATCAGACCGACCGCAACAACAAAGGCCTGTAAAAGGCGCTGATCGACGCGCCGGGCCAGGCGCGCGCCGCCGAAACCCCCAACGATCGTGCCAACGGACATCAACACGGCGAGAGGCCAGATCACGAGTCCCTTGAGGGCCAGGAACGCGAAAGCGATCACGTTGATGAGCGTCGCCAGGACTGTTTTCACGCTGTTCATTTCGTGGATATCGCGCAGCCC
>JAMCRS010000108.1 GCA_023380675.1 Chloroflexota bacterium
GAGGTACAGCTCGGCGAGGGAAAGCGCGATCCGGATATTAAAGTGGGGCGCGTCGAGTTTGTCCGCCATATCGCGCGCGCTCTCCAGCAGCATGAGCGCCTCGTCGAGATCGCCGCGACCCTGCGCGGCCAGACCCAGGTTGGCGAATCCGCCGGCTGCCTGTTCGGAATTGCCGTTCGCCTCGGCCTCGCTCACGGCGCGTTTGAACCAGCTCTCGGCCTGGTCCCATTGTCTTTCGGCCAGGGCGATCTCGCCGCGCGTGCTGTAGAGATACTGCAGCGGGAGACGGATCGCGCGTTCTCCCGCCAGCGCCAGTGCCCGGTCGACGTTCTCACGCGCCGCGTTGACGTCGCCGGCGAGCAGTAGGTGATAGGCCAGATTGTTGTAACCGAGCAGCTCGGCGTATTCGTCCCCGGCCGTCTGGGCCAGCTCGATCGACTCGCGGTACGCGTGAATGGCACGCTCCAGCTCGCCCCGTTCCGCCAGCAGGGTCCCCAGCGCAAAGCGGCTGCGCGCCGCGAGCTCCGGCAGGTTGTTCTCCCGCGCGTGATCGAAAGCCCGGCTCAGGTGCATTTCCGCGTCATCGCCAGGTGACGAGCCGAGGAGATAATGTGCCATCGCGTGCGACTCGACGTCGCCTTCTTCGTCCATCAAGGCGATCCCTTGCTCGATCCAGTGCCGCGCTTCGTCGAAGCGGCCTTGCGGGAAGAACGTCTCCGAGATGCCGAGCGCGGCGCGGCCGGCGCAGCGGCGGTCCCCGAGTGACTGTGCCTCGCGCAGCGCGGATTGAAAAACGTCGCGCGCCTGGGCGAGCTCGCCCTGCCGCAGCAGGACCCGTCCCAGCTCGAACCGCCGTTTGGGCGTCGCTTCGAGCGAAATCGCCTGCCGATAGAAATTCACGGCTTCCGCCGCGGCGGCGAGTGCGAGCGCGCGTTCGGCCGCCATCTCGGCGTAACGCGCCGCGCGCGCGGCATCGCCGGCCTGAACGTAATGTGCGGTCAATTGGCCGGCGATCTGAGGCAGCCGTCCGGCGTGGATGGCCTCGAGCGCTTCCGCCGCGCGCCGGTTCAAGAATGCGCGACGGGCGCCGCTGAGTGAGTCGGCGACGACGGTCGCGACGAGGGGATGCGAGAACTCGTAGCGGGTACCGTGTTCGACCAGGACCGAAGCGCTGAGGAGCGCGTCGAGTGCCTGCCGCGTCTCTTCCTCGCCGCGGCCGCTGGTGCGCCGGAGGGTCGCGAAATCGAATTCGGGAGCGAGCACCGCCGCAGCTTGCAGGACCTGGCGCGCGGATTCCGGCAGACGGTCGACCCGTCCGCGGATCAATTCCGTGAGCGCGGGCGGGACCTGGTCCGTGCCGGCGCGAATCAGCTCGATCAAAAAGTAGGGATTGCCGGCGGTCTGCGAGTGGACCCGATCGGCCAGCGCCGGATTGCCGCCGAGCGAGACGATGAGCGCGGCCGACTCGGCGTTCGTCAGTCGCGCGAGAGGAAGACGCCGGGCGATCCCTTCGCGTGTCCAGCCGGCGGTCAGGTGGACGAGCGCGGCCGGCGCGTCTTCAGACCGATAGGCCGTCACGAGCAGCAGCGCGTGTCCCTGCAGGCGATGGACGAGATAGCCGAGCCAGTCGAGCGTGGCGCGATCGGCCCAATGAACGTCGTCGACGAAAAGGACGGTCGGACGGGTCTCGATCGCGAGGAGACACTGGACGAACGCCTCGAACAGGCGGCGGCGTTCCTCATCGTCCGGCAGATTGGGCGGCGGAGACAGGTCGACGTGTCGCCGACGGATGTCCGGCAAGAGTCGAGCGACCTGGGAGAGCCAGACCGGCGGGACCGGGGAGGGATTCCCGAACAGGCGCTCGGCAACATTGCTCCGGCTGAAGAGCTCGGTGAGGGGAGCGAACGGCAGACCCTGGGTCGAATCCAGGCAGCGTGCGGCGAGCACGGTGAGGCTCGGCGTAAGGGAGGAGAACCATTCCTGCCACAGCCGCGACTTGCCGATTCCGACTTCGCCGGTGACGAGGACGACGCGCACGTCGCCGCGCATCGAGGCATCCAGCTCGGCGTCGAGCGTCGCACGCTCGACGCGGCGGCCGATGTAATGGAGGCCGGTGCGGCCAGCGGGTTGTTCGGAGGGCGCGGGGACGCGAAGAGGGGCGGCCGGCGCGGACGAAAACGTGCCGGCGACGATCGAATCGCGGAGCGCCTGCGTCTCCGGCAAGGGCGGGACGCCGAGCTCGCGGTCGAGCTCGGCACTGAGCTGGTCGTACGCGTGAAGCGCCTGCGCGCGCTCGCCGAGGCGCGCGTGGGCACGCATGATCGCGCGGTACATCGGCTCCTGCAATTCGTCGAGTGCGACGGCGAGCTGCGCCGCGTCGATCGCGGCGCGCCAGTCGTTCTGCTTTTCGAAAGCGTCGACCAAGGTAGCGAGCGTGCGCAAATTCAGTTGGCCCAAGCGTTCGCGCTCGCCCGTTAGCCAGATCTCGAATTCGGGCGCGTCGGCTACGATTAACCCGTCGAGGAACGGGCCGCGATAGAGCGTCGCGGCTGCCTTGAGGCGCTCGATCTCTGCCCTTCCGTCCCCGTCTGGGCGCGGCGATCCTGGGCCGGTGAGCCTCTGGTATTCCCACACGTCGACCCAGGTGGCAGGCGCGATCGCGAGCCGGTTGTCGTCGGCCAGGATGTCGTCGCCGAGCGTCTTGCGAATCTGCCAGAGCGTGTTGCGCAGGTTTTTCCGGGCAGCCTCGCCGGCGCTTGACGCCCAGAGCAGGCCGAGGATGTGGTCGCGCGTTTGTGGCTCACGCGTCGCCGCCAGGTAGCCGACGAGGGCGACGGCTTTGGCGGCGTTCAGTTCCACGTTAGAATCGTGCAGCTCGAATTTCGGCGCGCCGAGGAAATAGAGACGAGGCGTTTGCACGCCTCGTATTATAGTGGAATATGGCGCGGTGTCGAACGCGCAAAGAGGGGGACGCTGTACGCGAATGTGAACCGTTTTGAAACACGGGTCATTGTGAGAATGAACCGCCAGTTCGTGTAAGATATACTCTGAGCAAAGCCATTCAAAACGATCTCCCTTTCGCAGGCACCCTAGAAACGCCTGCCTCGACAATCCCAAAGCGGCTCAAGCCGGGCGGCTGCCGTGGGCAACCATTGCCGGCCTCGGATGACGCGCGGAGATGGCAGTGGCGGGATCTCGAACGTTGAGCCGTCGCTTTCGACCAACGGCAACGGTTGCGGCAGAGACCCGTTTTCTCGCAGCAATACCTTCGCCAAATCTCCCGCGCGAGCGTGGACCGCAACCCGTTTTCTGCGAGAAAACGGGTTTTTGGCGACGGTATTGTCACAGAAAACGGGTTTCTTTCGGACGCGCGGCGGATTCGACGACTAGGCGAGGCAGAAACGGGCTTTTTGCCCGGTCGTTCGTATCGCGAGTGAGGATTAGGGCGAAGCGAGGGAACGCAGTTCTTGCACCGTCGGCTTTCAGTACTTGGGATGAATTTTCACGGCTCAGGCTAGTCATTGAGTTCCGCGATTGATCGTTCGCGGGCCCTCTGCCAAAGAGCTTAACGGCGGACAGTATCCAATGCGGCGCCGGAATAAGGCACATCGATTGAATTCCCAAGAATGCGGAGCTATGAAAACTTGCATGTTGCGTTCATGGAACGATCGCATTGCCTTTGTTGGGTCGGTTCAGTGTGATTTCAGGCGCACGTTTTGCTGATCGCCCAGGTGTGCAAAGAGAGTGTGGAGAAACAGTAAGTCATTGCAATCTCGCGCGGAGCATCAAGAGCGCACATTTCACTTCAACGCAAGCACCCGCATCAACGCGCGAGATTGCTTCGGGCGCTGCGCACCCTCGCAACACTTGCACCGCACGCAAGTGCCCAACCCTGACAACACTCTGAACGCATCTGGCAGAGTGGTCTTGTCGGCAACGAGCACCCAGCTTTCAAAATCTGCCCGAGCGAGCGCCGTGAACACCCGCTCCCTCAAGCGTCTCGATGTGAACGAATGAAAACGAGACTGACCTCCCCTGCTTCGTCTCCTGCGAAGTTCAACGTAATCATTGGCCCTTCCCCCTCCGTTGCTCTCCACCACCTCGATTCGCTCGTTATGCTCGTTTGGCGCGTATGACCCTGGACGTCAGGAGAGCGTTGTTCCGGTGAGACCCGGCGGTGGTCACGGCTCCGGCGGGTCATCCACGATTCCGTTCCGCACGGCGACAGCAGCGGCCTCGGTGCGTGAGTTGACGCCGAGCCGGTTGAAGATGCTGGCGAGGTGCGCTTTGACCGTCCGCTCGGTGATGTTCAGGCGCGCGGCGATCTCTTTGTTCTGCGCGCCGCGTACGATGAGGGCGAGCACCTGTCTTTCGCGTTCGGTGAGTCCGGGAAGGTCGCGTTGCGGCGCTGACGCCGCGCTCCTGGCCCGCGCGAGAACGCGCTGGACGATCTCCGGCTTGAGGAGCGTCTCCCCGCGCGCGGCAGCGCGGATGGTGTTCAAGAGCGTCTCGCGATCGGTGTCCTTGAGCAAATAACCGAGCGCGCCGGCGCGCAGCCCGCGCACCATCCGGTCGTCTTCGTTGTACGTCGTCAGGATGACGATCGCGATCTCGGGTTGCTGCGCTCGAATCCGGTCGATGGCGGCCAAGCCGTCCAGGCGCGGCATTTGCAGGTCCATCAGCACCACGTCCGGCTTGAGCTCGCCCGCCATCTCGACCGCCTGCGCGCCGTCGGCGGCCTCTCCGATCAACTCGATATCCGCTGCAGTCTCCAATATGAGCCTCAGCCCCTCGCGTACGATCAGGTGGTCGTCGGCAATGACGACTCGAATCTTGTGTTCCATGAGGACCTCGACTCAAGGCGTGAGATGGCGCTCCAACGCCGCCTGGGGTAATGGCTCTGCGGCATGGTCGACCACGTCTTCGCCGATCGGCAGGCGAAGGCGCAGAGATGTCCCGCCGTTGGGTGAGCTCGCCACCTGCAATTCTCCGCCGGCGAGACGCGCCCTCTCCCGTATACCCAACAGACCGTAGTGCCCCGGCGGAATAGACGCCAGATCAAAGCCGCGTCCGTCGTCGCGGACGTCGATCGCCAAAGCTGCGCCCTCGCTTTTGGCTTCAATCCACACTTGCTGTGCCCGCGCGTGCTGCGCAATATTCGTGAGTCCCTCTCTTACGGCGCGAACCACGCATTCCTTTGCGTCATCGGACAGAGTTGCCGGCAAGGCGACGCTCACCTCACACGAAATGGCCGTGGCATCGGTGAAATGCCGGGCTTCGTCGCGGAGAGCGGCGTCGAGGTCGCCGACAGCCGGCTGGCCGGCGCGCAGATCGTCGATCGCGCGTCGGCAAGCGTGGCGCGCGCACGCGTCATGGCCTGCTGGAGTATCGCCTGCGCGCGTTCATGGTTGCCGCTCGCCAGGTGCGAGTCCGCCGCTTCGAGCTGCAGGATCAGCCCGGCCAGCCCCTGCGCGAGCGTGTCGTGCAGCTCACGCGCCATGCGCTGGCGCTCGTTGGCGATCGTCAGATCCTCGACGCGCAGGGCGTACTCGGACAACTGGCGGTGAGCCGACTCGAGCTCGGCGAGGAGCGCCTGGGCGCGTGCGCGCGCCTCGCCCTGCCGGCTGTACATCGTGACGTAGACGACGACGAACAACGTCATCGGGAGGGCGACAAGCATCCAGGTCTGCATCAGGCTGCCATCGCTGAGGAGGGTCAGATCGAGCGGTGCCAACACGAGAATGACCACGATCGCAGCCGCCCAGGCGGCGGGCTTGCGAAGAATGCCAACGGATTCGCCGATCATCGTCATAAAAAGGCCCACCACGAGCTGAGAGCTCGACGCGATCAGCGGAAGTGCAAACGCGAGCGCGCCCTGGAACACGAGATAGGTGACCGCACGCGGGCGGGTCTCGACCAACGACGGGCTGTTCCAGTGCAGAACGATGTGAAGAAGCATCAAGAGCGTAAAGGGGATGAAGCGCTCCGGCGCGCGCACTGCCGGCGAAGCGTAGATCGCCAGCAGATACAGGCCGGCGAGAACGGCGACGACGATGAAGAAAAATGGTCGCTCCTCGTCCAGTGGATCAACCCGGTTGGCAGTCTGCGCGGTATTCGTGTTCGGTTCCATGGTGTCATCATTATACAGCGCGTCGGCTCGCAACGCTATTGTCCGGCCGGACTTGCGTTCGGACAGTGTCCAAATGGACGAGGCTGGACGTCGTCTAACCGCACGATGACGGCCGACTCAAAATGCCTTACATTGTCAACGTGGCATCAAATCGGGAGGTGGAACCTGAATGGGAGCGAAGAGTCTGTTCGTCAACGTAGGCAAGCTGGTGTTGTGCAGCGCCGCCGTCAGCGCCGGACTGATCGCCGGCGGGATGGCGGCCGCATTTCTCCGCTTGACTCCGCCGCCCATGCCGGCCGGCGTCGACGCCGGAAGCGCGGCGGCCGCGTTCGTGCTGGAGAGTCCGCTCTTTGCGCTAGCGCTCGTTCTGATCGGACGCGGCCTTGCGGGCGGATTCGCGAGCCGTGCGCTGACCCTCTCGCTCTTGGTGTTGCAGATATTTTCATCAAGAAGCGTCTGGCGATATTCGGACCGATGCAAAAGGCTGCGCTGATCGAATCGTCGAAGGTCTATTCGCACAACTTCATGAAGCGCTATGGGATTCCATCACCTCGCGGGGAAGTGTTCAGGGATCCGAAACACGCGAAATACTACGCCGAAAAGCTTGGCGGTAGGTGTGTCATCAAAGCGGATGGTCTATGCAAAGGCAAAGGCGTTAGCCTGCCTGATTTCATCGAGGATGCCTTTGAAGCGATCGATGAGAAATTCAAAGATCAGCCGGATTCCCCGATCCTCATCCAGGAAAGACTCGACGGGACCGAGGTTTCGCTTCACGCGCTCTGCAATGTCGGGAACGCCTACCAATTTCCGACCTCGCAGGATCATAAGCATCTTCTTGCTGGCGATCAGGGTCCGATGACGGTGGTATGGGTGCGTATTTCCCAACGCCATTCGTGCACAACGGACTTCTTGAGAGAATCAACGAAGATGTCATCGCTCGCTGGCATGATGGATGCGTGGCCGAGGGCATTGATTACCGAGGTCTCCTGTATCCGGGTGTCATGCTTACGGCCAAGGGCTTGAAGGTCCTAGAATTCAACGCACGTTTCGGCGATCCTGAGGCTCAGGCATATCTGTCAAGACTTGGCTCTGACCTGTTCGAGGTTCTCTACGCGTGCTCATCAGACGGCGGTTCCAGTCATGTCAAATTGGAATGGCTACCGGGCGCTGCGGTCTGCATCGTGCTTGCCTCAAAGGGATATCCGAAAGGGCAGTGCAATGACCAGATTATCTGGGGGCTCGACCGAGTCGCCAAGATGGACAGCGTCAAAGTCTTCCACGCCGGCACGAAACGTATGGGCCGGATGTTCGGGACGAACGGAGGGCGGGTACTCGGTGTCACTGCCTGGGGCGAGACTCTCGAAGTTGCCCAGAAACGGGCTTATGCGGCTGCCAACGAGATTCATTTCAATGGCAAGCAGATGCGGCCCGATATTGGTGACAAGGCGATCAAGTTCACTTCGGGCGTGGTGTGAATCCGCCACAGTCATCTCACATCCTCACTG
>JAMCRS010000109.1 GCA_023380675.1 Chloroflexota bacterium
CGCAGAAATTAGTTGGTTTCATTTAGTCCAGGATCGATCAAGCCCCCGGCGAGATAGACGCTCGTCCCCGCGAGCGCGGTGACACCAATGATCAAATTGCTCGTGGTCGTGGAAACTTTGGGCGGGAGCCCCATCACCAGGTCGTGGATCAGCACCTTGAGCGCGCCGGCGCCAATGCCCAACAATCCGGCAATCAGGCCGGCGCCAAACATCAAGGGCCCACCGAAGTAGGCGCGCGCGCCGCGGTATTCGATCGTTTGCTGCATGGGTTGGTCATAGTAACTCCCGGCGAGCTCGAGCCAGCCGGAAAAGGCGTCCTGATGCGCGACGGGCCGCCACCCCTCATGCCGCTGGAGAAACAGCGTCAACCAGGATGCCAGGAGAACGACCCCGAACGCGAGAAAGAGGGGGCGCTGCGAGGAAACCAACGTGATCGACGCGCCGACCAGCGCGCCGACAATCGTGAACATCTCCAGAAACATGCCGACCTTGAGATTCGTAATGCCGTCGCGCACGTACGCCGACGCCGAACCGCTCGAGGTGGCAATGACCGAAACGATACTGATCGCGATCGCGTGTTGGATGTCCAAGCCGAGCAAGGTGAGCGCGGGGACCAGGACGACTCCGCCGCCCATGCCTGCCATGGCCCCGACAAAGCCAGCGACGATCGAGACGAAGAACAAGATGGGAAATGACATTGCGTTGAACCCTCTGAGGGCGAGTATGCGCAGCGCTAATCCATGCAGCGCATGCAGTTGATTTTCAGTTCTTCGATCTTTTCTCGGTACTGGTCGAACGCCGCGGCGGCGTCGACGAGACTTGCGCGCTCCGCGTCCGCCTTGGTCGGGCGCAGCCTGACGAGCCAGCCCGCATCGTACGGCTCACGGTTCGCCATCAGAACGTCGCGGCGAAAAGTCGCTTCGTTCGTTTCCACGATTTCGCCCGAGAGCGGCGCCGGGAACGCGCCGACCCACTTTGCGGATTCGACCGTGACGAGTGCCTTGCCGCGCTCGATCGTCTTGCCGATCGCTTTGAATCGCAGCGAGACGAACTTGCCGCAGCGCGTTTGCGCGGGATCGGTCATGCCGCAGGTGACGATGCCGGACGCATCGTCGAACCGCACCCAAACGTCGTTCGGCACGTCGTACAGCAGGTCTTGAGGAAACACACAGCCGCGATAAACATTCATGGCATTCACGTGACGATCGGCGTGCGGCGTGGGAAGACAATCCGCTTGCGGCGCACCGCCGTCCTCAGCTCAGCCACACTTGATCCCTTCGGCGTCGAGGAATTTTTGATACGCCGCGACGCCGTCCGCGCCGGTCACCAGGGTCGACTTGTCGGTATCCCAGTTCGCCGGCTTGATGCGCGCCACCCAGCCGTTCCCGTACGGATCATCGTTGATGATCGACGGCGTTTTCGTCGCGGCTTCGTTCGTCGCGACGACTTCGCCCGCGACCGGCAGCGGCACCGGTCCCACCCATTTCCCGCTCTCGACCGTGGCGACGCTTTTCCCTTTTTCCAGCGTCTTGGCCGTCTTTCTGACGGTGCACGAGATAAAGCGCTTGGCGAGGTTTTGCGCGACGTCGGTAACGCCGACCGTCACCGTACCGTCCGATTCTGGCCGCGCCCACACGTGCTTTTCGGGCCAGTAATACAGCTCTTCAGGGATGTTGCAACCGTTGATAGTGCTCATGTTGTTGCCGACTCCTTCAATTCAGACTGGTCAGGATCGTGTCCTGGGGATGGTCGGGGTGCTCCCCTTACAAATGATACAACAACATATCGAACGCGACGAGCTTGATCTCGCGGTCGAACTCTCGCAGAAAATCCGGGTCGGTGTTGCGCGGCTTGACCGGGTGCTCGTACGGCGCTCCGCAGATCGGGCAGTCGATCGCGTAGAATCGTTTTCCTCGTTCGGCGTCCACGCGCAGCGTGACCTGCGCGCCGTGCGCGTCCGCCAGGTGCCGGTGCACTGCTCCGCGCGAATCATCCAGATCGCAATAAGGACATTTCATGGGTTACGCTGGGGGACGATGCAGCCTGGGCGGCGGGTTATCTTTCGCCAGGCCCGCGCGAGCGTGCTCCGCCATTTGCTCCTGGAGCGACTCGATCCACGCGACGATCCCGACGGCCGCATGCGTGCCACTCACCGCGTCCGCGTCCAAGGCCTGCGTGACCAGGCCCATCTGCGCGAGGTCTTTGACCCGTTCCGACAAGTCGACACGCGTCGTGTTCGTGACGCGCATCAATTCCGAAAGGATGACGCCGTCCGAGCCCCCCAGCGCGCTCAAGAGCCGGTAGTTGAGCGGGTCGGCGGCGAGTCGGAGCGCCCGCAGCAGCCAATCGCGCGTCGTCGCCTCGATTTGCGCGTCGTCACGCTGAAACGCTTCCACCCAGCCGACAAAGTCGCTCGCGGTTTCGAGCCGATCGATCCGGTCGAGCGCGATGAGCGCGTTGCGCAGCCGAGCCCACAGGCCCTCGACAATATCTGCAGCGGGATCGCTCATGTCGCCGCAACCGCCTCGGGCAGCGGCGCGGAAGCCTGGACCGGACGCGGCTTGGGTTTGTCTTCGCGAATCGCCTCGACCACGAGCTCGATGAGGTCCTTGACGACGACCCGGCCTTCGTTGCCGGAGGTCTTGACCGCATCGGTGTACATCGCGACGTCTTTTGGGCACGCGACGATGAAAAGCGGCACGTCTTTGCGAAACGGATCGTCCAATACCTTCAGCGCCTCGCGGATGCGATTCTCGGCCGGCTTTTCGCCGGGCACGCCTTGCCCTTTCCAGATCTGTCCACCGCCGGCGCCGCAGCAGAACGAGTTCTCGCGATTGCGCGGCATCTCGATCAGGTCGACGCCGGTCTTGCGAATCACTTCGCGCGGCGCGTCGAACACGCGATTGTAGCGCCCGAGATAACACGGGTCATGATAGGTCGCACGATAGCTCAGCGGCCGCGAAACCTCTAGTTTGCCTTCTCTGAAAAGGTAGGCCAGCGCCTGGGAGTAATGTGCGACCTTGTAATCCTTGCCCAGCTTGGCGTACTCGAACCGCAGCGCGTTCATCGTATGCGGGTCCGTGGTCAGGATGCCTTGGCGGAATTGGGCCTGGCCGATCGCGGCGATGTTGTGCTCCGCCAGCATCTCGAATAGGCCCTCCTCACCGGCGCGTCGCGCGTCGTTCCCGGAATTCCATTCCGCTTCGTACAGAATGCCATAATCCACACCGGCGTTGCGCAACACGCGCGCCACCGTGCGCGTCAACTCCTGGCCGCGCGGGTCGAAGGACGCATAGTCGCCGACGAACCAGAGATAGTCGACGGGTTCCTTGCGCGCGTCCTTGACTTTGAAATCGAGCCCCTGCGTCCACTTGGCGCGTGTGCGCGCCGACTGGCCGAAGGAGTTGCCCTGCTTGGCGAAATTCTCCAGAGACTTTTGAAGGTTCGAGTCGATCGCGTCGCCTTCGCCGATCAGACCGCGCCGAATATCGATAATGTCCGTCATCGGCGCGTTGCCGACCGGGCAAACTTCGACACACGCACCGCAGGTCGTGCAGGCCCAGACCGCTTCCTTCGTGATCGCGAAATCCAAAAGCGAAGGGGACGACCTGCCGCCGGCAAACTCGGTCAGGTGCTGATTGAGATAGTAGCGCTTGTTGATCTCGAGCGCGGCCGGCGAAAGCTCTGTGCCCGCGGCATACGCCGGGCACGCGTCCTGGCAGCGATTACACATGATGCATGCGTACGAATCCATGATCTGATGCCAGGACAGGTCATCCAGCTTTTTTGCCGCGACGCCGTTCACGTCTTCGGTGGTCGCGACGGGACGGTCGCGATACAGGAACCAATTGAGCGGGGCAAAGAAGATGTGGACGTGCTTGGAGAGCGCGAAATACGGGAAGAAGAGCAGAATCAGGCCCAGCGCGGTCCACCAGGTCACGTGAATTCCGATCTGCAGGGCCGCCGGCGACAAGAGACTGAGCGGAATCGCCAACAAACTCGCGGTGGGTTCCAGCAAGTCACCGCGGCTGCTGGCCGCGAGCTGAAAACCCTGTCCGAGCCAGCGCGAGCCGACGTGCAGTAGGATAAAGCCGCCGACAATCAACGAGTCGCGGCGAATCGCGCCGGCGCGCACGCGCGGGTCGAGCAAGACGTTTTCGCGGATACTGAACGCCGGGTCTTTGCGGACGAAACGCCGGACGAGAAAGAAGACCACTCCGATCAATACGCCCACGCTGAGCAGATCTGCGGCGAGGTTGTAGAGGTTGAACAACGGCGCGAGCGTCCAGGTCGATTCCGGATGAAGCGTTTCGTATCCAGAGAAGAAACCCTCTGCTGCATCCGACACGTTGACGAGGAAGTAAAAAGAAAAGCCCGCAAAGACCATAAAGTGAAAGAGACCGACGAGCGGGCGATTAAGCCAAACCGGAAGATTCGTGCCGACGAGGAGTATTTGCGCGAGCAAGCGCTCCTTGAGCGTCTTGGCGACGTAATTCCAATCCGGCCGCCCGCGCCCGCGCGCAATGGCGCGGACAATTCGGTACGCCAGCAAGGCCGTCCAGGATAACATGGCGATGGCGAAAAGGACGAACGCGGTTTTTTCAGCAAGTGTGAGCATTGAGACTCCGTGTCAAACACGCCAAAGCCGGTCGACGGACTGGGCTGGGCAATTTCCGGGCCGGCTGGCCGGTCGCGAGCTAGGCGGCGGCTTTGATCTTCTCGGTCAGCGCCGGCACGACGTCAAACAAGTCCGCGGCGATGCCGTAGTGGGCCACGTCGAAGATGGGCGCCTGCGGGTCCGAATTGATCGCGATAATCAATCCGGCGTCGCGCATCCCTTCGAGGTGTTCGGGCGCGCCGCTGATCCCCACGGCGAGATATAACTTTGGCTTGACCTTGGAGCCCGATTTGCCGACTTGCCGGGCTTTGGGGAGCCAGCCATTGTCGACGATCGGCCGCGACGACGAGAGCGCGCCGCCCAGGGCATTTGCCAGCTCCTCGACGAGTTCGAGATTGTCCGCCGACTGAATGCCGCGTCCAACGCTGACGAGAACATCCTGCTTGGTGATATCGACGTCCGCCGCTTCCGGTTCGATCAGCTGCTTGAAGCGCACGCCGCCGCCTCCGTTGATGGCGAGCGGCGCTTTGAGTTCTTCGACCGGCGCGGTGCCGGTTGCCTTGCCCGCGTCCGCGCTGAAGGATCCCGCGAGGACGGAGACGATCATCTGATCTCCGGCCGCTTCGGCGTCGGCGAAGAGCTTGCCGCCGTAGATCTGCGCGGTCGCGACGATCTTACCGTCTTCCACGCGCAGACGGTTGCAGTAGGCGACGAGCGGGATGCTCAGCAACGCCGAGACGCCCGCGGCGAGGTCCATGCCCATCGAGGTGTTGCCGACCAACAAGAGGCGCGGCGCCCGCTCGCGGACCAATTCTCCGAGCGCGTGCTTGTACGCGGTCGGATTGAAATTGGCGAGGCGCACATCCGCGACGCACAAGACGCCGTCCGCTTTGCCGAGCTCGTCGGCGAGACCGGCGCACTGCGAGCCGATCAACACGGCATATAGTTTGCCGCCGAGGGTGTCCGCGATCTCGCGTCCCTGACCAAGCATCTCGAACGTGGTGTCGCCGATTCTTCCCTTCAGGTGTTCGACGACGACAAAGACATCATTTGACATGGCTCTCTGCTCCATCGAGGGCGTAAGCGCAACGGGAGTCTGCGTCTTACTTCAAGAGGGTTTTTTCTTTCAGGATTCCGATCACCCGCTCCGCCACGGCGCTCGCGTCTCCGTCGATCATTTCCGCGTGCCGGCCGCTCTCGGGCTTGAAGAGGCGGCGGATACGCACGCCCGCGTCGACCTTGCCGTCGGTCGGCGTGAGTGGATCGATCTTTTTTTCCTTCATCATCGCGCGCACCTTGGAAATCGGCGCGTAGCGCGGCGCCTGCGGCGCCGCTTGAATTCCCAGCACCGCCGGCAGGTCCACTTCGAATTCGGCGAGCATTCCGCCGGCATACTCTTTGCGCACGGTCGCGCATTTGCCATTCACGGCGACGCCGGTGACGACACTGACGTGAGGGATGTTCAGATAGGTCGCGAGCAACACGGCGTTCTGCCCATCCAGGTCTTCGACGGACTGCACGCCAGTCAAGATCAAGTCGTGCGGCAGGGTCTTGATCGCGTCGGCGAACAGTTTTGCCGCTTGATGGCTCGTCGCGCCGCCGGCGAAATCCCCTTCGATCTTGACCGCCTTGTCCGCGCCCTTCGCCAGGCAAGTGAACAGCGTGTTGTCGACCTCCGGCGCGTCGAGCGCGAGGCAGGTCACGGTGCCGCCCGCTTGTTCCTTTAACAGCAGCGCCTGCTCGAGCGCCCAATCGTCGAACTCGTTGACGACGAGCTTGAGAAAATCGCGATTCAGCGCCGTACCTTCTTCATTCAATTCCAGGTCCTCGACCAGGTCGGGAACCTGCTTGATGCAAACGATAATGTCCACAAGACCTCCAAGGACAATGACAAATGGCGAATGACAGATTTGAAATACTTGATGATCCGATCGTATATCAATCACACATTGGTGGTTTGCTCAATTCTCAATTGTCTTTTGTTCATTTGCTCATTTGTCATTTGTTCATTTTCCGTTCATCGACTCGTCCACGAGCTCGATAATGTCTTTGACGACCAATTTGCCTTCGTTGCCGGTCGCCTTGACCGCGTCCTCAAAGCGCGACACCTCGAACGGGCAGCACACGGCGAGGACGTCCGCGCCGGTCTCAACCGCCTCCAGCACGCGCCGGTCGGAGAGACGCATTTTCGTGTAATCGCGTGAGAACTAATCGGTCCACATTCCGCCGCCGCCTCCCCCGCAGCAGTAACCATTCTCGCG
>JAMCRS010000110.1 GCA_023380675.1 Chloroflexota bacterium
CGGCCAAGGCAATCTCGACTATCTGATTCCCGGTCTGCTCGGTTTCTTGACGGGCGCGATCATTTACGGCGCGACCTACCAGTCCGTATTCCCGGGTACGCCGGATGCGGCGGCGATCCCAGCGAGATACCGCTCTCGCCTGCGGACGGGAACAGTCCGCCCGGCTGCTCCCAGTTAGCGCAGATCGCGTTGACGATGGCCATCGCACGCTCTGCCTGGAACGAGTTGACAAAGTTGGACGTGCGCCAGTTGTTGTGGACGAACGCATGCGGAGCCGCGTGGGCGAATTCGCGCGCGATGCGGCGAATCGTCTCAGCCGGAATCTCGGTCTTGCTCGCCGCCCATTCCGGCGTGTACGGCTTGATCGCTTGCGCCAGATCGTCGAAGCCGACCGTGTATTTCGCGACGAAGGCCTTGTCGTACAGTTCCTCCGTGACGAGCACTTGCAGCATGGCGAGGAAGAACGCCAGGTCGGTGCCGGGGCGAATCGCCAGCCATTCGGTCGCCTTCGAGGCTGTTTTTGTGAATCGGGGGTCGAGCACCACCACCTTGGCGCCGCGCGCGATCGCCTCGATCATCTGCTGTGTCTCGGAATTGGAGATCGCTTCCGCGAGATTGCGCCCGGCGTAGACGATGTATTGGACCGCGCTGTAATCGCGGTCCGGCTCTTGCATTCCGAACGTCATCAGATTGGCCAGGATCATCGCATTGAAGCAGAGGGAACGCTGCGTCCCGTAGTTGGGTGAGCCGAACGCACGCAGGAGATTCTCGAATTGCGTCTGCGCGAGGTTGTGGGTCGACGAGAACACCATCGTCTCCGCGCCGAACTGCTGCTTGATCGCCTGCATCTTTTGCGCCGTGTAGTCCAGCGCGTCCTCCCACGAGATCCGTTTCCACAAGCCGCTCCCGCGGTCGCCCGCCCGCATCATCGGAAAACTCAGGCGGTCGGGATCGTACAGCGTCGCGACGCCGGCCTGTCCGCGCGGGCAAAGCATCCCGTTCGAGTGCGGATGGTTCGGATTGCCGTCGAGCTTGTACACCTTGCCGTCTTTGATTTTCGCGCGCACGCCGCAGCGCCACACGCATTGCTCGCACAGCGTATAGACCTCACGGTCGAACGTCACGGGCGGCAGATTGGCGTTGCCGCGCGACGCGGGCGTGCCGCTGCCGAGCAGCCACGGCGCAAGGGGGACCGAGCTGAGCGCCAGCCCGCCCAACGCGGCGGTGCTCAACCCCAGAAATTCGCGGCGGGATACTTGCCAATCGAATATGTCGCCGACTTTGATTTCACGATCACGCATGACGCACACTCCAATGCACGATGCAATACTCGATATCTCCGCACGGGTGCGGATTACGAATTCACCTTGTCTTTTCGCAGCTCGCCGTGCCGTTCGAGAAAGTAGAGCAGCGTGAGCGTCGCCGACACGAACAGGAGCACCGTCAGCCACAGGTTGATGTCCAGGGCGGTCGGCAGGATCGCGTTGCCAAAGTTGGCGATCGCGGAGATGGCCGGGAATACGGACTGGTAGGTCGCGCCGTAAATGATCGCGCCCGTCAAGAAACCGAGCAGACCGGGAATCAGATAGTCGAGATTGCCTTGGCCGCTTCCAGCGGCGCACGTGCCCGGTCAGAAGCCGGCGCCGGCCATGCCGACGCCAAAGATCAATCCTCCCACCAGATTGCCAACGACGAACGTGGCGGGGACGGCCGGCAGCTGTGTGATGCCCGCCGTGTTCAGTGCGAACACGCCGACCATCGAGACGGCGAGTGCCGTCATCATGAACTTCAACACGGCGAGATCGGTAAAGCGAAAGACATTGACGATCTTGTGATACTTGCTCAGGCCGGCCTTTTGCAGCGACCAGCCAAAGCCGATGCCGAGCGCCAGCGGCAGGATAATGTCGTTCACTAGAATTTCCTCCAATACATCAGGATGGCGGTGGGAATGCCCGATGCGAACATGCCCCCCATGAAGATAAAGGCGGCCGGCGCGAGAAACAAGCCGCCGCCGACGGCCAGCCCGCTGGTGCAGCCGCCGGCAATGCCGGCGCCGTATTCCAGGATGATGCCGCCGAGAAACGCGATCGCCCAGCGCTTGCGGACGGAGTCGCCGAATACCTTGCGCCACTGCGCGTCCGGCACTGCCGCCAGCTTGAAATCGCCGGAGAGCTTGGCGGATAGGAACGCGCCGGCGACTATGCCAGCCAGCAGCACGACCTCCCACGAAATCCCCGGCGGCATTACGAACTTGAAGTACGTATTGCCTGCCAGCGCCGGCGCAACAGCCTGTGCGACCAGACCGGCGACGTTCTCGAACGCGCCGGAGGCGCCGGGAATCACGCCGGCGACGGCGATGCTGAGGATGTAGACGACGCCCAGCAGCGCGCCGGCCAGGTAGGGTGACCATTCTTTTTGCTTCAACAGTGCAATCACGGTTTTCCCCTCATGCGAATTGTGAATTGCGGGCCGTCTCGATGCCCGGCCTCAATTCGGATTTCGCGATTTGTTCTACGCCTTCATTTCCTTCGCGAGCGCGAGCAGCGCCGCAAGCGCTTTCTGATCGCTCTCGCTCAGCGCTGCGAGCGACCGCAAGTCCGCGCGGCCGATCGCCTTCAGGACCTTGGGTCCCTTTTCCCGATCCGAGAGCAGCCGTGTGACTGCGTCGAGCGTCGCCGGATCGTTCGCGGCGAGCAGGGGCAGCAGCGCCTCGAGCTCGGGCCGTGCGACCAACTGCTTCGGCAGGTTGAGCGCCGCGCCTTCCGGCGTCGCCGATACGAGCACCGGCATTGCCTGCCAACGCCGGAGGGTTAGCACGAGGCGCTCGAACGGACGCTCGTAGTACCAGACCAATCCACCCAATACCAGCAGCATGACGACGATCAAGCCGACCACGGCCAAGTTGCCCAGGATGTTGGGGGGAGGCAGATTCAACCCTGCGTACGCTTTGTTCAAATCGATCGTCTGGCCGCCTGTCGGTTCGGCGGGGCCGCACGGCGCAACCGCCGCTGCCGTTGTCGTCACAGCGTGTGTTGCGACGGTCGTCGTGATAGCGCCGGCCCCGGCGGGCGCGGCGCCGCTGGGCGCCGTCGCGGCGCCAATTGTCTTGCCGAGCGCGCTCGCATACGTTTGCGCTCTTGCCTCATAATCATTCGGGTGGCACGACTGGCAGCTCCCTTTCACGTCCGCAAGCGGGTCGATCAGGCCGGCGTGTGCGCTCGCTTCGTCCTTTGCTTTCACGTTGCCGGCGTGGCAGAACTCGCAAAAGTCGCCGAACGCGTGCTGGGAGTGCCACGCGCCCTTTGTGCTGACCGGGTCCTTGGCCTGGGTCTCGTGGCAGCTCTTGCACGACGACGCGGACGAGCCGCACTGCGCGGCGGCCGGACGGGGCCAGGTCAACGCCGCGATCAAAGCGAGCGCGCTCGTCACGAGTAAGAGAAATCCAATGTGTTTCTTGTGCATGAATCCGACTGCTCCTCTCGGATATTACCGATCAAAAGAAAAGCCCGAGTGACAACGGGCGTCACTCAGGGCTTTCATCACCTTGCGAGCTCTTGCTGGTTAGAACCTGGAGATGCTTCAGCACACCTCGTAATCACGCAGCCGAGTTGCTTCGGCGCGAATCGAAACCAGTCTTTATGAGTATCTGTGTACCACGTGCAGTCCTAAAAGTACATTAAATCGAAGCGCCAAACCCTCTCGCATCGCGTCGCCGCCGCGTCCGTTCTCGTATTTGGGGTGCGCGGTGCGATCTCTTCTCCCTGGCGGAGCGAGGCCGCTGAGCCATCTTCACGCCGTGGGGGAGCCGGCGATTTCCGCGACCTTCTTCAGCCGCGTAAGCAGTTCGAGCCGTTCCTGGCCGATGTGCGAATACGTGTCCGCGACAAGTTGCAGCAAATTGAGCAGGCGTTCAGCCTGGCCCTTTTGCAGCACCCGCGCGTCTCTTGCGGCGTGCGTCAGATCGTTCTCGTCCACGTCACAGGCGTGCGCCAGCTTGGCGATGTGCGCCGGGGCGCGCAGCGACGAGGCATCATCGACCATGAATTGCCCGACGAAGCACATGGCGACTAACTGCCCGTTCACGACGACCCGTCCACCCGCGTATGTGAAACCGGCGTGGCACATTTCAAGACGCGACTGCGGGTCGTTTCGGTTGGCGAGCCTTTTCCACGATGCTTCACAGCGCAACCGGCCCTTTTCGGACCCGAGCATCAAATTGCAGAATGAACACGAATTGCTCACCGGCGTCTGAGGCTTGCCGTTCAGGTCTGTCGTCACCGCGCCGACCATGCTTGTCTGTGCGAATACCTCCTGAATCGGTTGGAGGCAATAGAGCGGCAGGACTTGGACGTCGATCGGCGGAGTGGTTTCCCCACCGGCGCCAGACCTCTTCGATTCGGCCGGCGGCGCCGGTTTCTGCTCGCCCAACCATTTGTCGATCACCTGCCGCGGAAAACGCCATTGACCGCCGACACGCATGCCGGACAGTCGACCATCGTTGAGCATTCGATAGATGGTCGTTCGGTCGACTTGCAGCAGGTCCATTAGCTGCTTTGTGGTCAGCAGGTCTTCCATGCACCCACACCATACATCTGGTTGCAATAGCAATCAATAGCATATTTGGTCAAAATAGGTCAAAATTTGATACACAGCCGGGCCACATCTTGCAGAGCACGTATCTCGACCGCGACTCGTTCTGTCTGATCGAACTAACGCGCCCGGCGAGTTAGCTGTTGCTCAGAGGGGATTGGGCTTGCGCCCTCAGACGAGAATCGAAAACCGCCAAACGACCTGACAAGTCACTTGGCGGTTTGCTTTGGATTTACCCCGTGCGCAGCCGAACCTCATGCGGGATCGGTTGCGCGTCCTGACGGCGGCCGGCCTTTAGGTCTGTTACACGCGGACCCAAACACGATCCAACTGCTAACGCGTTCCTGTCGCAAATTTCGGCAACGCGATCTGTCCGAGATGCTTTGCACCTCTAGCTGAAAGTATCCGCCGACCAGCTTCGTCTCTCCCGGGCCGCCCGGTCCTGGTCTCGCCGGCGTCGGCCGCGGCGGCAAATCGGCCTGCGCCGCCTGCACCGTCGTTAGCGTCGTAGGGGGTGGATGATTCTGAATCACCCGGCAGTTGCATTAATCGCGAGGTCGTGTAAACTGTCGCTCCATTCCATTCGTACGCTACGGATTCGAGTTGCGATGCGCCCCATCTATCGAGTTTCGTGTGTTCTGGTAATCCTCCGTCATTCCCATGGCATATGGTGAACAACTCGAAAACGACCAGTCGCCGGACGTCTGGCGCCCTGCTTAGCGGTGCGATCATCGCGTTGTTCGCGGCTCAAATCGTTGTCGGGGCAGTGCACTTGGAGAACACCGCCGCGACAATGCTGATCGCGCCAAGCCTCACTTACACGGACAAGATGTATGTGCAGTGGCGTGACGTGTACGTCCTCCTCGACTTTGTGAGTCGCGAGACTCCGCCTACCGCCGTCATTCTCATGCCAGAAGACGAAAGGCCTGAGTTCGATCAGTATTTCCTATTTCCGCGTCGCGTGATCTACGGAAACGACGCCGCGCTGCGAGACAACCCACAGATCGACTATGTTCTCATCGTCGGTGAGTATCCACAGTTCGCCGTCGAGGGCTCTAGAATCATGCTGGACGGTACCCACGGGCTGGTCCGGCTGGACAAGTCTAGATGATCGTCGTCGCCTTGGTAGTGGCTTTGTCCTCGCTCGGATGGGTGGCGACTGGCGCGCTGTCTTCCGACCTGGACCCGCTCGAACGATTTGGACTGGCGTATGGGATCGGCAGCGGTATTTTGACGCTCGGAGTCTTTCTCGGTGCGGTCTTTGGGGTTGCGATCATCCTACCGAGTGTGGCCGCGATCTACCTTCTGTTGTTGCTTGCCGCCGCGTGGCTCTTGCGCCGGCGCGGCGGTCTGTTGGTTCCGTCGGTGCGCGTGCTCCGATTTGACTTGGCGCAATTCGTCATCGCCGGATCGATCGCGTTGGTTCTCGCCGTGTCATTCGCCGCGGCCGCCTACTGGCCGCCCTACATGTGGGATTCCCTTGCGGTCTGGGCGCTCAAGGGTAAGGTGATCGCCGCGCGGCGTCGTTTCCGTAGATCACGCGACGCGGAAATAGGAAATACTGATCGAACTCAGGCCTTTCGTCTTCTGGCATGAGAATGG
>JAMCRS010000111.1 GCA_023380675.1 Chloroflexota bacterium
TTTACCAAAACCGCATCCAATCAGCTCGGCTTCAAGCCGCCGCACAAAACTGAGGAGGACAAGAAGGCTTCCTGCGGCTCGTGTCATCGCGCCGGTGGAACTGCGTTCGAAACCAAGGGCAATTGCGCTAATGGCAAGTGCCACGTCCGACCGGGTGCGAAGCAGGGATAGGCGTCGTGATGCTGTGTAGCAGTTTGTCGGCGAGCTGCTTGGCCGCGCCACGCTCCGAGATGGAAGGTAGCGTAGCGCATCCGAGCTGATTGGATGCGGTTTTGGAAAAGGCTGAGATGAAGGCGGGCGGACTCAAAGGAAACAGTTCCGATGGCACGTTTCTTGGCGTGGGCTCATCGATCCGCCGACAGCCTCGATCCCACGGATGACCCGCCAGGGTCGGACTGGGCGGACGAGACGTAATAGAGATGTTGCAGCCAGAACCCTCCGACCATTGAGAGAGCGATCCGCTGATTCCAATGGCCAGTATGTTTAACGATACTGTGTGGCCGACAATTTGAACCCACAGGTAGCCGTTTCGACAGGAATCGAAACGTCTGGCGTGCCTTGGTCCTGGCCCAAAACCCGTTTCTCCAAGACCCGTTCGTAACAGGGTTCGTCTCGGGGAGCCAATTTCATTCCCTACGATCCCGCAGTCCCCAACCGTTCACGCGAAAGCCCTCTCCCGTCCGGCGCGCTCCTTGCGTTCTTCGCGCGTTTCCGCAACAACTTGCGGCGGCGTTGCCGCCATCGCGGGTTCTCCGTTTTGCGCCGATGCGGCTGGGATGCGAGGCGAACCATGGGGTCGCGGCCGGAATTCCGTCATTCTTGCATCGAACTCTCCGTTTCTCCCGTTCGCACCCGGCCTTATTTGACGCCCTGTCCCGCTCGGAAAGGCCGAGCGGAACCCTGGCGGGCAGAGCGTCGTCATGAGAAAATCGTCCATAAATGGATTTTCGCGTCGAGCACGAAATCCGGGTGATCCGGAAGGTGGTGAAGCACGTTCATGGACCGTGCTTGATTTGCGATGGCGACACAGAGTATGGCGAGCGGGTTCCCCGGTTGGGAATGGGCTGGCTGCGGAAGCAGTTCGAGCCGGATTCCCGCCGGCGAAACACGAGGGCGGTCCGGATCGGTGTAGCGCCCAAGAACAAGAGCCTTCCGCTACTCGAGGCCCTTCTCTGTGAGACCTGCCAGGCAGGGTTGCCCACGCTACGGCAGGATGCCTCCGGCGAGCGAGAGGCGGAATTGCAGCGCAGAGCCCAATTGAGCCAGCGCTACCACATAGAAGTGGAAGCGGAGCGGGAGCGCGAGGGCCGCGGATGGGCTGGAGAACTGGACATCTCGTAGCCAATTCCTCCTCTCATCCAGGAGGCGCAGCCTGGCCCGTTCCGGCCCCATACGTCGAAGTGAAGATCGTGTCAGCCAGCCATTTCCGGAACGAAGGGTTGTCGCTGAACTGTTTGAACAGTTCGGTGTGATCCGCCAGCAGGTCCGTTACGACCCGCTGTAACGCTTTGTCGTGTTCGATTCGGGCGTTCTGCCGGTCGGAGTGCTTCTGCGCGTTCTGGTAAGCCTTGTCAGCCGCGACTTTCGCGGGGATCTCTTCGGCAATCACCTTCCGGATTTTGTCGCCGTCCTTCCAATCGATGTTCCCGAACTGGTCGTTGAACGCCTTGATGATATTGCTGAGGTGGTCCAGTTCCGGCTCCGGCTTGAAGCCGCCGCCGCTGGTTGTCACCGGACCGATCTCGGCGTTCTGGTCCGGCAGTGTGATGGCTATGGCGGCTTGCACTTCGGGCCGGTAGCTGTCCATGTCGATGGCCTCGAGGATCCCTTTCGACAGGTCGTCCTCGCGAGGCGCCGGGAGCTTCGGGATGAGGAAGTTCAGGAAGACCGAGAGCTTCTCCCAGTTGGCGTTGTTGTATGGCAGGATCGCGCCGAGAAACCCGTACGTCCAGACAAATATCCTTGGCGTCGCATCTCCCGATCCCGGCAGCGACCTCACCGTGGTGATCCAGACCTAAGTATGGCGGCGGAACCTCTCGTTATCTTCGATCCGCGCCGCAACGTGCAGACGCAGGGCTTCGCCGGTCGCGCCGCCACGACGACGCTCCACGACGCGACTGCCACGGGTGTGTCCATCTCTGGCATCTTCCAGGCCGCCGAAGACTTCGCGGTCCTCGGGCTTTACAACGCTTACGATTACTTCAACCACCTACGCCTGAAACACCTTCCGCGCACGGACCTCTCCGGCCTGGCTCTCGCGTTCGATATCGAGTACGACCACGAGCTCGACGGCGCGATGCGCCTCGACGCCGCCAAGTACCCATCCGTCTCCTGGGATTCGATGACCTTTGAATGCGGCGTGGGAGGACCGGCCAACACTCACGAGGTCCGTCTGCTTGACCACGCGACCGCGACGGGCGGCAGCGAGACTCCGGCGAGCGTGGTCGTACATATCACCGGCGAGGAGAACTTCGATGGCGGCATCGACTGGCTCACACTCTATTTCCGCGACACGCGCTACACGGTGACCAGCACCGATGTGCGTGTGGAGACGCGCCTCACGTCCTCTGTGGCCCCCGACGATATAGATATCCCGGTGGAGTCCACCGCCGGCTTCTATGACGCATGCACAATCTATATCGAGCGCACCGGCACGAACGAGGAAAGCATCGTCATCGCGGGCGCGCTGAGTACGGAACTCAACGGGTGGGTGAGGGTCGGACACCATAGACAGCGCGGCCAGCCTGTACTCGCCGGTCGATGCGTTCTCGACGAAACCCCTGGAGACGACCACGACCGGCGCGGTGCTGGTCGGCGACTCCGCGATCTCGGTGGCGACCACGACCGGAGGCTTTGCCGCCTCGTACGGCGTCCTCTCCATCGACGACGAACTGGTCGTGTACACCGCCAAAACCGGCTCACAGTTCACCGGCTGCGTGCGCGGCGCGTTCGGGACCGCCGCCGCCGCCCACAGCAACGGCTCGACGGTGAAGGCCAACATGGTCGCGGGCTTCATCACCGCTCTCCAGTCGGCGGTCCTGGCAATCGAGAACGAACTCGGGACAGCGGCGGCCCGCAACTACATCGTCAAGAACGGCGCGGTCACGGTCACCGGCCTGAAGACGTTCCAGGACGGC
>JAMCRS010000112.1:0-14974 GCA_023380675.1 Chloroflexota bacterium
GAAAGTGTTTCTCGCGGTGTCGGCCCAGAACCCGCAAGCACGCGGTGACGGTGCGTTGATGGGGTGCGAGGATCGCACCCATGAAGAGGACCAGGGCATACTTCCAGATGCGTTTGGAAAAGTGCGGCGCAAAAAGCGAAATCAGTGTAGAATAGCTATTGGGCAGGGTGAGCATGAACCATCCTCTTGGCAGAGAAATGGTTTATAGCTTACCCTGCCTTCTCTGTTCTTTCAAATGGATAAAGTCCAGCTAAGGGGATCGTAGCCTCCGTAATCCGGAGCCGTATTTGAAGCAGATTGACTTGAGTCAGAATCTTTATCCGACTTTGAGCCATCGCCATTTCCTTCGCCTCCACCTGGAGCCTGCGACTTCTTCTGCTCCAGTACTTCACTAGTCGCTGGAGCCGCCCCAGGTTCGGAGGAATCAAGCCCCTCCTCGGCATGCACGCATATTTGGCTTTGATAACATAGAGCCTCGCCAGCTTGAGCACCGTAGGCCAGGACAACTGTACCTACTGCTGCCCAGCACTCCTTGCCGCGGCACGGCGGGATTTTTGGCGTCTTCGGCACTACTTCGCCTAATGGCTGTGACGTGACGTAGACTGGCTGGTTGTCGGCCGGGGGACGCAGTTGCGGCTTCTTGTTCTTGCGCGGGTGCTTCGACATTTCATCCATGCCTGCTGCAATAGAGCCGCCAATACGATTACACGCGTCCATGAGCTTCGCCCTGTTCTCTGCGGCATTTGGGCCGTAAACATACGTCGGACCCACGTACGCGTAGTAGACAACGGCCCCGACCAGTACGGCGTCAAACACCGGATTTGCGAAGACCAGTGCGATCGCCGGGGCAAAGTGTCCCGTCGGATCCGTGTTCCGCACCGGGTTGTTGCGGACGTAGCTGTAGCGGTTGAGCGACTGCGGGTCGTACAGGTCCGGGATGACCGTGTCTGGTTGGATGAACCGGCCGATGGACGCGTCGTAATAGCGCGCGCCACAGCATATCAACGCGGAGGCGATGCAGTCGCGACTCGCTGATAACGCCTCATTGAGGTCCGCCAATCCGTTTTGGATGAATCACTCTGATCTAGACCCTTGGCCGTCGGCCGGGCCTCCCGCGCCCAAGTTATACAAAGCGCTAGTCTCGCACTGGAAAGGTGAATCTAAAGCTGCGCCGGCTATAGGATCTTGCCAAAAGACACGCGATGCAACCGCGGCCAGTGTGCTCGGGTGACGACACCGTCGAACCGGCCCAGTCGCTCGAATGTTTGCGCTAACGCGCCCGCCACTCCACCGCAGTCTACGTAGGCACGGGTGGGGCACCTCGCACCGCCAAAACTTCTCAAGGAGCAGGCTCCTCGGCCTGACGCGAGCGACTACGCTCAACGGCTCGGAACAGCATGGCCGCAAAGGGCAGGGGCAACCATAGCACCACAATCCCCAAAGCGGCCTGACACCACTGAAACACTGAGTAAGGCCACACATTCGTCCCTACGGCAAAACCCGGAGCGACGTTGATCACGGCCAAAGTGATGAGCGATGGCACCAGCAGCCACACCAGTTGCGCTTTTCGCGTCTCTGAGCGCAACAGCCCGATTGGGATCATCACCAAGAAGACAAGAATAGAGGCATATTCCAAAACCATTGGGTTGATGAGCAGTTCGAAAATGCGTAGTTGATAGGTGGGCGGGAGCACTAGACTGTACAAGGTGTCCAGTCGCGGGGTCACGGACAAGTCAACCCAGAGCGGTTCGCATGCGGCAACAAAAAGGCCGGCCGCCAATCCGTGCCTTTGGGCAAGCATACTTCCGAGGGCAATCAGTGCCATGAACGCGGCCCATAGGAAATAAGTGAAAAAAGTCGTCCCCTCGTTGAGCGAACCGAGAGATAAGTTCAATATGGCCAAGAGAAGAGCTAGCAGCCCGGCGAGTCCCCATCCCAATAGCGGCACGGGCAGCCTGAGGCACTTATAGACCCAAAAGGGAAACAGACCGACACCCCAAATTATCCCGCCGATAAAGACCATAGACATCGCTAACTCGAACCAGAGTGGATTGAGTGCATGTACCCGCCCGGCCTCAAACGTCTGGTTCACAAACTCGAAGTACTCCCACGACAGGGCACCGAGTAGCGGCAAGCACCAAAGGGCCACTCCGCGCTCTGACCGCCAACTCAGCCAAAGCAAAGTCGCTGCGCCGGCCACAGTCGCGGCGACACCGACAAATAAGATCGGAACGTCTACCGGTTCGTACGGCCGTCGCTGAAGCGCTAGCCAGAGGCCGGGGGTGATTGCCAGCGTCACGAGCCGCCACGCCATTGGTTTGACAGGCGAATTCTTCATTGCCTTGTGCCTCTCCTTTTGCAGCCACACTCCAAGAGACAATGCTATTCATCGACGAGACGCGAGCGCAGGGCCGCGGTTCCGGCCAGCTGCTATTTGCCCGAGTGACTGGTGTACCAGCCATAACCATACTCTGCCCAAAAGTATCTCTGCACGGGGTTATTGTTGTACACGTAGTACGAGCTCTTAAGTACGCCCCTGGTATTCCAAGTGAGGATGACGTCCTTCGTCTGGTCGATAGTCTCACCTGCCGACGCCCCCCAAATTCCCTGACCTACGTAGTTTATGTCGGACTGTTTACCGCATGTTCTTGCAACACACACAGTACGATCGATGCCTTGATTCGAAGTGTTCGCGAGCGGGGTATCGTAGCCCCAACGGCCGGCGAGAGCGTTCTGCACCATGCTGACGGTCCACAGACCCTCCCACTTGGGTTTGGGATTGTTTGTCACGTCGGCAGCAATCGCCTTCAGCAACTCTTCCCACTCGTCATCTGAGAATGTCTGCCCGTCGGTCAACACCTTGTACTTCCCCTCGCGAAAGCACTCCGCGAGGCTCTGCTTGCACATCCGCGTGTCGCCGGCCTGCTGCAAGCCAAGCGCGTCATAAGACTCCTTCCCGCCCACCATGCCGGCCAGCCCGTTCAAGTCGCTCACGTGGACGTGGTCAACGATGCTGCCGCCCCGTTCGTTCCCGCCATCGTCGCCGCTTGGCAGCGCGTCCCAGTCGACCGTCTCCGACGCCCGCTTTGAGCGCATCTCGGCGTTATAGTACGGGTCGCCCAAGTCCACCCCGTGTCCCGTCGGATCCGTGTTCCGCACCGGGTTGTTGCGGACGTAGCTGTAGCGGTTGAGCGACTGCGGGTCGTACAGGTCCGGGATGATCGTGTCCGGCTGGACGAACCGGCCGATCGTCGCGTCGTAATACCTTGCGTTATAGTACATCAGCCCGGCGTCGGAGTCAAAGCGCTGGCCCGTAAACCCGAAATCGGTCGGCACGACGCCGGTCGTCGTGCGAATCGCTCCGAATGCATAGTAGGTCTGCGCGCTCACGGTCGCGCCGCTCGTCACGCTCGTGCTCCCCAGGTTGTCGCCGTGGAGATAGGTCACCGCATCCCCTTGCTTCATCGCGACGCGAAGCGTGCCAAAGTAATAGTACTTGGTGGCCGTCGTTCCGGTGACCTCGTAATAGTTGCCCACGTAGAAAGTCGTCGTCGTGCCGCCGGAGCCAACTTCCTTCTTCACCCGGTTGCCGTCGCCGTCGTACGTGAAGACCGACGTCACGCCGGCGGCCACCACTCGTGTTAATCGATTTTCTTCGTCGTACGTCAATTCGTCCCCGGCGCGACGGATCATATCTCCGTTGGCATCGTAGTCGAAAGTCCGCGCGCCCACGGCTGTGACCGCGTGCGGCTGGTGTTCGTTATCTCCGTACGTGTACGTGACCGGAGTACTGTCTTCTGTTCGTTGTATGATGTTTCCCGTGGAGTCATACTGCCACGCGTGCGAATATACCCCCGCAATTGACGCACTGGTCAACCGGTCGAGATCGTCGTAGCCGAATGTCGTCACCTCGTTTCGGACCGCGTCCGTGATCTGGGTAATGTTGCCCACGTTGTCGTAATCGTAGCTCAGGTTCTGGATCGCACTCGCACCCCCGGCCGTCTGCAATTGGGTGAGTCGCCGGTTGAGCGGATTGTAGGCGTAGTTCGTCTGCGTGCCGTCGCCAAAGTCGAGCTCCAATGGCTGGCCGGCGGGGTTGTAACTCGAGCCGGTAACGTAGCCTCCCAGAGTCGCAACGAGACCTTGGGAATTGTACGTCATCGGCACCGACTCGCCGTCAGGATACGTCATCGAGAGCGGCCGGTCCATCTCGTCGTACGTCCAGGTGGTGGTGTAAGCCTCGGGCGCACCGTTAATCGACTCGGTCTGGGCCGTCAGCCTTCCCTCGGCGTCGTACTGCCAGGCGGTCGAGCCCGAGCGGTCGTTCATGCTGGTGCGATGGCCGATTCCGTTATCGCCCTGGTCATACGTATTCGTTACATCGTACGCGCCGGGATCGCCGGGGCAGTTGGTGCCACTCGATTGATATTTCTTGCCCACGAGGCGATTGAGCGGGTCGTAGTAAAGGCAAGTGCGCTGTCCCATCGCGTCCGTCTGCTGGATAACATTGCCGGCATGGTCGTAATCGTATGTCCAGTCGCCCATGTCGGCATCGCTCGAAGCCGTCTTGCGGCCAAGTTGGTCGTATTCGTAACCCATGCCCGCGCCTCCGCTGTCGACAACGAACCGCAGGTTGTCCATTACGTCGTAACCATACGTGGTCGACAGCGTCGCACTGTCGTGGTATTCATTAACGGCGACGGTGCGCCCAAACTTGTCACTGACCGTGTCCTTGCGATGCCCGTTGGCGTCGGTGAAAGTCGTCGTCAACTGGTTGTACGCAGTTGTTGATGAGGTGCCGTCGGCGTAGAGGGTCGCCACCGGACGTCCGAGGGCGTCGTATTGGTACGCGGTCGCCGGCCGCCGCCAGTCGGCCGGGACGTAGGTCCCGCCCTGGAAACTCGGCGTTGGCGTCGGGGTGGGCGCCGCGCCACCCGCGCCCCCATACAGCTCCGGCACGAGCGCATGATAGAGGTAGGCCGTCTGGCCGGATGCCACAGCCGGGTCGTAGGGGTCCGAGACGCGCTGCACCCGTCCCATGGGGTCGTAAGCCGTGTTCGCCAGTATGATCGAGCCATCCGCCCCTTGGGCTTGCTGTTGAATCACGCGGCCCAAGCCGTCGTAGAACCACCACGCGGTCTGGTAGTACGTGTCGCGTCGAATGGGACCTAACGTACCTACCGCAACGCGAAGAACATCCACCCGAACCAGAGAGCGCGGGCTGCCCAAACTGTAGGAGTACTCAACGTTGTTTGCGTAGGTCTGATCCAGAGGCCGCGTGATAGAGGTTGGCCGACCAAAATCGTCATGAGTGAAGGCCGTGACGGCGTCGTTTGGATCCGTGATCGACGCGATGTTCCAATAGTCGGAGTACGCCGTATGCGTCGCCTGGCCAAGAGCGTTCGTTACGGCTGTCCGGTACGCCGCCAGTACCCCGTCGTATTGATAACTCGTCGTATTGTTGTTCCCGTCCTTGGTACTGGTCAAGTTACCATTGGCTGGATCGTACTCGTTAACGGTCTAAGAGAAAAAGGTGGTGCCGTCGGCGGTCACGTCGACCTTGGTGAGGTCCCCCTTCGACGGCGGATCGCTATAGTTCGGGTGGCCGTCGTAGAAATAGCGAGTCTCGGACAGCTTGCCGTTCGGCGTCGCGTCGAAAACCTCCTTGAGCCCTACGCGATTTACGATCCAGACGATCGAGTTATTGTTGGGATAGAAGGTTTGCGTCGTCCGCCGGAACAACGAGTTGCCAGCGTCCAGGTACTCGTCGGTCTCGCTCAGGTTGCCGTAGGCGTCGTACGCGTAACTCTCCTGGGTCGTCGTCGGCGTCGTCTGCCCATCGTAGACCTTTTTGACCGCCGAGCTGAGTGCCACGAATTCGGACAGGGTCCCGGTCGTCGTAGGACCGGTCTGGCCGCTCAGGTTCGCGTGGCTGCAACTGTCGATCGCCTGCGTTGACGACCAGTCGACGACCGATATACACCGGGTGTAATAAGCATTATTCACCTCGGTGTACTTGCCGCCACTGCTGCTGAGCTGAGTGACCGTCAAGGCGCGGCCGGCTGTGATATCGTCCTGGGGAAAATAGTAATGCGTGACGGCCCCAGTCGGGTCGGTCGCCACCACTTCCGAGTGACCGCGGAATTGCGTACTCACGTCGTAGCGCGGGTGACCTCCCCAGTGCGCGGTCCCCGCGGCGGCTGAATGCTCCGGATCGTTGACCGCGGCCCCGACGTAGGAATACGTGAACGGCGCAGAGCTTCCGCTGCCGTCACTTACGTTTTTGCTTGCGACGCGATGGACCACGACCGACGCTGCGAGCGGCTGGCCTACCGTAACCGGGTCGTAGGTGTAGAATACCGCCCCGCCGATCCCGTTGCTCGCCTGGGAAAGAACATTGTCCGCATTGTAGCTAATCGAGTATGCCGGAAGTGCCGGGGCGTCTTGGCCGTGTATGCCAAAGTGCTCAATCGTCTTCAGGGTCAAGCGTCCATACGAGCCGCTGCCGGCCCCGAAATAGTTCAATAGACCAGGAAACGTCGTATAGTCCTGCGTAAGCACATAACGACGGAGCAAGAGCATATCTCCGCCGGTGAAACCCCGGCTCGAAACGTCTACTTGATGCAGCCGCGACATCGCGTACGGCGCGCGCCCGCATTGCCACTCCGGCCAGATCAACTGATAGTCCGTTCGAGGCTGATAGCTGAAAGAGATCTCGGTGCTGCCGCCGTTGTAGGAGATCGTCTGGGGATAGACGGACATATCCACGGTATACACGGGCGAATCGATGCAGTTGAGCGTCTCCCTCTCGTGCATGTACGTATACGCGATCTGATTGCCATGCACGTCGGTCACGTTCTCGAGCCACCACATATACGTCTCTGTTTTGCTTCTATGCGGCGTAGCCGTGCCGTCAGTACGCGCCCAAACCGCCTTGCTGCCCGCAGACGTTCCGTAACGGTACTGCGTGCCGTCGTTGGTGATCACGAGCCAGGAATCGCTTGAAGCGTCGTGAGTGATATGCCAGTACTGCTCGGACGACGTATGGAATGTGCCGTCCGCGCTAACGTACAGATCATATCCGACCCCGTTGGTTACGAGCGTATAAACGTCGTCGGTCGAATCGTACGAATCGCGCGAGTCGCGCGCGATGTAGCTCTCACTCATCGACCAGCCGGTCCCAACCGGCGACGCCTGCGAAGAGTCCTTCATATAGTCCACACTCAGACTCGAGTACGAAAGCGAAAGCGTGGGCGCCAGGCCTCCTCTGCCGGGCGGTATCTCGAAAGAATAGCTGGCGGAGGCCGAGCCGGTGAAAGTGTCGACTTGAAAGTCGGTCAGCGTTGGTAGGTAGTTCTGGACGTCCGGCGCGGTCCCGAGTCCGTAGTCGGTAAAATGGGTTGTTTCCGCGGTCACCGTGTGCCGCACGATGTCTACGCGGCTGGCCACGGGCATCCATTGCTCGGCCTTTACGTCCCAGTAGACGATGGTCAGGTCTCGTTCCTTCCACGTCCCGAGCTTGGCCGGATCGTAGCGTACCGTGAGTCGGATGGATTTTTGAAATTGCTTGACCTCTTGCTGCAGCTTCGCACGGTCGAAGGCGCGGATCGAGAACATGTTGATCACCCGGTCGTGCCGTCGATCCAGCTTGGCAAAGTCGGTCGTGGGACGGTCGAAGTGGACGCGGAGCCGCCGGCCGAATACGCCGGCTGGAAATCGGACTGAGACCCAGCCGTCGGCCAGGTCCAAGACTTGGTCCAGGCTGGTATCGATATCGAAGTAGCCGCCAAACGCCACCGTGATTGGACCTGTGGAGGTAATGCCCGGCGTCGCGGTCAGTGTGGCAGTGGCCGTAATCGTCGGGGTTGTAGTTACGGTGGGGGAGGCGGTGATCGTGGCCGTAGTGGTGAGCGTCGGCGAGGCCGCAAGCGTCGCGGTGGCCGTAATCGTAGGCGTGGAGGTGATCGAGCCGGTCGGCGTGGGAGAAGGAGTCGTGGCCAGCGTCGCCGTTGCCGTGATCGTGGGGCTAGTCGTGACCGCCTTGGTCGGGGCCAACGTAGGGCTCGCGGTTCTGTGAGCGCCGGGTGTTGCCGTAAAGGTCGGAGGCGGCTGGGGAGTCGCGGTCGGGGTGTCCGCCGGCGGCACCGTCGCGGTTGCGGAGGGCAACTCTGTGGCCGTGTTGGTCGCCGATGGCGGCGGAGTGTCCGTCGCGGCTGTAGTTTCCGTAGGCGTTGGGGCTGTGTCTGCCGGGGGTTGCTCCTTGGGAACGGCAGTCGCGGTATCGGTAACCGGCTCCGCGGCCTGGACCGAGAGGGAATCGGCTCGATCGAATGGAGCGCTTGCGCCGGCCCACGAACGATTCTGACTGCTTTGACTAACCTCGTTGGAACTGGGCGCACTAATGCTGCCGATTGTGTTGTTCGCGTCTGCGCCAGCGGTCGAGCCAATGTTCAGCAAGGAGAAAAGTACGAACAGGATAGCGAATCGTGCTGCCAGGCTGCGCTTCATTGACCCCCCTGAGATGGGTAGAATTGCGGAAACGTCGATTCCGGTAACGCCGGCCGGCAAAAAAAGACCCGTCGTTGGCACAAGTCCGCCAAGCGACAGGTCTCTTACCCGTCATTCGCGCACGGCGGCGCCGTGCCGCCGGCTTTAGATGCAGGTTTACTTCGGCCCACAATCACGCCTCAAATCGAATCCTGGGCCACCTACGATCAATCCTATCACGAAACAGGTAAAGAATGGGTCCAAAAAAGGTCCAGGCAGGTTAAATTATCTTAACCTCAGGAGTGATAAAGCCGGCTGTGAGGTCGAGAGATCGTCGGTCTGGTAAGCAGCGACGGCTCCGGCCTCCGCACTCGCCAAGACTGAGGCGAAGACCCCGGCGAGTCCAGTCATCTTTCGCCGCTGACCAAACCAGTCTGCTAATGGTGATCAATGCCAGCCTCCTAACGTGCATGTCTGCACCAAAAGGCACCGATGTGCAACTCACCTAGACCCGGTCCCCTGCCCCGGCTACCAGTGGACGCCCCGTAACTACATTCAACGGGTTTTCTGCTGGATTGGCTTCTTGTCTCAGAAGGTCGATCTAGTGCGCCCGCGACATATGAAGGTGGAATTGACGTAACTACGAAATGAAGCTACAATCGTCGTGTGAAGTACGAGTGGGACGAAGTCAAGCGGCAAACCAATCGTCGTAAACACGCGATTGATTTCGCTGATCTGCCCGACTTGTTCGAGGGGTACACCGCGACGGTGGAGGACGCCCGCTTTTCTTACAACGAGTCTTGCTTTATCACTATCGGGCTCCTCAAAGGACGTGCGATTGTCGTTGCACATGCCGAACGTGAAGAGAAGATCCGATTCATATCGGCTAGAAAGGCAAACAAAAATGAAGAAATCGGGTACTTTAGGCAGATCACAAAGCGATTGGGCGCAGCTCGATACTCTCGGCGACGAAAACGTTGATATGTCTGACATTCCAGAGATTACACCAGAGATGTTCGCGAAGGCAGTCCTACGTCACGGACTAAAGCCTGTCGCAAGGAAGACACAGGTTACTCTCCGTGTAGATAGCGACGTGCTATCATGGTTCAAGACGCAAGGCCGAGGCTATCAGACCCGCATCAATGCACTCCTGCGCGCGTATATGGACGCGGACAGGGCGCGAGGCGCCGCCGTGAGACCGAACGAACAGCGAACAGCCGGCCCCCGGCAACGGCACGCACACGGGCTGTCGGCATCCGCGCGCCGCAAAATGTAACCTCAAGCCCGCCGCCACACTTCAATGCCAGAACTCCCGGAGCTCGAAGTAGTCAGGGACGTACTCCAGCGCCGCATCGTCGGCACGACGATCGAGCACGTCGACGTCATGCCCGCGGGCGGCGCGATCGTCGTGCGCGACCTGGCCCAATCCGGCTTCGCCAAGACGCTGACTGGCGAAACCGTGAGCGCCGTCGCGCGCCGCGGCAAGTTCCTGATATTCAGCCTGACCAGCCCAGCGCATTTGTCCCCGGCTTCGCCGCTCTTTCTCGTGCTCAATCCAAAACTGACCGGCCGACTGCAGCTCGCCGCGTCCAAGGACAAGCGCCACGCCAAAACGCACGTCGTCTTGTCGCTTTCGAGCGGTGATGAATTGCGCTACGTCGACCAGAGACGGATGGGGCAGCTCTACCTCACACGGAGCCTGGAGCTGGTGCCGGAGTTTTCGGGCATGGGGCCGGAGCCGTTCGAAATTTCTCTGGAAGAGTTTCGTGAGCGCCTGCGGCGTTATCGGGGAGAGATCAAGGGGATTCTGACGCGCGGAGATTTTGTGGCCGGGATCGGGAACGCGTACGCGGACGAAATCCTTTGGGAAGCCCGCCTCCATCCGTATCGCAAACGGACGCAGCTCAAGCCAGAAGAGACCGAACGGCTATTCCAGGCGATGCGGACCACATTGAGTCGATCGATCGACCAGGTTTGCGCCGAGATGGGAGAGGAGATTCATTTAAAGCCGCGCGATTTCCTGGCCGTACACATGAAGACTGGCGAGCCGTGCCCGCGCTGCGGAACGCCGATATCCCTCGTCGGCGCCAACCAACGGATCACGAATTTCTGCCGGACGTGCCAGCCGGGCGGATTGATCAAAGGAATGTAACGCGTTTTTGGATTGACCGAACGGCTCATCGGTTGTATCATCGGCCGCGAAGGAGATGGAATGAACCGTTCACGCTTGGCTAGCTGCCTCCTACTAACGGTGATCAGCGTCAATCTGATCTCGTGCTCCACGATCACCTCGCTCTTGCCCAATTCCGGCCCCGCCTCCAGCGATGCGACTTTTACCGATCCGTTCGCCTACTGCCGCGCGGTGGGCACGATCGACATCCCGGACGCGCGCTACACCGGCGACAAGATGCCGGAAACATTGGCCAAAGGGCTGCAAAAGGCGAGCGGCGCTTCACCCGACGCCCCGCTCCAGATGTTTGTCCAGAATTCGTTCTGGCGCTGTATGGACGGCAAGGTCTACGCCTGCACCGTCGGCGCGAACCTTCCGTGCGAGAGCAAGGGTGTCGTCAGCAAGACGCCGACGCCGGGCGAGACGGATTACTGCAAATCGAGCCCCGATTCGGAATACATCCCCGCCGTGGTCACCGGGCACGACACGGTCTACGCGTGGCGCTGTACGGCGGGCGCACCCACCGTCGTCAAACAGGTCTTTACGACGGACGCGCAAGGGTACATCGCCGAGATCTGGTACGTCATCAACCCCAGCTAGGGTGGAGATACGGAATGGGAACTGAAATGACGAGAGTACTTTTGGTGCTGGCGCATCCCGACGACCCGGAATTCTTTTGCGGGGCAACGCTCGCGAAATGGGCGCGGGAGGGGAAAGAGATCCACTATTTGCTGTTGACGTGCGGCGACAAGGGGAGCGACGATCCAACGATGACGCCGGAATCACTGTGCGCCGATCGGCAGGTAGAACAGCGGGCCGCGGCAGCCGTCATCGGCGCCAGGGACGTGCGCTTTTTGAGCTACCGCGACGGAGAGCTGTTCAACACGCTGGAGGTGCGGAGAGAGATCGCACGCGAGATCCGGCGGAGAAAACCGGACATCGTCGTCACGAGCGATCCGACGACGTACTTTCGAGGGAACGCTTACATCAATCACACCGATCACCGGACGGCCGGCGCGGCCACCCTGGACGCGATCTTTCCGGCCGCCGGGAATCGGATGTATTTTCCCGAGCTGCTGAAAGAGGGGTTGGAACCCCACTTTCCCAAGCAGGTCTGGATCAGCCAGACGAACGAGCCGACCGTCTGGGTCGACGTGAACGAAACGCTGGCGGTCAAGCTCGCCGCGCTGCGCGAGCACAAGAGCCAGATCAAGGATCCGGTGGAGCTCGAAAAGAGGATCCGGGACCGGCTGCGCCGGCCCGACTTTGACGGCGAGCTCTACGCGGAGGGTTTTCGCGTTATCAAGCTATAAGCGATTGGGCGGCCGATCCGGCAACGCCCCAAGGCGAGTCCGGCGGCGTCATCATCCGCAACGAGCCCCGATCGGTCAGTCAGCGCTGACCGCTGCGGGGCTCGTTTCATCCAGACGGCGCGGATCGCGCAGTGCGGCGGCGACGACGAGCGCGGTGGCGAGTCCGCCTACGACGGAGACGAGGAACATGGCGGGATACCCTGCCGCGTCCGCGAGCCAGCCTCCAAAGACCGGCGCCAACATCGTGACCGGCGCGACCAAGCTGTTCGCCAGCCCGATATAGGCCGGCCGGTCCTCGCCGCTCTCGAATTCCAGCGTCATAGCCAGAGTAACCGTCCAAAAAGCCACGTTCGCGATCCCGGCGAGCGCAAAGGCCAGGTAGAACCACTCGACCGACGGCGCGACGATCGCGATGAGCGCGCTGCCGGCCGCCGAGATGGCGCCGATCTGCATCGCGGCGCGATGTCCCCATCGGTCGCCCACCCATCCCATCACCGGATTGGCGGCGACCTGGGACGCGGACAAGACCGCCGTCATCGCACCCGCCGTCAACACGTCCATGCCGAGGCGGCGGACCGCAAATATAGTATAGAATCCGACCGCCATCATGGCGATCTGCGAGAGCATGCGCACGACGAGAAACCACCGGAAATTGGCGTCGCGTCGGAGGATGGCGAGCAATTTGTTCGAAAGCGAGCGGGAAGCGTTGGTGGGCGCCGGGGGCGGAGTAGAGGGTTCACGGGTGGTCGAAAGGCAGACCCACGACGCCGCCATCGAAAGACCGGCGATCAGAAAGCACACCGCAAAGCTGCCGGGCGCTTGCAGCCGCTCGAGCAGCACCCCGGCCCCGATCGCGCCTGCGCCTGCGAGGAGATTGGCGGCCGCGGACTGGAGCCCGTAGAACATGCCGACGCGACGCGGCGGCATGATCTTGCCGATCATGGCCTGCCACGCCGTCGCCGTAACCCCGCCGCCCAAGCCGTGCCAGATGAGGAGCGCGAAGGTAAGGACGAGCGCGGTCTGACGCGTCAAGCCCGGCAGCATCCACGCCACAACCGCGAGACCCAGGAACGGCAGGCGTTCCTGAAGGGCCATCAGGACCACCGTCGGCTTGTACCGGCTCTGACGCGAGACATGATTCACCGTCAAGAGTTGGGGCAGCTGCCAGCCCATGGTGTGTATCGCCGGGATCAGCCCGATCAATACGGCCGAGTCGGTCAACTGGCTGACGAAGAGTGGGATGACGGTGATGAAGGACGCAAAGCCGATCCCGAGTCCGAAGAAGCTCCCGTCGAGAAGATTGGCGATAAAGTTGTGCTTGAGTGTTTCGTATTCGGATTGCGCCATGGCGGGGCGCATTATAGCACAAGTGCACGTTGGAACGTTCTAACGTTAGGACGTTCCAACGTTCTAACGTTCCGGCGTTGAAACAAAAACGGGCTGCGCGGAGCGAATCCGGGCAGCCCTCTTCATTGTCGTGCACATCGGCTAGCGCGCGACGGCGAGGCGTTCGTAGGCCCAGTCGACTGGCTGTACGTCGCTGGCCAAGCTGGTCTGCGCGCTCCCGTCGGCGCTCATCTTCCAGATGCCCCAGCTTCCTCCCTTTGACGAGCGATAGTAGATCGCGCTCCCGTCGGGAGACCACTGCGCTCCGACGTGCGGGTCGGACCCCGTGGTCAACTGCTTTTTCCCCGTACCATCGGCGTTGACGGCGAAAATTTGCTTGATCCCGTCCACGTCCTCCTGGTAGAGGAGCTTGGTCCCAACCGGCGACCAGGTCGGATCGTTGCCGAGCTCGCCGACGATCAGCGTGCCGCCGTCGCCCCCGAGCGAGCTCGCTCGAAAGATGCCGCAGTCTGCTCCGCGGCAGCTGGCAAAGGCGATCTGCGTATCGTCGGGAGACCAGGAAGGCATCGAGCCGCCGACGACGATCGTGCGCCGATGGGACCCATCGGGCGAGACGGCGTCGACGTTGACGTTCACACCCTCTTTGCCGGTCGGCTGCGACGAAAACGCGATCCATTTGCCGTCGTGCGACCAGGAAATGTACTTGGCGTTGCTCTCTCCCAGAATCTTGTGCGGATCGCTTCCGTCCGCGTTCGCGACGTAGATGCCGTCCGTCCAGTGGTAGTAGGCCAGCATCGAGCCGTTCGGCGAGAACGCCGGCGAGGACGCCTGTTTGAGAATTTCCTTGGCGCCGCTGCCATCCGCGTTCATGATCCAGACGGACTTGCCCTCCGGCGAATCGCCGGCGAAAACGCTGAAGGCGACCGCGCCGTTCGGCGCGACGGTAACTCCGGCGCCGGAAGGCGCACTCGGGTTCGCGCTCGCGCTCGAGTTCAACGGCAATCCCGGGCGTCCGAGGAAATTCCACGCCAGCCCGGCGATGCCGACACAGGCCAGAAGAAGCACGAGCGCTGCCAATACCGCGAGCAGCCACCCCGGCCCCTTGCGCGCAGGGGGATGGACCTTGATCTTTTTCTTGCCGACATCCGGCATATTTTCAAATGTGGACATGACAACCTCCTATGAAGCTCACTGGCGCCGACGTGTGGGCCGATCGGGCTGGCTCAGTGCCTCGGCGCGCCTTCATCCCACGGCATCTGCGATTGCGCCGTGCCGGTCGCGGCCGGCGCGTTTCGGATCTTGATACGCGAAGGACGGGCCGGCGTCGGCCCTTCACCGGCCGCTTGGGACGGACCAATCAGCCGGACCCGGCTCGCCCGCGCCGGCTGAGGAGCAAGCCGGGGAATCGGCACGCCGCGCTCGCGCGCGAGCCTCAGTCCAAGCGGCGCGAAGAAGAGACCGAGCAGCACAACCAGGGCGACGAGGAAAAGCAGCCAGGCGCTCCACTGCGGAGCCACTTCGGGGATGACGCCCCCCGGATTGTAGGCTGCGCTCGCGGCGGCCGCGCCGGTCGCGGTCACCGAGATATCGCGCTTGACCCCATTGTGAAGCGGGTTCGGGGTGACGTAAGAGAGCCGGTACTCGTTTTGAATCTTAA
>JAMCRS010000112.1:14984-16458 GCA_023380675.1 Chloroflexota bacterium
TCCAGCTGGCTGGCGTCCGGCGCGTACGCGTACGTGCCGTAGTACGTGTCGGCGATCTGGCGCAGCGTGGACTCGTCGATCCCATCCTGGCTGCCGTAGCCGGCGCCCTTGGCGCCCAATCCGATCGTATAGACGGAATAGCCGGCGTTCTGCACCTGCTGCAGGAGCGAGGCGAGATTCAGCGTGCTGGAATTGTCCATGCCGTCGGTGACGACGATGATCGCCTTGCGTCCGGACACGTTCTCGAAATATTTGCCGGCCGCGGCGATCGCATCGTACAGCGCGGTATTGCCGCGCGGGAAGATCTGCTGAATGGAGGCGCGGAGCGCCGATTGGTCGTCCGTCAGGGTTTGCAGCGTATCGACTTGCGTGTCGAACTGGACGAGGGCGGTCTTATCCCCCGGCCGCATCCGGTCGACAAAGTCGGACGCCGCCTGCTTGGCGCCGTCCATCTTGTTCGCGAACGCCATGCTGCCGGTGCGGTCGATCAGCAAGACCGTGTTGACCGGTCCCTGCTCGCCGGACCGCGTCGCCGCGGTCAGCTGCATCGGCCGGCCGTTTTCGGCGAGCCGGAACACCCCGGGGTCGAGGCTGCGCACCGGATTGCCGGCGGAGTCGGCGACCGAGATGTAGACGTCAATCTGCGGAAAATGAGACGTGTCGACCTGGGTGACGGTCGCTTCGACCGGCGCCTGCGCACCCGCGCTCGAGGCCGCGAGCAGGACGAGCGTCAGCGCCGCCCCCAGGGCAAGCAGCGATCTTTTCATAGGATCCCTCCGTGCTGTCTCCAGACGACGGCCCGGCCCGGAGTGCGGAACTCGGGCCGCGAATGGAGCCTTATGTAACTACCTTCGCGGGGCGCCGGGTCAGCGCCGCTCGTGATAGACCAGCTCGGTGTTCCCGAGCCGAATGGTCGCATGGTTGGTCAGGCGGGACGTCTCGACCCGGCGGCCGTTCACGAACGTCCCTTTGCCCACGCTCATGTCTTCGATGACGAAATGCGTCCCGGCGCCTTTGAGCCGCGCGTGCTGCGGCGCCATGTCCGGATCCGGGAGCGCAATGTCGGACTTGAAATCGTTGCTGCCGATGATGGCGGCCGGTCCGCGCGCCGCCATGAACTTGTCCAGAATGAAATCGGTCCCCTTGAGCTTGCCGCTCTTGACTTCGATCCACGCGCGCGAGAGGACGACGACGATCAGCGCGATGAACACGCCGACAGACGCGCCGAGCACGATCAGCCCCAGCATCTTGCCGAGGGCCGCGTCGCCAAACGCGGACTGGAGAACGGCGAGCACGACCCCGCCGACCAGGCCGCCGATCACGCCGCCCGCGGCCCCCTTCCACACCTGGGTGCCGCCGGTCAAGCCTTCCGAAAGCCCGATCAGCATTCCGAACAGCGCCCATCCGAGCGCGCGCCCGAGCAGCTCGCCGCCGGTGACCTGAAAGACCAGCTCGCCGACCGGCAAGCCGACGG
>JAMCRS010000113.1 GCA_023380675.1 Chloroflexota bacterium
CTTCGATCAGGCGGCCGGCCGAAGAAAATGATCGAGGTCTATCGAAAGTGAACGACTCGTACGGAAGAAGCATTCATTATCTGCGGGTCTCGCTGACGGACCGCTGCAATTATCGGTGCGTCTACTGCATGCCGACCGACATGGTGTTCCAGTCCCAGTCGCATCTGCTCTCCGACGAGGAGATCGTGCGTCTGGTCGGCGTCGCCGCGACCGTCGGATTCGACCGCGTGCGGCTCACCGGCGGAGAGCCGACCGTGCGCCCGCACCTGGTGGAGATCGTCTCGGGGATCGCGCGCGTCCCGGGGATCCGGGAGATCGCGATGACTACCAACGCGGTCCGCCTGGAAAAGATGGCCGCGCCGCTCGCGCGGGCCGGCCTCAATCGGGTGAACGTCAGTATCGATACGCTGGACGCCGAGCGCTTTCACCGCATTACGCGCTTTGGCAAGATCGAGCAGGTGTGGCGCGGCATCCTCGCCGCCGAAAGCGCCGGCTTGAGTCCCATCAAGCTCAACTCGGTGATCCTGCGCGGTTACAACGAACAAGACCTGGTCGATCTGGCCGGCTTGACGCTCGAGCACGACTGGGATATGCGCTTCATCGAAGTGATGCCCCTCGGAAGCGTCGCCGACTTTCAGTTGGATTCGGTCGTGCCGGTCGCCGAGATGCGCCTGCGGATCGAGAGCGCGTTCGGGCCGCTCGTGCCGGTCGACTGGGACGGTCACAATCCGGCGCGCCCCTATCGGCTGCCGGGCGGGCGCGGCCGCATCGGCTTCATCAGCTCGGTGACCGAGCCGTTCTGCGCCGGCTGCGACCGTATGCGCTTGAGCGCGGACGGCCACCTTCGCCTCTGCCTCCTGCGGGACGACGAGATCGATCTGATGGCGCCGCTCCGCGCCGGCGCGTCCGACGACCAGTTGCGCGCGTTGTTCACACAGGGTATAATCAACAAACCGTGGGGCCACGGGCTGGCCGATCACGTGATCGCCGAGTCGCGCGTCATGTCGCAGATCGGCGGGTGAAAGAATTGGGTTCGCCTGGAAGCATGCACGCCGGGTTTGACCGCGTGCGCCAAAATCTCTCTGACGGAGGAGCAAAAAATATGGAAATACAGACGACGCCGGTGACCGCAGCTCTGGACGAAGTGACCACCCGGCCGATGGTCACCATTACTCCGCTTGCGGCCGACAAGCTGCAGAGCTTGCTCAAGGAAAAGAACCTGCCGGGGTACGGCCTGCGGGTCTTTGTCTCGGGCGGCGGCTGCTCCGGCTTTCAATACGGCATGGGGTTCGAGACCACGACCGAAGAGGGCGATTTTGTCTTCGAGTCCAGCGGCGTCCGCATCTACCTCGACAGCGCGAGCGCGATGTACCTCGAAGGCGCCAGCGTCGACTACGTCGACAGCCTGATGGGCGGCGGCTTTCGAATCGAGAACCCGAACGCCGTGAGCACCTGCTCTTGCGGACAATCGTTCAGCGCAGAAGAAGGCGGCCAGGGGAGCACCTGCGGCTGCGGTCATCACTAATCGGCTTGAGAGAGACCTGGCAGGCTGCATGGGCCTGCCAGGTCTTTTTTTATTTGACTTTATCCACGTCTCTGTTACAATTCCGGCCGTTCCGAGACCGAAGCATACCCACTCCCGTCTTCCCGCATTTGGGGAAAAGGGGCCGGCGCGCCAAACACCGCCATCGTCGGAAAAGCGAAGGATACGGCAACCGTTGGAAAGGAATGAAATGGGACTCGTAGACCAGCTCGACGTCGATCTCAAGACGGCGATGCGGGCGAAAGACGCAGACCGCGTCGGCGCGATCCGGATGCTCAAGGCCGCCATTACGAACTACGAGATCGCACGCGCGACCTCGGGCAAGGGAGCCGATCAGCCGATTACTGAAGCCGACCGGCTGGGTTTGGTGGAGAAGCAGATCAAACAGCGCCGGGAATCGATCGAGCTGTATATAAAGGGAAACCGGCCGGAGCTCGCCGCAAAGGAACAAGCAGAGATCGCCGCGCTCGAGATCTACCTGCCCAAGCAGCTCTCGCGCGACGAGATCAAATCCGAGGTGGAATCCGTCATCGCCGCGCTCGGAACGAAAGAATTTCCCAAGGTGATGCGCGAGGCCGCCGCCAGGCTCAAGGGTCGCGCCGACGGCAAGCTCGTCAACGAAGTGGTCAAGGAGCTCACGGCCTGATCCGCCGGGACTCTTGGACAGGCTCCCGGCCGCGCGCCGGGAGCTGGGCGGTCCGGCCGGCCGCAGACCGGCATCACGTCGGGATTCTGCAAGGGACCGGTAGACTCTGCGGTCCCATCGCCGCGCCGAAGGCGCACGAGCCCGTGACCGGGCCGATCCGCGGCGCGCGCCCGTCGAGGGAGTAGTTCAAATGCCAAAGAAGTTTTTCGTCCTCGTCCTCTTGGGGTTGACCCTCGTGCTGACCCCCTCCTCGGCAGCCCGCGCGGCGGCGGAAACCTACGGCCTCGACGCCCTCCTGCAGATCAATCGTCTCCCTTACCTGAAACTGGACACGGCGGCCGGCGGCCAGTCCAGTTACGATCGAACCGGCGGCAATAACGATTACGGCTACTATCCGTACACGGACCCGAACGGCGACAAGGTTCTGCTCGACCTCCAGGGCCCTGGCACCGTCTACCGGATGTGGTTCACCGGCTTTATTCCCACTCAGGGCAACATCAAGGTCTATTTCGACGGCGAGACCACCCCTCGCATCAACATGCTCATTGCCGACCTCGTCGCCGGCACCCATCCTCCATTTCTGAAACCGCTCGTCGGCAGCGAGCTCGAATCGAGCGGAGGATACTACTCGTACGTTCCCCTGCCATTCTCCAAATCGATAAAGATCGTGACGAATCAGAACGCGCTCTGGTTCTATTACAATATCGGCTACGATCGATTCTCCCCGGACACCCCGGTCGTCACCTGGACCCCCGCGCAGGACACGACCGCGGTCGCGGCTCAGTGGGACCAGGCCGGCAGCGATCCCAAGAGCGATGCCGGGAGCGCGCTGGCCGCCGGCACGGTCAGCCTGCCCGCCGGCTCCACGCAGATGCTCGCCGATCTCGCCGGCCCGCAGTCGATCACCTCGATCAAGCTGCGCATCCCTGGGCTGACGGCCGCGACGCCGGCCGCGGCCAGCGCCGATCTTCTTAACAACATCTCGCTCCGAATCGATTGGGACGACGATTCTTCGCCGGGAGTTCTCGCGCCGCTCGGCGCGTTCTTTGCCATGGGACAGTTCGGGGTGTATCCAACCCGCTCGCTCCTCGTCGGCATGGACAATTCCGGCGCCCTGTACGCCTATTTCCCCATGCCGTTCCAGAGGCGCGCCCGGGTCCAGTTGGTGAGCACGCGCTCGGTCGACGTGCTAGGCATATCCTACGAGATTCGATCCTCGCCCTTTGCCGATTCGTTCGCGAACGTCGGGTACTTTCAGACCTCTTACGTTTACCAGAATCGCCGCGCCGACGACGACACGGACATCGTCGCCCTCGACGCGCAGGGGGCGGGGCAACTGGTGGGATTGGTCGCATCGCTGGCCGGCCCGGCGAACAATACTCTCTTCGAGGGGGACGAGCGAATCTACGTGGACGACAGCCAGACGCCGGCGATCCAGGGAACGGGGACGGAGGATTTCTTCAACGGCGGTTGGTACTTTAAGAACGGCTTGTTCACGCTTCCGACGCACGGCTATACGGCGCGGTCGCCGGCCGGAGGGCTAGACCGATTCTCGGCATACCGGTTGTTCGTCGGCGATGCGATCCCGTTCCGCACGCACTTGGTTGTCGGCCTGGAGCACGGTTCTCGCAACGCGACGACGATGGACGCGTGGACGCTGGCGTATTATTACTGGCAGCCGGCGCCGCGCGCCGTCCTGAGCGATACACTCGACGTCGGCAGCCGCGCGAGCGAGTCCAGCCACGCGTACTCGATCACGAACGCGACCTGGAGCGGGACCGGCAGCTTTACGTACGACGGGGTGATGGACGCGTATGGATCCACGGACGACGGGCGGGCGCACCGCGGCACCAGCCAGTTTCGACTCGCGATCGATCCGTCGAACCGGGGTGTGGTTCTGCGCCGCCTGCTCGATCAGGGTACCGCGAGCCAGCGCGCGGCCGTTTCCGTCGACGGAGCCTCGGTTGGAAACTGGTACGCGGCTGGCAGCAATCCCTATCATCGCTGGCGGGACGACGATTTCCAGATTCCGGCGGCGTACACCAGCGGCAAGAGCGCCATAACGGTACTCCTCGCGTCGCAATCGTCGACTTCTGATTGGACCGAGTTCTTGTACAGCGCGTACTCGATCATCGGCCCCGTCGCGTCCATGCCCACGCCCACCTCGACACCCGGCATCCTCGCCACGGCCACTCCGACGAGCGCTCCCAGCCCGTCGTCGGCGCCGCCGGCCACGTCGGCGCCGCCGGCCACGTCGGCGCCGCCGGCCCCGACCGAAACGGCTATCGTTCAGCCGATCTGCGCGGCGCCGAGCGCGCTCGGCATCGTTTCGGTCGGCACCGCGCCAAAAGGGATCGCATTCGACGCAGCGACCGGTCGCATCTTCGTTGGCCTGTATGACGATTCGAGCGTGGCCGTCGTCGACGCTGCGACCGGTCAGCGCGTATCGACCTGGAGTACTCGCGGTCGCGGCCACGTGAATGCGGTTGCATTCGGGAACGGGCGAGTTTATGCCTCGCTGCGGGACGGTGCCCGCGTGGCGATCCTGGACGCAGAGACCGGCGCTCTCGTCGGTTCCGTCCCCACTGGGGGTCTGCCGTTCGGTATGGCTTCGGGAACCGATCGTGTCTGGGCAGCCAACTTTGGCTCCGGCACGGTCTCGGTCCTCGACGCAAATACGAATCGCTTGATCGCATCAATCAAGGCCGGCGACTCGCCGTCCCTCATTGCGTCAGATGGAACGAATGCGTACGTCTCTTCTTACGCGGGGAGCGTAGCGGTCGTGGGCGCGGATGGGTCACTGGTCAGGCAGTTCGGACCGCTCGGAGCCAGCGCCTTTGGGATCGCGGTCGATCCGGCGAACCATCGCCTCTACGTAGGCATTCGCGACCAGCACGTCGTCTTGGAGCTCGACTCGACCTCCGGCGCCGTGATCGCGTCGGCCGCGGTCGGCGGCGCGCCGTACGCCCTGGCGTTCGATCCGAATTCGAATCGCCTGTTCGTCGTGCTAGCCGAAGCGAACCAGGTCGACGTGCGCGACGGAGTGACGCTGAGTCGCGTAGCGCTGATCGGCGTGGGAAACCAGGGCGACCGCGGCGGGGACGGAATTGCCGCGGCGAATGGCCGCGTTTACGTCTCGAACAACGTCGATGGGACGCTGACCGTGATCGGTGACGGATGCGGTCAGTAATGCGCTCGCCGGCGTGCCGGCGCGGAGCGGCTGTACTTGTCTTGCCACAAGAACCGGGCCAACGCCAGTGCGATCAGGGACTCGTATGCGCGCTGACGATTCGATAGTCCCTTGGTCAGGACGCCGATCGCCCCCATCTTGCGCTTGACGTCGGTCATATTCGCGAACGCGTCCATCGCGTCCCCCAGCTC
>JAMCRS010000114.1 GCA_023380675.1 Chloroflexota bacterium
CATTCTCGGCCCCGAGGAAAAAGACGACGGCGATTCGCAGCGACTCGCCGGCGAAAAGGGCCTGTTCGAGATGCTGGCGGAGCAGAACATCGCGACGTTCGGCAAGTACCAATTCTCGCGGCAGCGCCCCATCTCGGTCAAGGACACGCCGGGGATTGCACGCAAGAGCTCGCGGGGCGCATCGTACTCGCCGTTGTGCCGACCGAGATAGCAGGGATCGTGGAAGGTCACCTTCACATTCAACGATTTCTTCATCATCGGTTTCAGGGCGTCGAGTTTCGGGCGCAGGAACTGCGTATAGTGCTGGACGCCAAAGTTGCCGCCGTAATTCGGATAGAGGTTCTTGAATGCGTTGAATTCGTGTGGGCCGCTCACGACCAGTTTGTTGAATTGGTACTTGCCGAACGTCGCGATGTTCTGCTCCGCCAGCATCTCGAACAGGCCCTTTTCGCCGGCGAGTCGCTGCGAATCGCCGTCGTCTTTTTCCTCGGGGCCGAGAATGCCCCAATCGACCCCGAGCGCGCTGAACACCCTTGCCATCGCTCGGGCGGCGTCTTTTCCGCGTGGGTGATAGGAGGTGTAGGTCGAAACGTACCACAGCACATCCACTGGCCGCTTGACCTGAGCCATAATGTTCACGGGGACGCCGGCGTCTTTCGCCCAATCGGCGCGCTTGCGCGGATTCTCGCCGAGCGGGTTGCCGTATCGGGCGGTATTCTCCAGGGCCTTTTGCAGCTCGGGAGGCACCGGCTTGCTTTGGTTGATTGCCACCTCGCGCACGGCGGGCATGATCTTGATCATGTTCACTTCTTTGGGGCACACCCGCAAGCAATTCATGCACGTCGTGCAGAGCCACAGGTCCGGGTCCTCGGTCAGATCGACGCCCAACTGCAGCTTACGATAGATCTTGCGCGGACCGTAGTCGCCGACAACGTCCACCGGGCACACCGGCACGCATTTCGCGCATTGATAGCAAAAATCGATCGACTCGCCGCCGTTCAGCGACGCGACGAAATCCAGGTTCGTCAGGTCGTAGTCGGAGATCACGCGCGGCTCGAACATCCGATTCCAATGGCCCTTGAGCTCGACATCGCGAATCGTCACGGATTCTTTTTCGACGACAATCGGGCCTTGCTTGACGCCCTTAATCGGCATGATTTCCTCCGGTGATCTTCGCCTTGCGAATTCCGTACGCCTTTTTGTCCCACACGCCTAACAGCCGGCGCGCCAGCTCGGGCAATTTGGGCATCACCTTGTTGAATTCGTTCGTCATACGGAGACGCAGGACCGTGTAGGTGTAAACGCCGTAGACACAGGCGAGAAAGACATCCGCGCCGAACGTTCGCTGGCCGATGCGCGTGAAACCCGCCGCCTCGCCGGTCGCATTCACGAACGCCATAGCTTGTCCGACCTTGAGGTAAGTCTCGCCAAGCGAGGGAGCGTGCAAATCGAAATCGTCCATCGTCACCAACGGCAGCGAGCCGGTTTCGGCCGCGGGATCCCACATCCAGCGCGTCCACAGCCAGTACTCTTCCGGGCGCGCATAGTGAAGCAATTCGCTCGCGAGGTCGCAGCGGGCGTTCTCGTCTAGCTCGGAGAAGATATCGCAGAAAGCCTGGAAACGTTCCGCGAGCTCCCCGCCGCCATAGATCAGATCGTCAACCTGATCGCGCAGATCGCTTTCGCCGTGCGCGGCGAGGATGCGCTCGACCTTGCGCCGAACCGCGAAGACTGTCCTGAACAGACCGCGGAAATCGTCCGGCGTCAGGCGCGAGATGCGGTCGGGACCGAGCGCGTCCTGAAAGCGCGCACTCTTGTCCGCGACCTCCTGCTCGATCGCGTCGAGCTCTTCGAGCGTGATTTTCTGCATCGCCTCGCGCATGAATTCTTGCGCGGAGGGTGTGTCCACGACCTGTCCGGTTGCCATGCGAAATTCCAGCGTGAGTGAGGCCTACGTCTATGCCTTGATCCGTTCCAGCTTACGCACGAGCGATACGGCCTTCATCGCGGCCGCGCCCGCCATTCCGATCGAGTCGTCCAGGTCTTTGGGCCCCGCAGCCGCGCCGGCGACGAAGACGCCGGGGACCGAGGTTGCCGTCGGATCGAGCGCGTCGTGCGGCACGTCGATAAAGTTGTATTTGTTCTGCTGGACTCCAAAAAGCTTGGCCATGTCCCGCGTTCCCTGGCTCGCCTCCATCCCGTTGGAGAGAACCACAATGTCCATCGGCACCTCGACCGGGCGTCCCATCGTCGTGTCTTCGCCGCGGATCAAGAGGCGGTCGCCCTTTTTCAAAATCTCGGTGACGATCCCTTTGACGTACTGCACTTTGTACTTTTCCTGCGCGGGCCAATAGATCTCATTTTCCCAGTAGCCGTACATGCGCATGTCGATGTAAAAAATAAAGACGCGGCAGTTCGGCACCTGCTGGCGGATCTCGATCGCCTGCTTGGAGGCGATCCCGCAGCATACCTTGGAACAATACTCGTTGCCGATGTGGCGGTCACGCGAGCCGACGCATTGAATGAAACAGGCGCGGGTCGGCGACTCGCCGTTCGACGGGCGCACGAATTTCTTCTGCTTGAGCATCGTCTCCGAGTCTTGCAGCGTGATCACATCGTCGAACTCATAGTAGCCGTACATCTGCGTCTCGCGCCCGGGATCAAAGTGCTGGAAACCGGTCGCGAGGATCACGGCGCCGGCGTTCACGGTATCGCTGTGGCCGTTGCCCTCTTTCGCCAACGTCACCGCGAAATCTCCGGCCTTGCCGGTCGCGGCGGCGACGCGATAGCCCAGGCGGATATCGACCGACTCGTGCGACCTGACGTCTGCGATCATCGCATTCAATACTTCTTCCGCGTCGCGCATGCCGTGCGTCAGCGCGGCATAGTTTTCCGCAATCGGCGTCCCCCCCAGAAACTCGCGTGCCTCCACGAGGACTACTTTGGCGCCCAAGTCCGCCGCGCCGCGCGCGGCTTCCAGACCGGCGGGTCCACCGCCGACGACGAGCACCGTGTCGCTTGACATTGGTTTCCTCCGTCACAAACTCGGATTAAAACAGCATCAGGTAGCGGTCGGCTACCTGATACGTTCCTGCTACGGCTTGGGCAGCGCTATCGCTCGCGCAGGCACGACGGCATCCACGTCATCCCAGGTGAGGTATTCCTTTTCGCCTTTGCGAAGCTTGTCGACGTCCTGCTCGAATTCGTCCCATGCGGCTTCCCAATCAATGCCGATCTTGGCCAGGAGCGGCCGGTAATCCGCGCTGTGCCAGTGAAGCTGGCAAACCTTGTACGGATGAGCGCCCATCGCGAGGGCCGCGAACTGCGCCTCGCTCATCACGGGGATGCTGACCTTGTGGTCGTGCCCGGCGGCGGCGAACTGGGATTTGTCGAGCGTCGTGACGCAGCCCGTGTCGTGCGTCAGAGTCACGTCCGGGTTCGCTTCGTCGCGCATCACTTCCATCTTGCGGAGCGTCGCAAACGACCGCGTGAAATCGCGCTGGACCAGGATGTGACGGAAGCCAAAGCCGCAGCAGTCGAACCAGGTCGAATAGTCCTTCACCGTGGCGCCGAGCGCCTTGGCAACGCCCGTGACGATGGCGGTCCGCTGGCCGCCGTAGATCTCCGGATCGTAGATCGCGTCCTCGTCCACGAGCTTGTAGTAGTGGCACGCCGGGTGAACGGTCGCGGTAATCTTGGACATATCGTAGATCTTTTTTTCTGCGATCCGGTCCCGCACCGCGTAGACCCATTCACTGTAGTGGACGATCTCTTCCGGCATCACGAGCGGCTTGCCCAGTTTTTTCATGATCTCGCGCACTTGGTCACGCAGCTCCTTGTGATGCACCATTTCTTCGCGCACTTCTTTATAGTGCCCGAACGACGTGCCGCAGTGGATGATGGGGTAATAGCCGGTCTCGTACGCTGCAGCAAAATTGCGCATCGCGACCGCGGCCTGCGCGGCCGCGTTCGAGGTCGCAGAGGCGTAGTAATTCCACGCGGTGCACGACGTCTGATCCTTCGGATCGTTGTAATCCAGGCCGAGTTTGCGATTCAGCCAGTAAATCGACGTGGAATAACCGGGGATGTGTCCGCACTGTCCGCAAGATTTATGATGCCAGGTGTGCTGCACCGGCACTTTTTTGACGCCGCCGTACTTGGTCGTCAAATCGACGTGCTCGTCCGGCACGCGCGCGACGATCCATTCGCCTTCGGCCTCGAGCCGCAGGGTTTCCTCGCGCAGATCGATCGGCGCATCTTCCGGGCGGCGGAAATACCCGCCGCGCTTTTTCGTCAACGGACTCTGGATCTCGTTCGCCGGTATGGTTGCCATAGGCATGACCTCAATTGCGCCAAGCAAGCCGAACGCGTCATACTTCTCGACCGCGTACGGTACGTTCGGCTCATTCAGACCTGGATACCCGCCTCTTCCAGACGTTCTTCCATCACGTCCATCAGGATCGTATGCAAGCCCGCGTCCACCTTGGCGATCATGTCCATCACGCCGGTCATGTGCCAGATGAGATAGAGCTCGACGATGGTTTTCTCTTCGACCTCCCAGCCGGTCGTCGTCGTGTGCAGCGTTTCGGGCGGGAGCGCGCGCCGCCAGAGATCGAGGTTGTCGGAGACGTCTTTGACTTCCGGGCCCCAGTCGGGAAACGCTTCGGGCTGGAGCATGTCCGGCGAAACTTGGGTGCCCGTGCTCATGATCTTGTAGATCACGCGGCCGTACCCCTCCAGCGCGTCCTTGGCGGTCTTCAAGCCGTTGTTGATCGCGACCTCGCGCATGATCGTGATGACACCGCCGGGGTTGTTGCCGCGCGGGCAGCGCAGGCAGGAGAAACATTGGGAGCAGTCCCAGATGTCCTCGTTCATCTGCTGGAAGACGAGCTCGACGTCCTCGCGCGCGACCGCTTGCGCAATGCGGCGCGGCGAAAAGTCGTAAAAGCGCGCGGAAGGACAGGCCGCCACGCAGATGCCGCACTCGTAGCAGCCGTACAAATAGTCGTCGAAGCGGAGATCCCCTTTGACCTGTGCGAACAGACGCTCCTTGTCTTCGTAGGAGATCTGGTCGTAGACGATATTTGCCGGTTTGGTTTTCAGGAACGTCGACGCCAAAGCAACCCTCCGATCAGAACGCGATGACCGCGTCCGCTTCGAGTGCGAGATCGTTGAACGCGGCGCCGCCGATCATCTCAACGCCTTCGATCAGGTCGTCCTCCGTGAATCCGTGCAGGTCGAGGCTGGGCTGGCAAACGTACAGCTTGACGCCGAGATCGACCGCCTGGTCGATAAAGTGTCGCAGGTGGGCTCCGCCGCCGGCGGCGCGCGGGATCTGGATCTGTTCCGGCGCGCCCTTGCGCAGCAAGGTGGGTCCCTTCATGGTGAAATAGATGCAGACCTGACAGTCCATGGCGGCTGCGGTGAACGCCAGATAGAACGGGGTCGCGGCGCGCGCCGGGTCGTCGTCGCCGTGGGACTGGACGTACACGATTTTTTTGGTGCCG
>JAMCRS010000115.1:0-8194 GCA_023380675.1 Chloroflexota bacterium
GCGCGGAATCTCGGATAGGCTCAGGTCGCCCGGCAGCACGCGATCGGCGATGACGCAGATCGCTTTGTGTGCGTGTCCGCATTCGCCGACGACGATCTTTTTCACGCCCAACCCTTGTGCGATCTTGAGGTGCCGCAGCGCGACGCGGGATAGCTCTACGTCGTCGAACCAGACGCCGTAATTGACCGCGTCGTATCCTACCATATCGCTGCTCAGAGTCCAACTGATGCCCGCGGCCTCGAACAGGATCGCGAACGCCGCCGGGTTCTCGGGCCAGGACAGGAACTCGCCCGCGTTATGAATCAGGAGAATGTCGGCGCCTTTTTGGTCGACCGGGATCTTGATGTGCTTGCCGGTCTTGTCGCCGATCAGGTCCTCGAGAAACTCGACCGTGTCTTTCAGTCCCGCCGGCTTCATGCCGGTCGAGGACCCGACTTGCAGCTGCTGGCGCGTGCCCTTGCTCAACAGCTCTTTCGCCGCAATCCCCATCTCCTGGCTGAAAAGTTTGCGGATCTCGCGCGCGATCAGCGCGTTGTCGACGCCGACCGGGCAGACTTGAGCGCAGCGGCGGCAAACGTTGCAGCGGTACGATAGCTCCAGGAGCCGCCGGACGGTCTTGTAGTTCAGCTCGACGTCGGCGCCGACGAACGATCCGAGCAGTTTTCCGCTCGGGGTAAAATAGCGTTGATAGATTCGCCGGAGGATTTCGGAGCGGTATGTGGGACGGTAGATCTCCTGCCGGCCGCTCCCGAGGTAGACGTGGCATGCCTCCGAGCAGGTCTGGCACCGCACGCAATAGTCCATCGATAGCTGGAAAATCTTGACGAACGGCCAGTTGCTCTCGGGATCGAACAGCTTTTGCAGACCGCTTAGAAAGCCGCACACCAACTGGTCTTCTTCTTCGCGTGTCTTTGGCTTGGGGAGGTCGAAGTCGCTGTAGCCGTCGAGCGAGAAATCGTAGGTTTCTTGCCAGCGGGCTTTCGGCGCTTGCACCGCCGGCTCGTCGGTCGCCGCTGGCAGCGGCATGAGGTCTTGCGTCTGCAAGGCGACGAGCGGCTCGTCGCCCGGCCGCGCGATATCCTTGAACGTTATCCTCGGTTTGATGCTCATTTCTTGTCGCTTTCGATCGCTGCATTCTGCGCTTGTTCCAGCCACGTCTTGCCCGCTACGATGTGCGGCGCCGACCAACGGACCGAGTACGACAGCTGCTCGACGATCTTGCGGTCGGTGAGTGAGCCTTTCGAGCTGAACGCATCGTCCCACAGGCTGTGGTGAAACGTAAAGTACTTTGCAAAATAGTGAATGAGCTTGGTGAACGGCATATAGATCATGAACGCTTCAAAGACCAGGAAGCTGAACAGCACGACCGCCGGCACGGAGGTCGGCTTGAAGAACAGGACGCTAGAGATGTATGCCGCATGTGCGTCCAACGACGGGTCGCCCAGCCACGATATGAGACCGAGTACGAAAAAGGATGCCAGGAAAAGAAGGTTGAAGTAGTCGATCGGCGCGGTATACTGCGCAAGGTCCGGATTGCTCGCGCGCTTGGCGATGAGAGCCAGCGACCCGAACGCGCCGAGGACGAATGAGGCCAGGCCGACGGCAGTCGCGGCATAGGAAAGTGCTCCGAACGGGAAGAGGACCCGCGCCAGCAGCAGTGCCAACCAGCCAAAGTAGAGATAGATGCCCCAGTGCATTGCCATCGAAAACGGCCAGATGCCGTAGACGTTGTTCTCTCTCACCTTCTTGAGCGCAAAGATCTCGGTCCCCATTTCGAGAAATTCGGGTACAACCGAGCCGTGTTTGGCTTTCTTCGTCCAATCGACCTCTTCCATGTACGAGCCGCCATACTGACGCCTTTCCTCCGCCTCGTGCGGGACGGGGTAGACTTCCCAACGCAGATTCTTGGGCATCGTCGCGATTCGATAGATTCGGAATCCCGCGACGACGAAAAAGAGCACGGCCGCGGCCCAGCCAAAGTAGATCATGAACGATTCAAGGGTCATTGGATCAAGCTCCATGCTGTCAAAAACCGGTCGAAACCTGATTGGCCGCGGCTACGGCCGCGCTGAACGCCTGGCTCGCCTCGGCCGCGTCAACCGAGGCGTAGCCCGCGCCGAGCTCGCGCAAAAGCTCCGCCGAGTAAACCGGGTCCCCCGCCAAGCGGGCGGCCTGTGCCTGCTTGATCGCGCGATCGAAGATAGAGTTCGCCTGGGCGCGGTCCTTCGGCGCCAGCGCGACCGCGACCGCGAAGAGGGCCTGCGCGCGGTCCCCTTCCCAATCCATCTTGTCGACGAGGGCGAGCGCGTTCGCCGGATCGAGCGGAGCCCAGGCGATCGCGAGGTCACGCAGCGGATACGCGTCGTGCAGCTGGTCGGCTAGATCAGCGGCTTGTTGAAAAGTCGACTCGTCGTGCGTCACGCGCGCCACGTCGGCCAGCGCCTGCGCACGCACGAACGGAGTGGAAATAGTTTTCGCCAGGTCGAGTGCTCGCGTGGCGTCTGACATCGCGAGCACTGCGACCGTGGCGTGCTGCGCTTCGTCACGCAGCAGGGGATTTTCGATTTCCGGGAGCGCGGCGAGAGCATCGGCCGGCGATACGCGCGCCCATTCCGAGGCGAGCTGACTCTGCGCGCGTGACTGGCCAAAACCGCCAGGTAGTTTCTTCAGCCCAGCCCAGGCAGCCTGATACTTTCCGATCCGACCGAATGCGCTTGCCCGAGCACCGGCGTTGGACGGATCGATTGAGTTGGCGATGTTCTCGGCCTGATTCGCGTCGAATGGCAGCCACGCCGATGCAAGGTCTGCCAGCGCGTACGCTCGCGATGGCTCTGGCAGCGACCGGGCGCCCGTTAGCGCCTCGGTCATCAAGCTATTGTCTTGGGAGGCCGCGCCGACCTCGCGCAGGGCGTATATGCGAAAATAGGCGTCTTGCACCTGGCGCGCCGAGGCCGCCGCTGCACCGAATTCCCCAAGCTCGCGCAGCGCCCACGACCGGACAAATGCGTCGTCAATTTGATTGGCGACCTGGATCGATCTTGATTTGTCCGTGCGCGCCCAGGCGCCGGATATGACCTTGAGGTCGAGCGAACGAAAATACAGATCGGGTTCGGTCTGCGCGCGTGCCAGCGCGCTTGACAATAGGTTGGTCGCGCGAGCGGGGTCGCTAGCTGCGACCTGTTCCGCCAGCGCCGCGGTTGCCCACGTTCGCGATGCGGCCACCTGAATTCTCTGCTCGAGTGGCGGCACCGCGTCGGTTCCGCCGTTCCACGCGACGGCGCTTTCTTCCAGGGACTGCGTGCGGCCCCAGTAGGCGTGTGAGGTCGCGGCGAGCTCGGCACTGGTCGATATCGCGTCGGTCAGAGCGAGCTCCGCCGAGCTTGGACCGGCTGACGCGCTGATGCGGCCGAGTTCCCATACTTTGGCCGATGCGTTCTCGGCGCTCGCGGCGCTGCTCGATGCGGCGTCCAATGCGGCTTGGCGCGTGGCAGCCGCCGGCGCCTGAATGTCGCTCTGCGTCGGCGGGTTAAAGATCGGCAGCGCGAAGACCAGAAACAGTGCGATCACGAACAAGGGGCCCAACCGCCCGAATCTGAGCCAGCGTCCGGCCGGCGTCTGAACCCCACGCGTGTTCGCGTACCCCCATGCGAGCGAGCCGACCAGGATCATCGTCACGATGATCCCGACCGCCAGCATGACGATCGTCTTCCAACTATCGCGTTCCGTTTGGACCTGTGCGTACGTCTTGTCGATCTGAAAAGCGACGGTGCGCGCCGCGCCCACCCCGGCGTCGACGGAGTGATAGTCCGTGTCCAAGATTCGGGGCACTGATTCTTCTCGCGCGAGAAGCTGGCGCTCGAGATCCTGGGCGGCCGCACCTTGCACAAGCCCGGCCACTCCGTGGTCGACGGCATCGATCTGTTGACCGGTAAAAGTGAGCTCGTCGCGCAGTTGCTGAATGGTTGGGCAGGCCGATAGAGCGCCGGGCGTGAAGCTCGAGTCCCACGTCAGCGCATCGGCCAGCCGCGGGTCGCTCGCGCTGTGGCAGGAAATGCAATAATCGCCGGCATGCGACAAGTCTGCCGAGGCCGGCGGAGCGGCGGCAAAGGCCGACGCCACGAGAAAGACAAGCGCAAAGACGAGCGCGGTCAATGCCGCGATTCTGACGTGCATTCCACTACTCTCCAGCCGAGTCGACCGTCTTTCCACCGTCCACAATCCAGCGCAGCAGTCGCGCGTATACGACGAGCATGACGGCAAAGACGGTAACGACGACCAACCCACCGATGCCGGCTGTATTGATCAGCCAGTACACGACAGACATTATTGACCTCGTCGAATCTGTGCAGTCCAGGCGACCATTCCCATCCTACTCCGCCGGCGCCGGCAGCGTTTCCGACCGCACCGCCGGCTCAACCGCGGCCGGGACGCTCTCGACTTCCCACATCGATATCACCGGAAATACCTTGAAGAAGACCAGGTAGAGCAGCGCGAGCAGCGCAAACGATGCGAGCGTGATCGCGATCTCGGTCGACGTCGGCAGGTAGACGCCCGGTTCAAACGTCACCCGCGGCAAGGTCAAGCTGGGAATGACGATCAGGAACCTCTCCAGCCACATGCCAGCAACCACGCAGATCGACACGATAGTAGTGCCGAGCGGCGTTCGGCCGCGCCTCCACACCAGTACCGTGAACGGGACGACCGCATTCAGAAACACCATGCCCCAAAACAACACGTGGTAGGCGCCCAGCAGCTTGGCCTGATCGACGCGCAGCTCGTCCGTTACCGCCCCGTAGAATGTCGTCAAGTTCTCCGCGAGCGTAAAGTAGATCCAGAACGCGCTCATCGCGAGCAGCAGCAGGCCGAGATAGTTGTACTGTTTGTCGCCGATGTAGGATTCAAGATGCCAGGCACGCCGGATCATCGTCATGAAGACGAACAACAGCGCGATCCCGGAGAAGATCGCGCCCACCACAAAATAGGGCCCGAAGATCGTCGAGTGCCACATGGGCTCGAGCGTCATGCCAAAAAGCCACGAGACGACGGTGTGCACCAGCGCCGCCGTTGGAATGAGCACGATCGCCATCAGGCTGATCAGTTTTTCGAGACGGCGGGACTGTTCTTCGCTCCCACGCCAACCGAGCGCCAGCACGCGGTAGAGCCAGCGGCGCCAGGACGCCGCATCTGTCCACTTGTCCCTCAAAAGCGCCAGGTCCGGGATCATCGGCAAGTACAGGTAGAACAGGCTGCTCAGAAAGTAAGCGCCGATGCAGGTGAAATCCCACAACATGGGAGATTGCAACCGGCCGTAGACCAACACGTTCATCACCCGGTCGACTCGCCCCATGTCGATCAAGATCTGTAACCCGCCCAGCGCCAGCGCGAAGCCGGTGATCGCTTCCGCCATTCGCGTGATCGACCGGCGCCATTCGGCGTGCGTCACGCGCAGGATCGCCGAGATGAGCGTCCCCGCCATGCTGATGCCGGTGAAAAAGATAAAGTTCGAGATGTAAATGCCCCAATAGACTGGGCGTCCCATGCCTGTGACGCCCAGCCCCTGCGTCAACTGCAGGACGTACTCGTACCCGCCCCAAAGGACGACGAGGGCGAGCGCGCCGCAGACCGCGTAAAATCCCGGCCCCGTTTCTTGCAGCGGCTTGAGCACGACGCGCTCGAGATCAGACATGGCATTTTGGTCAGACATGCAGTTCCTCAGGACGGACCCTTGCTTTTCGGCTCATCCGTCGCGGAGATAGTACACCTTGGGCTGCGTTCCGAGTTCTTCAAGCAACCGATAGGCCCGCGGGCTCTTTGCCATTTGCGCTACCAGGCTGGTTGGATCGTCGAGGTCGCCAAAATAGCGCGCCCGGCCCGTACAAGTCTCGACGCACGCGGGCACATAGTCGGAGGCCTGGAACACGCGTCCTTCGTCCTTGGCCTTTTGTTTGGCCTTTTCCAGGCGCTGGACGCAGAACGTGCACTTTTCCACTACCCCTTTAGGTCTCGGCGCAACACGCGAGTCTGGATTGAGATGTTGTCGCAACTCGTTGGGCCACTGCGGCTCGTACCAGTTAAAATAGCGGACGCTGTACGGGCAGGCGACCGTGCAGAAGCGGCATCCGATACAGCGATCGTAATCGATCAGGACGATACCCTCTTCGTTCTTGAAAGTGGCCTGGACGGGACACACCTTGACGCACGCAGGATCGTCGCAGTGCATGCAGGGCCGCGGGATGAAGCGCATTTTGACATTGGGGTAGGTGCCTTCTACGGAAGGAATGACCTCGTTCCACAGGATGGCGCGTCCCACTTCGGTCTGGTCCGGACCCGCAACCGGTGTGTTGTTTTCCATGCGGCATGCGGCCGTGCACGCCTGGCACGCGACGCATTTGTCGAGATCGATTACCATTCCCCAACGAGGCATTAACAACTCCTGATACATTCGTCGTCGAAAGGCGTAGTCGACAAGTGCATCGCCATCTCACCCCTTGGTCCTTTTCTTCCCACGATGCGCACTCAGCGGACGCACACACAGAAAGCCGATGTGATGGCTCGACGCCGGTTTGCGAGAACGTTGCCGACACACGCGTCAAGGCCGCATCCCCGGCTCCTCTAAACTCAGCGGGTTACGCCTTGTAGACCTTGACGCGAGCGGTCGCGAGCGGGAGGGCCGACCACTTGTCGATTGCGTTCTCGCACAACGCCAGCGGGTTCGCGCCAATAACCGCGTCTTGTACAGAGTCCCGTCCCCACTGTTCGCTTGAACGATGTCCCTGTCCGAGAGGCATCGCAGCCGCGTTCGGCCACAGACCTTCGACGAGCCGTGCCCGCGTCTTGATCTTGCCGCGGGGTGATTCCACCCATACCCAGTCGCCGTCGGCGATGCCGAGCGCGACCGCCGCTTGCCGGCTCAACTCGACCCACGAGTCCCAACGAACCCCGTCTTGCAGACCGTAGACCTCTTGCAGCGTCGGCACGATCGCGCTCCAGCCGCTTGGCTGGGTCATTGTCTGGGACAGGCTCAGGATGAATGGATAGTCGGCGGAATTCCCAATTGAGACTGGCGCATCGAAATGCGGCAAGCAATCCCGGTCAGCCGGAGAGGCGCCGGCGTTCTCGATCGCGTAGAACATCTCGCGGGAGAAGAAATCAAAGCGGCCGTCGTGCGGCGCATTCACGCGATCGGCGCCCACGACCTGGGTGCTCCATACCGGGCTCCCCGGCTCGGCGTTCGTGTAGATCATTTGAGACCACGCCCCTTTTTTTACAAGCGCGTCCCAGTCGATGCTAGAGCCGGTAACCCGGAATCGCAGCAGAGTCTGAAGGTCTCGCCACGGCAGCGCCGCCGCGACGCTTCCACCAATCTGCTGCCCGAGGCCGAGGAGCACATCTTCCGCGCTGCGCGCATCGTAAACGGGCTTGACTGCCGGCGGAGTCACCGCCAGGCCCGGGTAGCCGGTCCCTTCGACGTAGGCGCTGCTCCAAGCTTCGAGTGACGTGCAGGTCGGTAGGATCAAGTCCGCAAGCGCCGCGCTTTCGTCAAGCACCGGGGCGTGGTTGACGACAAAGGGAACGCTGTCGAGGGCCTGAGCGAAACGGCTGCCGGCCGCGGTGTCGAAGACCGGGTTCGCGCCGCACAGCAACACCGCGTTGAGGGCATAGGGCTGCTGCGACAGGACGCGGTCCGGCAACGCGGCGTACGCCGAGTCCGTGATCGGGAACTCGTTCGTGCCGGCGCCGTCGACGCGCTCGTGCGCACACCCCGTGACCGCGGTCGGGTCGAGTGTGAGACGCGGCCAATCGACCAGGTTGGGGTAACGCTGCACGATGACGCCGCCGGGCGCGTCGATGCTGGCGACGAGCGCGTTGAGCGCGTGGACGGCCATCGCCGTTCCGAGCGCATTTCCGTTGGCGAGCGCGGCCCCCTCCGTTGGAGGCATTGCGATCGCGGGAGGGCTCGCCGCAAACTCGCCGGCGAGGCGAGCGATGGTACCCGCCGGCACGCCGGTGATCGCCTCGACGCGGTCGAGCGTATACTCTTGTTCCAGCAGGCTCTTCAAGCCGTGATGCGTGACGCCGGCGTCGTCCGTGAAATCGTCAAAGCCGAACGTGTACTGGCTTACGAACTCCTGGTCGTACAGACCGCTGTGAACGATCACGTATGCCATGCCGAGCGCGAACGCCCCCAGCGTGC
>JAMCRS010000115.1:8204-17491 GCA_023380675.1 Chloroflexota bacterium
GGCGGCGCTGATGGACAGGCGCGGGTCGACGACGACGAGCTTGCCGCGCTCAGTCGTCCCGCGCCGCAGAAAACCAGCCCCCGACAAGTTGGAAAGAAGGTGTCGGCTCGATTCGAGCACGCTCCCGCCGAACGAAATGACATAGCGTGTCTGCTCAAGTTGGTAGACCGGCAATCCGTTGATTCCCTGCGTCAAATACGTCGCCAACCGAACAGCGTGCGTGTCCGGGTTTTCCATCCGGATCTCGTTCGGCGAACCGTACGCCGCAAGTAGGCGCTGCACGATGTTTCGCATCTGTCCGTGCGTCTCGCTGTACAGGAGTGCGACGGTGTGCGCCAGATCGTGCTCTCGCAAATCGCGCAGCTTGGCTGCCGCGAGCCCGAGCGCTTCGTCCCAGGAAAGCGGGGCCCACCCGGCGGAGCGGGTCCTGCGCGTCATCGGTCCCTTGAGTCGCTCCGGGCTGTAGATGACTTCGAGCGAGGTTTGACCCTTGGGGCAGCAAACGCCCTGATTGACCGGGTGGAGCGAATTGCCTTCGAGCTTGACCGCTCTGCCGTCCACGACGCGCACGTCCAATCCGCACGCGGACGGACACATCGTGCAGATACTCGGGACGACGTTTTCCACCGGCGCCGCTGGCCCAGTCGTCGCGACGAATGCCGGGTCGAGGCTCGGCCGCGTCAGCGCAGCCGACGCCAGCGCGCCGGCAGTCACAGTGACAGCCCCATATCTCAAGAACTCGCGGCGAGTGATGGCAACCGACATCGATTCAATTTCCTTCGCCATGAAGCAATATGTCGAGGAGACGGGCGAGCTTGGCCGGGTGCGCGGCGAGGAGCGACGGAGCCGCGACAGAGTCCGGCGGCGCTTTGTACGCGCGCGTGTTCGACGGAAGCGTTATCCCGAGAATCTGCAGGGCTTGGGCGGTCGAAGGTACGACCGCCGGCCGGTCGCTCGCGACCCAGGCCTGACCGCGAATGTTGCGCATCCCGCCCCCGGCCGGACTGACGTGACACGACGCGCACGGCTCGCCGACCCGCGCGGCATACTCTGGCATCGCCTGAGCCGGCGATGCCGCAAAGATGACGAGCACGATGCCGGCTAATAGGACCGGATAAAGATAGCGCATGAGATCTCCAACAGGTCAGGCCCGCGGTTTTAGCCCTCGGTTCACTCGACTTGTACGCCGGACGGCGATTCGGCTTAGAACGTGTCGCCGACGAGGATCTGGTCCCCCTGGACCTTGACCGAAAGCCTCGGTAGTTGTAACGGAGTCTAGAGGTAACGGAGGCGGACCCGAGATGACATCCCCAAACTGGTCGAACTTGCCATCGTGGCAAGGGCATTGGAATTCCTGGTTGGCTTCGTCCCATTGGACCGTGCAGCCCAGGTGCGTGCAAATGAGTGAAAGCGCCAGGACTCCATCCTGACTTCGAGTCACGCGGGCCGGCGCACCGGCGTAGGTGACGGTCTTGGAGGCGCCCACAGACAAGTCGCTCAAAGCGATCTGGACCGGCTTGGCACTGGCCGGCTGGGCTGGCGGAAAAAGTATCGACTGCACGAGTGTCCCGGCCCAGGCCGCCGCAATACCTGCAAAACCCGTGCGTCTCGCTGTACGCCGCGAGACGAACACGGAAGGCTTGGCCTCTTTCATTTCAATTCCTCACGGCGACGGCGTCGCGATGGCACGGACGCCGACGTACGAATGGCAGTTGTTGCACGATGTCGCCGCGTCGTGGCAGCTCAGGCAGCCCGCTTCGGTGAAATCGCCTTCGTTGATCATGTCCATGTGGTGCGTCCGCCACCATTCGATCGGGCTGTGGTACGGCGGTGCGACGAGCCGCGAGTCTATCTTCACCGAAAGGGGCCCGGCCCCGTCCTTCGCCGGCTCCGGCACCCATTGGGGCTGAGCGAACGCGAGAACCGCAAAGGCGATCAGAAGAAGAATAACAAATACGAGTAGGGTTCGCATGGGTCACTCTGGACAGTTCTAGGCGAGAGCCAGGGGGCGAAAGAGCGACAAAGAATCCAATACCCTTTGCCGTTAGAGCACGAGTGCTTTGCCGAGCAGCTCGTGCACTCCCCCCACTTCGCAGTCGACTTTCCAGTGCTTCATTACCTCGGGCAATTGCGCCTTGCAAATCGCGCAAGGGGTGGAGAGGAAATTCGCGCCGGTCTCGCGACATGCTTCCGCGCGAGGTTTGCCGCCCGCCATCCGGACCGGCATGATCTCGTCGGTGAGCAAACCGCCGCCGGCACCGCAGCAGAACGTGCGCTCGCGGATCGTGTCCGCGCGCATTTCGACGAATTTGTTGCAGCAGGCGCGCAAAATCTCGCGCGGCTCTTCAAGCAGCTGCCCGGCCCTGGCCGGATTACACGGATCGTGATACGTCACGAGCACGTCGTCGTTCGCGGACTTGTCCAGCTTGAACGCCCCGCGCTTGAGCAAGCGGGCCGTGTACTGGCAGATGTGGACGGGATGCGGCACCTCTAAGAAGTCGAGCGGTCCATTGAGCGTATCGGTGAGGATCCCGGCGCGCCAGGCGTGCCCGCACTCGCCCCAGATCACTTGTTTCACTTTCAAATGCCGCGCGGCATCCACGATCCGTTTGTTTACTTTCTTTAGATTGAAAAAGTCCAGGAACAGACCAAAGTTGCCGCCTTCGTTCGCATACGTGCTCGTCGTCCAAGATGCGCCGAGGGCGTGGAACATCTTGGCGTACCCCATCATCGTGTTCGTGTTCGCAAAGTTGTCGGCGGATGGAACCACCAGCAGGATCTCGGCGCCTTCCACGTCGACTGGCAATTTGATGTCCTTGCCGGTCTCTTCTTTCAACTCTTCTTCGAGGAACTGGCAATTGTCGATCCACGCGGCCGGCGGAATCCCCAGGTTATTGCCGGTCTGGTAGCACTTGGCGACCACTTCGGTGACGTATTTTGTAGTGACGCCGATCGACGCCATGATCTGACGTGCCGCCATCGTGATCTCTGCGGTATCGACCCCGAAGGGACAAAAGACCGAACAGCGGCGGCACTCGGAACACTGGTAAAAGTACGTGTACCATTTGCGAAGCATCGCCTCGTCGAAATCGTACGCCTCCACGGCCGCGCCCAGGAGCCGACCCTCCGGCGTGAAGTAGCGTCGGTAAACCGACCGCATGAGCTCGGCTCGCGCGACCGGCATGTTGTTCGGGTCGCCGCTGCCCAGGTAGAACTGGCACTTGTCGGCGCAGGAGCCGCAGCGCACGCAAATGTCCATATAGACCTGGAGCGATTTGTATTCCCGGAGCAACTCGGCGAATTTCTCAATCGCCTTGTGTTGCCAGTCAGGTACGCGCGCCAGCGGCAAATTGATCCATTTCAGGTCCTTTTCCTTGGCGGCATAGCACACCTGGTTGGCGAACGCGTTCTCTTTCAGATCGGGCACCGGAATTACAGACGACATGCCTACTCCACTGGATAGTCCCACGGATTGACGTAGCGTCGTTCGAGCGTCTTGTAAGGCTGATAGCGCGTCGGGCTGAAGAAAATCCCGCCTGCGTGCATCAGCTTGCTGAATGGGAAATAGAGCATGAGCGCAAGCACGAGCAGGAAATGGACCAAAAAAACCGGCTGGGCTGGCGGAGCGACCGGCCGAAAGGTCAGCAGTCCCATGACAAAGGCCTTGACGTCGACGAGGTAAACGTGGGCCGCGAACTTTAGCAGAATGCCAGATCCGGCGATGAGCGCGAGCAGGATCAGCACGCTATAGTCGGGGATGCCGGAGACGAACAGCGTGCGTTTGAGCGCCAGCCGCCGCCAAAACAAGTAGAGGAGCGGGACCGGGAACAGGTACCCCGCATACAGGCCGAGCGTCTGAGCGCCGACGACCAAGCCAGGGACCGGGTAGAGAAAATAGCGCAGATGACTGAACAGCAGCAGACCCAACGTCGCGTGAAACAGCCACGCGCCGGCCCAGAGCGGCTTGTCGTACCGCGCGAGGTTCTGGAACAGCACCACGTCGCCGGCGACTCGCGCGACCGAGCCCGCGGCAGTCGTCGGAGCCGGCGTGGCCGCGATGGGCAGCGGCGCGGGAGTGCTCATGTACAGATAGATACGGTAAACTATGCCGACGACGAATAGGAATCCGACGGCATACGCCAGTCCGATCAACGCTCCCGAGCCCAGGTTCCACAACGCAGTGCTAGTATCCATGCGCTCCTCGGCGTGGCGAGTGACGGGTGACGGCGACGGGTCGCGCCACGCGTCACGGGTCACGGTCTATACGCAGCCGGTCGGTTTAGGCAAACCGGCGATCTTGCAGGCCCCTTTGGCAGGCCCGCTGGGAAAGAGCTCGTAAATGTACTTGAGCTGAAAGCCAGTCTCTTTGCACAACTTGCGGATCATGGGCGCGACGCCGAATTGCTGGTAATAGCCGCGCAGATAATTGATGACCTTCCAGTGCTCGGGCGTCAGTTCAGTCAATTCCTCTTCGCTCTTGGCGATGGCCTTTGCAAGGTCCTCGCTCCATTTATCGGGTTCCTGTATGAACCCGTCTTCGTCGACTTCGACTTCCTTGTCTTCCCATTTATACATGCTCATTCGGTACCTCCACCTGAATTGCCGGCCTATGGGTAGGCAGGCCGCTCGCCTGCCTACCCGGGTCCAGCCTGAGACGAACCGGCCTAGCCTTGGGGTGTATCGTCGGGAAGCTTGATAAACGTAGCCCCGCCAAACGAGGTGAACTCGAGCGTGCCGGACTTGACCAGGTCGGATATAGCTTTTTTAGCAGCCGCGTGTTCGATGTGCAGTCCGTTGGCAACATCGCGACTCGTCATCATCTTCTTCTTTTGTTTGAAGAACTCTACGATTTGCGCGGCGAGCTCCGCGCTGCCTTGGTCTGCCATGGTTTACCACCTGAAGGCCGGTGTGCTTCGGTACGTCTCCGTCGCCAGCGTATAGTCGTCGATCAACTGGGCCTTGAACGGAATTCCGGTCAGCTCGAAGAAGCGGTCCCAGCCGACGCGTTCGATCCATTCGCCCATCCGCTCGTGCTTGTGGGCGTGCTGCGCCCAGACTTCCACGATATTCTTGACAGAGTCGACGACTTCGGGCCAGCGCGGCGGATGATTGGGCAGGTACGGGATCGCGAGCCGCGACATCATCGGCGCGGTCCGGGCGCTCGACACCTTGCCGCCCACCCAGATGGAGACGCCGTCTCCCTCGGGGTCGGCCAGCGGCATGCCCGGGCACATGGTGTAGCAGTTTCCGCAGTACATGCACTTGTCTTCGTTGACGGTCAAGCTCTTGTTTGGCGGGTCCGGCCGGATCGCGCCGGTGGGGCAGGCGGCGATCACGTTCGGGATTTCGCATTTGGCGCGGATCACGTCGTGGTTCGGCTTGGGCGGCAAGCGGTGCATCCCCAGGATCGCGATGTCGGAGCAGTGGACCGCGCCGCACATGTTCAGGCAGCAGGCCAGCGAGATGCGGCAGTACGCCGGCAGCTTCCACGTCCCGAAATAGTCGAACAATTCGTCCATCACCGCCTTGACGATGCCGGACGCGTCCGTCGCCGGCGTGTGGCAGTGAATCCAGCCCTGGGTGTGAACGATGTTGGTGATCGAAGGCCCGGTCCCGCCGACGGGATAACCCTTGGTCTTGAGCGCCGCGATCAGCGGCTCGACCTTGGCTTTGTCCGAGACCAGAAACTCGAGGTTGTGCCGGCTCGTAAACCGCAGATATCCCTCGCAGTACTTGTCGGCCAGTTCGCAAATCTCCCGAACGTGGTCCGTGCTCAACAGCCGTTCCGAACCGACGCGCACCGTGTACAGCTCGTCGCCGGACTCGCCGACGTGCTTGAGCAAGCCGGGCTTGACGCGCTCATGGTACTTCCACTTGCCATAGTTCTTTTGAATGACGGGTGGAAGCAGCGTATGAAAATCGGGGGGGCCGAAATCGGTTCGCGCGCTCATGATGACTTGACCTCCTCCTCAGACCAAAAGTAGTACGGATTGGCGCGCGGCCGCCGGATCATCTGCGGGACGGGCGGCAGCCCCGTGGCCTCGAGGAAGGCACGCATGCCTTGGCGTTTGATCAGCTCGCCCAGGCGCTCGCGCATCTTGGCGTTTTCGTCCCACCAATCGAAGATCTTTTCGAGCAGCGCCTTGAACTCGGTGTACGGCGGCTCCATTTTCATGAACGGCACGACCACCCAGGAGAGCAGGGCGCCCTGCACGATGGGCGATTTTCCGCCCACCAGGAGGGTCGCACCGCGCTCTTTGCCGGGCCGCAGCGCTTTGGGCATCATGTTGATGCAGTGCATGCAGCGGCTGCATTCGCCGTCGTCGATCGTGAGCGCCTTGTTGCCCGCGTCCCATTTCATGCAGTGCGTTGGGCAGAGGTCGACCACTTCGGTCTGGATATCCAGCGAATCCTGAGCGTATTCCTTGACCGCTGCCGCGTCGACCTGGATCTTGTCTCTCCAGGTGCCGATGACCGACATGTCCGACCGCGCGATCGCCGCGACGCAGTCGTTGGCGCAGCCGGAGACCTTGACCTTGAACTTGTAGGGGAACTGCGGTCGATGCAGTTGCTCCTGATACGTACGAGTAATGTGGTCGCAGATGTCGAGCGTGTCGATGCAGGCGTATTCGCAGCGCGCCTGGCCGACGCAGGCGCTCGGCGTGCGCAGGTCTGAACCAGAGCCGCCCAGGTCGAATCCGATTTCCGACAGCTCGTCGAACGTGGCCTGCAGTTCTTTGGTCGGCGCGCCCAGCAGGATGATGTCGCCGGTCGCGCCGTGGAAATTCGTCAGGCCGCTGCCGTGCTTGTCCCACACGTCGCATAATTGCCGAAGCGCCTTGGTCGTATAGAACCAGCCGGTCGGCATGTTGACGCGAAAGGTGTGGAACTCGGCGACTTCGGGGAATTCTTCCGGACGATCGGAGTACCGACCGATCACGCCGCCGCCGTAGCCTTTGACGCCGACGATCCCGCCGTGCTTCCAGTGTCCGATCCTTTCTTTGTATGAAAGCTCGAGCTGTCGCAGTAGGTCGCGCGCGGCGGGCTTTTTCTCGGCGGCTTGTTTCATGTCCTTGACGAACGAGGGCCACGGGCCTTTTTCCAGTTCGTCCAGGAGAGGTGTCTTATTTGACATGAGCATACTCCTCTTTCAGGTCATCAGTTCCTCTCTCCCCTCGCCGGAGGGGAGAGAGGGGCAGGCTAGTGCAGCGGGGCCGCGATGATACCGCCGAAGAACAGGTTCGCGCAGATGAACCCGAGCACGACGTTGACGACCGCGACGATCGTAAAGGCAACCAACGGCTTGCCTCCCATTGCTTGCATTTCGCGGAACTTGGTGTTCAGGCCGATGCAGAGGAAGGCCAGCACGAATAGCCACGTGCGGATCGTGTTCAGATTGGCCACGATTTGCGCGCTCACCACCGGCATCGTGTAGGACACCACGAACGATGTGACGATGAACGACGCGAGGAAGAAGGCGATGACGAACTTGGGGAAGCGGTACCAGATCACCATCGGGTCCACCTTCCCGCCCTTGACCTTTTCCCAGGACGTGATCGCAAGCCATCCCATGATCAAGCAGAGGAAACCGATCATGACGTCGCGGTTCAGTTTCACCAACGAAAACGCCTGAACGGCCTTGTCACCGATGATGCCGGCGCTCGCCAGGCCGGCCGCGTCCGCCAACTCTGATCCGCCGATCCACGCGCCCGCGACGTAATCGTTCAAATTGAAGACGACCTTCGCCAGGAACGGCAGTAGGAAGATCAACACGAGCGCGTAGATGATGACGAGCGAGACAACGTAGCTGGTCTTCTTCTCCTCGTTCTTGACGCTGCTTCCGATGGCGATGGCCGCGGAGACCCCGCACACGGACGCGCCCGCGCCGAGTACCGCCGCGAACTTGTTATCAAAGCCCAGCGCCTTGCCAATGATGAAGGCCACGGTGAAACCGGCCGCGACGATGATCAGCGCTTCGAGAAAGCCCCATCCGCCGCCGGCGACCACCTGGGTAAAGGATAACGCCGCGCCCAGCAGGATGATGCCGGTCTTGATGAAGAACTCGGTTCGCTTGGAGACGGCCTGGAACCATTCCGGGAACGTCCAGACGTTACCCACGATCATTCCGATCACGATGGCCCAAAACGGATACTCGAGACCGTAATGATTGATTGTTTCCTGGCTGCCGATGATGAGGATGACCAGACCGATCAGGAAGAGCAGTGTAAAGCCCTTGACGTAGTTGCCGACCTTGTCGCCCATCAGGGTGGCGCCGACGCCCGTGAGGACGAGCAACAGCAGGTACATGAACACGTAATTCGGCCAATTCGTCGCGAAGTGTTGAATGAGGTTCTTCGTAGGCCAGCCTACGATGGGCATCGCCCCTTTCAGAACGTTGAGCGGCGAGTTGGCTGGATTCATGAGCATCGCCAGAAAAACGATCGCGACCAGAAACAGTCCGACGTAAACTGCCCACCAGTCTTCTTTCTTCCAGAGCGAGCTCCAGTCGATTTTTCGCTCGGCGGGCGCCTGAGTCACTTGGCTAGACATGAGAGTTCCACCTCCCTTGGTGTTGTGGGCGACTGTCGCCCAGAGCCATTGGCCAATCGGTACTAAGGAACGTGCGGAATTAGTGCAGCCTTCGCCTGAGAGCCTCCTTTCTCGACCTCGAGTCTCGTCGAGCTAGTTCGACGCGCGGCGTTTTTCCGGCGCACGTGAGCAGAGCCGGCTATTGCCATGCGAACTGGCACCCCGACGTCGCGTTTGGCGACGTCGGGGTGCCACGGTCAAAGATGGACTGGCATCATAGTAACGCAAAGAGCCGCGTTCGTGAATAGCATAACAAGCGGAGTGCAATCTCATGCGAACTTGGTATCCGGGCATTGGCGCGGTCATAAGGTTATGGTATAATCGCTCTACTTTTTGACCCCTCGAACTGAGGATACGACATGCTTCAAACGCTCGACACGTTCAATAAGGCACTCCTGTGGACTCTCGCAGTCGGTTTCTCCTATGTCGTCCTAACCCAAGCGCGCGCCAGACGAAACAAACATGACCTGCTCTCGACGATGCTCCACGAACACCTTATTACGATGCCGGTATTGAGCGCCCTGCTCTTGACCGGTATGACCGTCGCCGCGCTGGATTTCGTCATGCTCCCGGGCGTCTTTGCGGCTCAGGAACCAACCCCGCCGGCTGCCGCAGCAGGAAGAGGCGTCCTTGAGGCGTACACGCTCCCGGACGCGAACGTTTCCGTCGTCGAAGTACAGGGGAAAGTGTCTCAGCGG
>JAMCRS010000116.1:0-1280 GCA_023380675.1 Chloroflexota bacterium
CAAAGAGCCACACCCCGACGGCCGGCCGCGCGATCCCTTCTATCCGGCCGAACGTCAGTGTGCCCGCCACGAGTGCCGCGCCGGTGTGTCCCATCGTGACGCACGCGTCGGCGCGACCCTCCACGAACAGGTCGCACATGACGCGCGTCGAGAGCCCTTTGCGCGTCTTGACCGCAATCGCCGGCTGCTCGTCGAATCGAATCGTGTCCGGCGCGTCGACGACGTGAACGCGCGCCGGGTCGGCTTGCCGCTTGGACAGCTCGCGCTCGACGGCCTCGCCCTGACCCACCAGGAGTATGTCGGCGTTGAACTCTTGCGCCGCGTCCAAGGCACCCTGGACGATCGCCTGCGGCGCATCGTCGCCGCCCATGGCATCGACTGCTATACGCATTTCGTCATTCCGTGTGGAGAAAAGTTTCTCGCCGGCCGCCGGTCGAGGTCGGACCGGCCCTGCCCTTTTGCGCTGCCGGCCACCGTGCCTAGACCGCACGACCGGCCGCGGGCGGCTATTCTCCGTACACCGCGAGGCCCAGGAGACCCTGTCCGAAATGCACGCCCAGAGCCGGACCGAAATCGGTCACGTAGACCTTGCCGCCAAAGCCAAGCTCAGAGGGCACGCGCGCCTTGAGCGGTTCGGCGCGGTCGATGGCATTTCCGTGGACGACGGTAACCCCTTTGATCTTTTTGCCGAGCATCGCGGTCTTGGTGAGCTCGATCACCTTGTCGATCGCGGCCTTTTGCGTCCGCTCCGGCGACACGACCTTGGGCACGCCGTCGAGCACCCCGATCACCGGCTTTATCTTTATCTCGGCGGAAGCCACTTGCTCGTGACCGAGGGTGCGTCCGCTGGCTTCCAAATGTTCGAGCTCGGTCACTGTAAAGTAGAGACTAGAATTAGCCTTGACGCGGTCGACCGCGGCGAGCGCCTCATCGATATTGTCACCCGCCTTGGACGCCTCTTCGATCATGTAGCCGATCAGCATCGAGGTGCTGCCGGAATCGATGACGTGGATCGCCGCGCCGCTCACCAGGTCCTTGGCGAGGTTGGCGCTGTTCACGGTCCCGCTCGACTTGGCCGTGACGTGAATCGAAATGATGTGCTTGGCGCCTTCGCGGATCAGTGCGCTGTAGGCCTGGACAAAGTCGTTGGGAGAGGGTTGCGAGGTCTTGGGCATTTCGCCCCCTTTGGCCTTGACCTCCGCCAGGCGAGCGTAAAACTCGGCAACCGACATTTCAGAGTAATCCTTGTAGCTGCGATCGCCGAAAATGACGTACACGGG
>JAMCRS010000116.1:1290-8079 GCA_023380675.1 Chloroflexota bacterium
TATTTGCCCCAACCGATAATGCGCGCATACTCCTCGGGCAAATTCGCGGTCGAGTCACTCACGAACCGGATCTCCTTCACCGTTCCCTCCTCACGTGCGGATTTCGCGCCGGGCGCTGCGCGTCGTGCCAGTGCGTTCCGTGTTATAATAAGTACCATTCACACCCGTCCGCCCTCGGTCCGGCGGCGAATTGTGAACGGCGTGCCAAACGTCAAGCCTAAGGAGCAAGAGATGGGGAACGACACGCGTGTCGTGGTCACCGGCATCGGCGCACTGACCCCGGTTGGGAACAATGTTACCACAACATGGGAGAATTTGAAAGACGGGCGCTCGGGGATCGCGCGCATCACTTTGTTCGACGCCTCGAATCTGGCTACGCAAATCGCCGCCGAAGTGAAGGGGTTCGATCCACGCGACAATTTCGACGTCAAGGAGGCCCGCCGATTGGAGCGCTTTGTGCAGTTCGCGGTGGTCGCCGCGCGTGAGGCGATCGCCGACGCCCACCTGGAGATCGACGAGCGGAACAGCGAGACCATCGCCGTCATCATCGGGAGCGGCGTGGGGGGCGCGCTGAGTGCGCCGGAGCAAGCCAAGATCCTGGAGACGCGCGGTCCGCGCCGGGTCAGCCCGTTTTTCATTCCGATGATTCTGGTGGACACCGCGGCCGGTCAGGTCGCGATCGAGTTCGGGATCAAGGGGCCGAACATGGCGGTGGTGTCGGCGTGCGCGACCGGCGCGAACGCGATCGGCGAAGCGGCCGAAATGATCAAGCGGGGAGACGTCGACGCCGTCGTCTGCGGCGGCGCCGAGGCGTGCCTTTCGCCGCTGGCGGTCGCGGGGTTCAACGTCATGGGCGCCATCTCCACGCGCAACGACGATCCGGCGACCGCATGCCGTCCGTTCGACGCGACCCGGGACGGATTCGTGCTCGGCGAAGGCGCCGGGGTACTGGTCCTGGAGAACTTGGAACACGCGCGGGCGCGCGGCGCACACATTTACGGGGAAGTGATCGGCTACGGCACGAGCGCGGACGCTCGCCACGTGGCGGCGCCTGACCTGGAGGGCGAAGGGATCGGACGCGCGATGCAGTGGGCGCTCAAGCGCGCCCGCATCGAGCCGGCGCAAGTCGATTACATCAACGCGCACGGCACCGGCACCCGGTTGAACGATCCGATCGAGACCGGCGCGATCAAGCAGGTGTTTGGCGAAGAGGCCTACAACATCCCGGTGAGCTCGACCAAGTCGATGATCGGGCACACCCTGGGCGGCGCCGGGGCGATCGAGTCGATCGTCTGCTTGAAGACGATCCAGGAAGGCACGCTGCCGCCGACGATCAATTACAAGACCCCCGACCCGGCGTGCGACCTGGCCTAGGTGCCCAACACGGCGAGGGCCAAGCGCGTGGACATCGCCATGTCCAACTCGATCGGACTCGGCGGTCACAACGCGTCCGTCATCTTCCGGAGCTTTGCCGCTTAGCCGGGAACCCGCCGCGCGACCTCGCGTCGCGACCGGCCGCGCCGGAAGAACGGCCAGCAAGTCAGATTCCCAGGAGCCTGTGATGCCCCGTTATGCGCACATTATCGGTTGGGGCAAATACGTCCCGCCCAACGTACTCACCAACGAAGACCTCGCCAAAACGGTCGACACAACTGACAAGTGGATCCGCGAGATGACCGGCATCGGGCAGCGCCACATCGCCTCGTCCAAAGAGTCGACCGCGATGATGGCGGTGCACGCCGCGCGCGAGGCGATCGAGTCGGCAGACGTGAGCCCGCGGGACATCGACCTGGTCATCGTCGCAACGGCGACGGCCGAATACGTCTTTCCGGCCACGGCCTGCCTGGTGCAGGACGCGATCGGCGCGGAACGGGCCGGGGCGTACGACCTGGAAGCGGGTTGTTCCGGCTTTGTCTACGCGATCTCCACCGCCGCCGGCATGATTCGCGGCGGGATGTACGACACGGTCCTAGTCGTCGGATCGGAGACGCTCTCTCGCATCACCGACTGGAGCGATCGGTCGACCTGCGTCCTATTCGGCGACGGCGCGGGCGCGGTCGTGCTGCGTGCGAGCGAGGAGCCGGGCGGAATACTCTCGTCCGTGCTCGGCTCGGACGGCTCCGGGGGCGAGCTGCTAATCGTGCCGGGAGGCGGCTCGAAACATCCGACCGGCGCCGAGAGCGTCCTCTCGAACATGCACTATATCAAAATGAATGGCCGCGAAGTGTACCGCTTTGCGACGCGAGTGATGGCCCAGGCGGCGCGCCAGGCCGCGGAAAAAGCGGGCTGGCCGCTCGAAGAGATCGACCTCTTTATTCCTCACCAGGCTAACGTGCGCATCATCGAAAGCGCCGCCAAGTCGCTCAAGCTCCCGCCCGAGCGCGTCTTTGTCAATCTGGAGCAGTATGGCAACACCTCTGCCGCTTCGATCCCGATTGCGCTGTGCGAAGCAATCGACGCCGGGAGGATCAACCCGGGGGACCACCTGATCATGGTGGGCTTTGGCGCGGGACTGACCTGGGCGTCTTGCGCGATCGAGTGGAGCGCGGTCAAGCGGGGCGCGAGGCCGCCTCAGCGCGTAGCGGTCAGCCGGCTGCGCTACACCTGGTCCAACTTCAAATCGATCGGCTGGCGGCTCATGCGGCGGATCGACGCGATCGTCAGCCGGGTGATCGACTTGCTGGAGCGCCGGCGTCCCGAAGAATGATCGATCGACCTCCCGGGACTCGACCCGGGAGGTTTTGTTTTGCGCACCCGGGCTCGCGTTGCCGACGCCGTTCGGCGCGCCCGAGCCGGGCGAGGTGGTTTTGGATATGCGCCCGGCACTCGCCCACTCCCACCCCTTGCGCAACAGCGTCGCGCGGACCAGCACAGCGCCCCAATTGCCTTGACCTTGCGGAACGGTATCTGTCGAAATATGCGAGATTGTTCAAAGCGGTACCGAGGGCATAGGGCGCAACTTGAATCCTTTCAAGCGTTTTCAAGGGGACTTACCTGTGCCGTTATCCTCGGGAAGAACAGGGCCAAATCGCGGATTCAAGATGAATACCCATCGAATTCAAGTTGGAGCGCGCGGGGCAACCGCCGGGAACTGGACGCTGCGACGAGCCTCTTGGCGCATGCGTTGACGTGAGTCGCGCGATTTTCTTTCACCGCGCGAGATCGCGCGCCTCGCTTGCGAGGCGACGTCGGCAGACACCGCCTTCTCGCGACCCTGGCATGACTGTGGCGCACTTTACCACAGCCACGGTCCCGCCAGGGCAGGCGTGACACGATGTTTCTCCACACTCTCAGGGTAGACACGTTCGGGAATCATGACCTAAAAATAAGGGTGACAAGCTGGCACGCTTTTCATAGAGTCAAGAGTCGACTTGAGCACCGATAGACCATGCGGCACGACCATGCGACAAGACATTGACATTGCCGGCGGGGAATGTATACTCTTGTCTAGAGTCATCATTCGAAAAAGGAGCGGCGCCGACCGATCGCCGTTCGAAAGCGGCGTCGGCAGGGCCTACGGCCCGCCGCAATGCGGCGGACCGCCAGCTCAAAGGAGTAGTCGACTATGATTGACCTTAAGAGTCTTCAAGTTTGGTTCGTCACCGGCAGCCAGCACCTGTACGGAAATGAAGCCTTGGAGCAGGTGGCGGAGAATTCGAAACAGATTGCGCGTGCCATCGACGCCTCGGATAAAATTCCGGTCCGCGTCGTCTTCAAGCAAGTCCTGACTACCCCGGACGCCATACGCCAATTGGCGATGGAAGCCAACGCCGACCCCAACTGCATTGGGCTGATCACATGGATGCACACCTTTTCGCCGGCCAAAATGTGGATCGCCGGCTTGAAAACACTCGCCAAGCCCTTCGTCCACCTGCACACACAGTTCAACCGCGAGATCCCGTGGTCGACGATCGACATGGACTATATGAATCTCAATCAATCGGCGCACGGCGATCGCGAGTTTGGCTTTATCGCCAGCCGGATGAGACTCAAGCGCAAGGTCGTGGTTGGATATTGGCAGGATGACGAGACGCTGGCCTCGCTTGCGACCTGGATGCGCGCGGCCGCCGCATGGCACGATGCCCAGGGAATGCGCATCGCCCGATTTGGCGACAATATGCGCGAGGTCGCCGTCACCGAAGGGGACAAGGTCGAGGCGGAGCTCCGATTGGGTTACTCGGTCAACGGCTACGGCATGGGAGAGCTCGCATCCAGCATCGCGGAGGTACGGGACGCGCAAGTGGACCGCCTGGTGGAGGAGTACGATGGGGAGTACTCTGTTGCCCAGCCACTGTGCGCCGGCGGCAGCGCGCGGCCGGCGCTGCGTGAGGCGGCGAAGATCGAGCTGGGGCTGAGGGCGTTTCTGGATCAGGGTGGTTTCAAAGCGTTCACCGATACGTTCGAGGACTTGACGGGGCTGCCGCAACTCCCCGGGCTCGCAGTCCAGCGTCTAATGGCCGACGGGTACGGCTTTGGCGCGGAAGGAGACTGGAAGACGGCCGCGCTCGTCAGGGGGATGAAGGTGATGAGCGCCGGTCTGACCGGGGGCACGTCCTTCATGGAGGACTATACCTATCAACTGACCGGAGCCGGCCAGGTCCTGGGCGCTCACATGCTCGAAATCTGCCCGTCAATCGCACGCGACAAGCCATCCCTGGAAATCCACCCGCTCTCCATCGGCGGTAAGGCGGACCCGATGAGGCTGGTGTTCACCTCGCGGAGCGGCCGCGCCGTCAACGCCAGCGTCGTCGACGCTGGCGGTCGCTTTCGGATGATCGTCAACCAAGTGGACGTGGTCGACCCCGCTCAGCCGCTGCCAAAGCTGCCGGTCGCCCGCGCGCTCTGGACTCCGCAGCCCGATCTCAAGACCGCGGCGACGGCGTGGATCCTCGCAGGCGGAGCGCACCACACCGGCTTTAGTCAGGGGTTGACGGTAGAGCACCTGGAGGATTTCGCGGAAATGGCCGGGATGGAATTCCTGGTGATCGACGACAAAACCACGGTGCGTGAGTTCAAGCGGGAACTGCGTTGGAACGACGTCTACTATCACTTGGTCAACGGCATGTCGTAGGTGCCGGCGAGCGGCTATTTGGCTTGAACGAGGATGGTTTGAGGCAGAAGGATGTGATCGCCCTGCACGACCCCGGCTCTAGTCACCGGCAGCCGCCGTAAGCTGGGCCATTCGTACATGCCTACTTCAATGCGGTATTCGCCCGGGGGCGCATTGGCCGGGAGCGTGAGGGTCCGCGGGTCGCCGACGATCTCGTCCGGCGCCCAGATCGAGGTCGGATAAGCGCCGTTGCGCGGCGTGGAATCGCTTTGGGCGCGCAGCACGCCGGAGGGGTCGAGCAGGTGCACGAACCCGGTATAATCACTCGGCGGCGTCGCCAGCGCTTGCCAATACAAATAGACGGTCAACGAATCGCCGGCATGGGCCGGCGAATTCGTTTCTACCCGATAACCCAGCAGAGAGATCGCACTCCCCAGGTGAAGGTCGGTCCGCGTCAGAGAACCAATCTCCTGTTCCGTCGGGCGCGGCAGTTCCACTTTGATTTGCCCCAAGGACAATACGTCGTCGGTCGTACCGTCCGGCAAGTGGCAGGTCAAAGGGTCACCGCTGCCTACATAGTACAAGCCAAGCGCCAGTCCATACCGGCCGGGGGTCAGATCGTCAGGCAAGGCGAGGACGAACTGCTGGTCCACTCGATTTCCGTCCGGCCAGCGCTGCAGAGGATATTTGTCGCCGAAGGGAATAGTGCGGGCCTCGGCCGCCGCGCTGCCGTCAGGATCGCGAAGCTGCAAGCGCCATACGACCGAGTGAGCGGGAATGCTCGCGGTCTCGATCGCGGCCGTGAACGAGATCACGTCCCCAGCCCGCAGCGTCCGTGAAGGCAACTGATAGTCGACCAGGGCGAGCGCGTCGCCGAACCGTCCCTCGGGCGCGCCGGCGCCGGCCGGACGGGCTTGGTCCGCGAGGCGGGACACGATCACGGCGTCGCCGATCCTCTCTACTTGTTTCACCTCCGGGCCGAGGGGGAGATGTTGGTCGCTCGTGATGTATAGATACTTGCCCCAAGACGGATCGTCGCGCCACTCTTCGTACGTTTTCGGCCCTAGTTGCGCCTGGCCGAATGACAGGTCGTCCGGATAGTTTTCGCCCCAAAAGCCGGCTCCTAGCCACTGCGGTATCAGTCCTTTTCGGCTGATGTAATTGATCTGCTGCGTGTCCAGGTGCTCTCTCGCCCACAGCGCGACCTGTATCTCCTGTTCGTTCATGGGCGACCCGAATGTCGCGGGAAAGGCGACCACGACGACGAAGGCCAGAACCGCAACCGTCAAGCCAAAGCCCGCCGCGACCGCCGGGGCGGAGATCCTCCGTACGGCCAACGCTCGCTCAATTCCCCAGGCAACCGGAAAGACGCTCAGCAGGGCAAGGGGAAAGACCCAGACGAAGAATGACTTTTCAACCCAATAGTAGCCCACGTTGAACGTCAAATGGGCGATCTGGAGGGAAAGGCTCTGAAGCGCGGTCACGAGAAAGAATGCGGCCGCAAGACGACCGGCGCCGCGGCTGCGCCAAGTGAGGAGGAGACCCAGCGCGGGAAGAATCAGAAAGACGCCGCCGAGCGATCGAAAGCTGGGTCCGACTAGAGCGATCGCGACGATCCCAAAACGCGCAAGGCGCGGGATGAATTCACCGCCGGTCAGGAGGCTGACGCCCCAAAAGACCGCCGTCAAGCCGAAGACGATCAGCGCCGACCGCCAGACGCCCGGCGTCCGCCGGCGCCA
>JAMCRS010000117.1:0-618 GCA_023380675.1 Chloroflexota bacterium
TACTTCAATGCTCTATCGCTGCGCGGAATTGTCGCCGAAAGGCGACCGATCGACGTAATAAGGCATTGCTGGGCGCTCGGGGCTGACCTGCACATAGCCCATATCCTCGCGCCGACGAGAAGTTGGAGCGCTCGCAGGAATACATTCGGATCGAGAACTAGAAACCGCGGTGGCGCCAGTCCGACCGACTGGCGCCACCGCGTTGTTGCTTGCGTTGGGCGAATGCGATTGGCGTCCGATGCCGGCTACGCAGATACCATTTGCGTGCGTCGCTGCTCCGAAACACCTTTGCCGGGCTGTCCAAGTGCAGTTCGCTCAACGATGCCAAATAAGGGGAGACCTAGAATGCTTCGAGCGTGCCCCGTCTTCTCGCTTGCGATTCAAACCATTGGAATATGCTGAATCCCGCCAAGGCATAGATCGCCCCAACCGCCAACTCCCCGGCGATGAGCGGCCAGACCTCCCCAAACGGCGCGCCGTCCACGAATAGCCGGGCCGCCTGAATCCCGCGCGTCAGCGGCAGCACCGTGCTAACGGCTTGCATCCAGTCCGGCAGCCGCTCCAGAGGAACATTGGCGCCGCTGAAAACGAGCAGCAGGAAAAAGACGGTGTTGACGA
>JAMCRS010000117.1:628-9056 GCA_023380675.1 Chloroflexota bacterium
GTACGTCGACGCTGCAATTCGCGGGTTAAAAGAAGAACTTTCTGTGAACGGTATAACTTCGAATGAGATGATATTAGTTCGACCGTTTAGTTTATTAAAATATGATGACGATGAAAAGAATATTCAACGTGATGTAGCTTGCGCTCCCCAGCAAGAGCCCGAGCCCGGTCGCGCTGATCGTCACCACCAGGACTGCCAGCGCTAGCCCGGGGAGATTGCATCGACTCAAATCCAGCCCGAGGACCAGGCCCCACGCAAAGCAAATGACCACGCTCGCCGCGCCGTCGAGGATATTGATCAAAGCGCGTCCGAAAAAGATCGCGAGCCGGTTCGCCGGCGACGCGATCAAGTAGACCAGGGTGCCGTACGAACGTTCATTCATAATGGCGAGGCTCACCGCGGCAAAGCTGCTGAGCGACGCCATCACCAGCGCATTGCCCACGATGTAAAAGTCGGCGCTGCTCCGGCCGGTCGCCGATACTCCCAACAGCACGAAGAACAGCAGGTACGTAAAAGGACCCAGGATTTTGGAGACGACATAGCCGGTTGGATTGGCCCAATCGAAAAGGGCGTTATACGCGAGCCATGCGCCGCTGAGGAAAACACGCAGTGAGGCGATCATAACCAGCCCTTCCCTTTCACTGCCGCGATAGGCTGGCTTCGATCAGTGTGCGCCGCAGCACCGTCCGAAAGAGCCACGCGGAGAGAAACCAGTAGATCACACAGGAGGCGATCAGCATTCCCCAGCAAAGGACTAACTCTTCCAGAGTCGCAGCCCCGCTCGACGTCGCATGCAGCGCGCGTGCGGCCCAGTACGGAGCCAGCGCGTACGAGATCGGCGTCGTCCACGCCGGCAAGAGCGCGATCGGAAACAAGAATCCTCCGACGATGTACATAGGGAACTCGAACACGTTGAGCCAGATCTCGCTTCCCGGCCGAAGAGCCATCAGCGGCGCGATCACCATGCCAAGTGAGAGCAGCGCCAGCGCCGTCAAGACGAGCGAGACGCCGAACGCCAGCGGTTCGTTGATACTGATCGAATAGCCAAAGACGTACGCGGCGAAAGGATAACAGAAGAGCATTGAAGTAAGAGACAGCAGCACGTTGACGGTGGATTTGCCGACGACGATCGTCGACAGGTGCGTCGAGCTGCCGACGATGTACTCGAGGCTGCCGCTCCATCGCTCCGCCAGGATGCCGTTCGTGTTGAAGAACAACGTCCCAGTCCACAAGCCTGTCATCCCGCTCCCGACGATGACGTAGATTGCTTGAAATCCCGGCGTATCGCGCAGCATGTAGATGGCCAGGAGGGCTACAAAGAGCGGCTGCAGCACGATGCCGGATACCGCGAATTGGTCCACCGCAACCTGCGCGAGATACATCCTTCCAGTGGTCCAGGTGACGCGCAGGTACCACTCGAGCCGGCTCATCCCTTGCCTCCGACCAGCCTCACGTAGGCATCCTCGAGCGTCGGCTCGCGCACGACCACGTTATCCACCCGCAGTCCCAGCCCTTGCAGAGTGTTGACGATCGGCGCCACCATCGCCGCGCCACTGCGCGTGTGAACGCGCAGCGCTTGCTTCTGGTCGCGGTTTTCGAGCGACAGCATATTCACGCCATCCAACGCCTTGATGCGATCGAGCGCGTCCGCCGGAATGCCCGGTATCTCGAACTCGACCACGGACAAATCCTGCACGTAGCGCTTGAGTCCCGCCGGCGTATCCAGCGCCACGATCTTTCCGTGATCGATAACGCCGACCCGCTTGCAGAGCGCGTCGGCTTCGAACATATAGTGCGTTGTCAGCAGAATCGTCTTTTGTTGCTCCTGCAGGCTGCAGATGACCTGCCGCAGTTCTCGTGCGCCCACCGGGTCGAGGCCCATCGTCGGCTCGTCGAGAAAAAGGACCTCCGGATCGTGGAGGAGGGCGCGCGCAATGTGCAGACGCTGTTTCATCCCGCGCGAATAGCCCTCTACTTTTTCGTCCCCGCGCCCGGCGAGGCCTACGAGTTCCAGCAGCAGCGGGATGCGCTTTTTCTGAACCTCGGGCGCAACGTGATACAGATTAGCAAAGTAAACCAGGTTGTCGTGGCCGGAGAGCCGCCAGTACAGGCCGCGCTCGCCTCCAAAGATGAATCCGATATGCGGTCGGACCCTTTCCGCCTCGCGTGCGGCGTCGTAACCAAGAATCCGTGCCTGGCCTTCGGTCGGTGTGAGCAGCGTCGTCAGCATCTTGACGGTCGTCGTCTTGCCCGCGCCGTTCGGCCCCACCAGCCCGAACAGCTCACCCCGCTCGACCTCGAAATCGATGCCGTCTACAGCCACAACCTGTTTCGTCGTTCGTCGGATGACGCCGATGCGCGTCGTGTAGATGCGTCTGAGATGTGTGACTTGGATCGCGTTCACTGGTCACCCCGAATCGGTCTCGTGGCAAAATAAAGACATCGAACCTATGGCGCGCAGCCATCCAGGATGGCGCGGCGTCAAGCGGTCGATGCCTTTTGTAGCAAAGGGTAGCGCAGATGCTCTTGTTGCGTTCCACCAATGGTCGCCAAGCGGATGCTCCCTTCCGACCGAGCCGAAACGCAGAAACCTGACGATGATCGCGCGGGAGGTTGACCGGTGGAGCAAGTCAAATGTGCTGGTACCAGTATATCACGCGATCCGAGCGAAACCAAATCGACCGTGCGCGGATGGCGAGAGAGCGTGGTGAATACCGCGTCCTTTGGCCCCGTGGCCTTATACGCTGGATCGCGCCTGCCCCGGCTACCGGCTGCTCGGTTTCCCCTTGTCGACCAGACTCTTTCCCAGCGCGGCCTCGTACATCGCGACGACGTTTTCTGCCGGGACATCGGCCTGAATGTTGTGGACCGAGCCAAGGACGTAGCCGCCGCCTTGGTTCAGTTGTTCGATACGAAGCCGCGTTTCCGTGCGGACCTGGTCCGGCGTTCCAAACGGCAGCGTCGACTGCGTATCGATCGCGCCCCAGAATGCGAGCCGATCTCCAACCTCTTTCTTGAGCGCGGCCGTATCGCCCATCCCTTTGGCCGAGACCTGGACCGGATTGATCGCGTCGATCCCCATGTCGGCCAGGCTGTTCAACACGGGAAGGACCGCGCCGTCCGTGTGGTAGACGATCTTGGCGGAGGTCTTGCTCCGAAGGTATTCCACGAATTTTCGCAGGCGCGGCTCGAGCAACTTGTGATATGTGGCCGGTGAAACGATCAGCCGATCCTGCATCGCCAGATCGTCGTACGTGAACACCACGTCGACCACATCGCCGACCGCGTCCAGGATGTAGCCGCAGGTCGCCATCTGGATTGCCATGACTTGATCGAGGAGCGTAGCGAGACGAGCTTGGTCAGCTGCGGCGTCGAGATACCAGCTGGAAAAACCGCGCAGGAGCTGGCTGTGCTGAATGAAACTGCCCGGGAGCGAGAGGACGATGGCCCAATCGTCCTGGGCGCGGAAGCTGAGCGCTTGCTCGCGCAAGCCCCGGATGCGTCCCGCGTCCTGCGGCGTGGGCCAGCGATAGTTCAAAATATCCTGGGTCGAGATCTCGCCGTCGAGTGGAGCGTTCGCAACAAAGTAGGTATCCGCGTTCGGCGGCCTCTTTCGCACCAGACCCCATTCGTCCGTGTAGGCGTCCTCGTTGGTCGAATCGACGTGCGGCCCGGCATCCGGCAGACCCACCACGATGCCCCGCGTGTCGATGCCCAACAACTCCAACACGCTCGAATCGACATTCGCGATCTGCGCGGCGCGATCAAAGGTTTCGGTCTGCCCCAATTCCAAGCCGAGAAAAGTCAGTAGGCGTTCGTACGTTTTAGTCGAAATACCGGTGACTGGCGTGGATCCCAGATCGATCGGTACGCGGTCCGGTTGCTGATGGGAGAGAGCGGCGAGTACGCGCTCGCGGTGCGTCATTTTTTGCATTTTTGCTCCTGACTTTGCCTGCTAGTTTGCATCTTTGTCACGCTGTCGGCATGCCGGCTGGCATATTGACAATTTGACGTTATTTGGATAGAATGGATATTGGATATTGGATACATTATCCATTATAGTCTGTTCCTCAACGAAAGGCAAGGACGGTCGATGGCCGCTACATACCGAACGATGCAGGAAATCGTGACCGATAGCATCCGTGACGCGATCCTTTCCGGCAAGTATTCGCCTGGAGAACGCCTTATCGCTGACGATCTGGCGAAGGACTTGGGTGTCAGCCGAATGCCGGTTCGGGAAGCGCTTCATCGCCTGCAAGTCGCCGGGCTGGTTACCATGCTTCCGCACAAAGGTGCGGTCGTGACCGAGCTCTCCCAGGAAGAGATCATCGAGAGCTACCACATCCGCGCGGTCCTGGATGGCTTGGCGGCGCGGCTCGCGGCGCCTCACCTTGCTCCCTCGGACTATGCCCGCCTGAAAGAGATCCTTCAGGAAATGGAAAAGGCTGTCGACGCGAAAGACGTGGACAGCGTCCTGGTGCTCAACCGCGCGTTCCACGAAGTGATCTGGCAGGCCGCCCACGCCCCGCACCTCCAATCCCTTTTGCAGAACCTCTACGACGCGAGCGAACGGTTCCGCAACATCAGTATCATCCTGCCCGGCCGCCTCGAGCAGTTCACACAGGACCATCGGCAGATCGTGCAGATGCTCGAGATGGGCGATGTGGTGAAGGCCGAGCGATACGCCAACGAACATCACGAAAGCACCGCCAGGCGGCTCTTGAATTCCATCGAAAAAGCTAGCGATAAAATCCCAACTTCGACGGACAAGTGAGTCAAAGATGCCTATCTATTCCTGGTCCAACATTCCCAAAGACGTCGTCCCGAGCCTGTCTCTGCCGGCCGGCATGTCCCGGCAAAGCATCGTGGGCGACCAGTCCATGCTCTGCATGCACGAAGCCTTCCCAAATCTGAAATGCAAGCCCCATCAACACGAAGCGGAGCAATTCAGTATCATGCTCAAAGGACGTATGCGGTTCGTCATTGGAACCGATACCTACGTGCTTGGACCGGGAGAGATCGCGCACATTCCGAGCGGCGTCGAGCACTCGATCGAGAGTCTGGACGAATACGTTCTAGCGCTCGACGTGTTTTCGCCGCTGCGACCCGACATACTGGCGCGCTTGAAGGAGATCGGCGCGTGACCCACACGCGCACACACGCGCAAGTCCGCGAGGAGGTGACGACCAAGAGGAAGACGTACAGCGTAGTACTCTGAGCCGATCCTGTCAGTCCCAAAAATCAAGGAGTGAGAAGAAATGGGAACGTTCAAAAGGACTCTCCCCGTTCTAATGATGCTCGCACTGTTCGCGCTCGTGTTTGCCGCCTGCGCCCCAGCGGCCGCACCGGCCCAGCCCACCAGCGCACCGGCCCAGCCCACCAGCGCACCGGCCCAGCCCACTAGCGCGCCGGCCGCCGCCACGGCACCCGCGGCCGCGGCGTCGAGCAGTTTTGTTTTTCCATCGGAGCCGATCACACTCGAGTTCTGGATTCACGAGTATGCCCCGATGACGGCGTACCTCAAGGATCTGATCCAGCAGTACAAGGCCGTCCGGCCGAACGTCACGGTCAATCTGACGAACCTGGCCTCCTCCGACCTTAACACAAAACTCAATGCGGCCCTTGCGACCGGGACCGGCCCGGACATCATGGACGCCGACGCGTCCTACTATATCGCCTACTACAACAAGGGCGTTCTGGAACCGGTCAACCTTGGCGTATTCGGAGTCAAGGACTATGCCGAGCTCGCCGCCAAGTATTCTGACGGCGGCCTGGCGGCCGGCACGTTCGACAACAAGGTTTATACTCTGCCCTACCAGGGCAATTCGATGAGCCTCTTCATCAACAACAAGCTGTTCCAGGCTGCCGGGCTCGATCCCGTGAAGGACGCGCCCAAAACCTGGAACGACTTGCTGGCGCTTTGCCCCAAGCTGAAAAAAGTCGACGGCAACCGAACGGTTCAAAAGGCTTTCGAGTTTCCGTATTCGAGCGCGCGGTGGGAGATGCAGGACTTGCAGCCCATCATCGAGCAGTTCGGCGGCAAGGTTTTGAGTGCCGACGGCAAGACCGTGTCCGTCAACAGTCCAGAGGCGGTCAAGGCATTGACGCTGTGGCGCGATGTCACCAAGGCGTGCGGCGATCCCAAGAATACCCAGAACACACCGGCCAACCCGAACACGGACTTTACCAACGGGTTTGAAGCGATGTGGATTACGGGCCCCTGGGCAACCGCCCAAGTCACCGCTTCGAAGGTCAAGAACGATTTCACCGTCGTCGGTCTGCCGCAAGTAGATCCCGCAAACCCGCATACCATGGTCTACGGTTGGGCGTGGGGCGTCTATCAGAACCGCCCTGCCGACAACAAGACCGCGGCGTGGGATTTCATCAAATTCATGCTCGGCAAGCCGGACCAGTGGCTGGCCAAGGCGGGTTTCGTCCAGCCGGTCAAGGGCGTGGCCGATTCCCAAACCGCCAAGGATTTCCCCTTCTTTGCCGTGCATATGAAGGACGTTCAAACCGCGACCTGGTACATCCGCTCTTCGTACGCCAACGAGATCGCAACGGATGTCGGCAAGGCCGTGGAAAGCGTCGTTTACGATGGCGCTGATCCAAAAACTTCGCTCGACGCCGCCCAGGCAGCTATCGACAAAGCCATGGCGGCCCAGTAGGATTAGCTCGCAGTAACCGGGTAGAGGCGTCGTTCTTGGCGCCTCTACCCGACGACCTGGAGACGGCATGACCGACCAGTCCATTTCTCAAAACCGCTCGCTGCCCAGACCGCGCCGCCTGAATCTCGCCACGAAACAGGCGCTGTTTGGCTATGCCATACTGTTTCCGGCGATTGCCGTGATTGCCATCTTCCGTTTCTTCCCGATGATCCAAGCGTTTTACATCAGCCTGACGAGTTACGATCTACTCAGTCCTCCCGTTTATATCGGGCTCGATAACTTTGTCGACCTGGTTCAAGATCCGAACTTTATCCATTCCGTGCAAGTTTCGGTAGCTTACGTCGTCTTCAGCGTCGTACCCATGTGGGTGCTGTCGCTGGGCCTGGCGATGTTGTTCAACCGGGGCATTCGCGGTAAGAACCTGTTCCGCGCGGCGGTGTTCATGCCGGTCGTCATGCCCGCGGTGGTCAACGCCGTCGTCTGGACCTTCATGTATCAACAGGACGGCGTGGTGAACACCATCATCGGCTGGTTCGGCGTCGATCCCATCCCCTGGCTGCGCAGCAGCGCGTGGGCGCTGTGGGCGGTGGTCATTATCGGCATCTGGCGCGCCACGCCCTACTATATGGTCATCTTCCTGGCTGGCCTGCAGGCGATCCCGGAAGAATACTACGAGGCGGCGCAGATCGACGGCGCGAACGGATGGGCGCAATTCCGCCACATTACGCTGCCGCTGCTCCAACCGACGACGATGCTCGTCGTCGTGATGAGCGTGATCGTCGCGCTCAAGGTCTTTGCCGTTCCCCTGATCATGACCGGCGGCGGGCCGGCAGACGCGACCCGCGTCCTGCCGCTGTTCATTTACCAGACGGCATTCGAGTTCTTCAAGATGGGCCGCGCCGCGGCGATGAGCGTGTTCCTCTTTGTCGCCATGCTGATCTTTACGATCTTTCAAATCCGTTTGTTCTCGCGTGGGGAGGACTGAGATGTTTGATCTCTGGCGCCGGCTGCGGAGCGCGGTGATTACTTACCCTCTCCTGATCGTGGTCGTCCTCGTCGCCCTGCTGCCTTTCTACTGGATGATCGCCTCGTCTTTCAAGACGATGGAAAACATCTTCGCCTATCCCCTGCAGTGGTTTCCCAATCCGATCGATTGGCTGTCGTACCCCACGGCATGGGAGTCGCAGGATTTCACGCGCTATTTCATCAACAGCACGGTCGTCGCGGGCGCGATCACGGCTGGGAATCTGCTCTTCGCGTCCCTCGCCGGCTATAGTCTCGCCAAGTTCCGCTACAAGGGACGCAATCTTCTTTTCCTCCTCATCCTCAGCACGATGATGCTGCCCCTCGAAGTGACGATGGTGCCGCTCTTTCTTGTGATCAAGCAGCTCGATTGGCAGAATTCCTACCAGGGGTTGATCGTCCCGTTCCTCGTCGAAGGCTTCGGCGTCTTTTTGATGCGCCAGTACCTGCTCGGCATTCCCAATGACCTGATCGAAGCGGCGCGTATCGACGGCGCGTCCGAGCTGCGGATTTACGCGCAGATCGTCATGCCTCTCTGCAAGCCGGCGCTCGCCGCCCTGGGCGTATTTACGTTCCGCGAAGCGTGGGATATGTATATCTGGCCCCTCATCATCATCTCCAAGGATTCGCTGCGTCCGCTCCCCTTGGGTATCTCGCTCTTCATGGGCGAAAACGGCACGAATTGGAACCAACTGATGGCAGTGGCGGCCATCGGCACCTTGCCTATGATCCTGCTC
>JAMCRS010000118.1 GCA_023380675.1 Chloroflexota bacterium
TATAGGAGTCGAACCTATGACCTCTACGATGTCAACGTAGCGCTCTAACCAACTGAGCCAACCGCCCGACGGTGCACCCATTATACCACAAAAGATGATGTTGGCAAGCCTGAATTGGCTTAGAGCGCGCCGCTCTCGAGCAAACGGTCGAAATCGGCCAGCGTGCCGCGCCAGTCCGCCGGCACGTCCGGGTCGCGGCTCGTCGTCACCCAGAACGTCTTCATGCCGGCGCGGTGCGCCGGGACGATGTCCATCTTCGCCTCGTTTCCGATCATGACGCAGTCTTGCGGCGAGCGGCCGACGAGCGCCGCAATCTCGCGATAGTAAGCCGGGTTTGGCTTGCTGGCGTGCATGGTTTCATAGTCCGTGACGAGCGCGAACGGAAACCCGGCGAGTCCGCCCCAGTCGAGTCGTTGCAGCAGCGCGGTGCGTGGAAAGAGCGGCGCCGTCGCGACGACCACCGTGCGCTGCAACTCGAACGCGCGGGAGACGACGCGGACGGAATCTGGGATCGGTTTGACGTAGGCTCTGAGCTCGCCGTACTCGCGCACGTAGAAATCCTCGATGAGCGGCATCAACCGCTCGCGGTCCACGCCCAGCTTGGGAATAAAGTCTTGCGCGAACGCCTGCGCGTTCGTGCGAGACGGGTTGTCGTTCGCCATCATGACCTGCGTGGACGCCGTGAGCTGTGCGACCAGTTTCTCGGGCGGGACCAGGCCGGCGAGCTTGTTCGTGAGCGCGGCAAAGTAGGGAGGCAAAAACGTATCCATGGAGTCTTCGATAAGCGTTCCGTCCATATCGAACAACAAAACTGCCGGCATGGTCACCTCTGACGAATTGAAATCGCCCCGGGCCACCGGAGCAAATGGGGTCTTGATGCAATCGAGTCAACGGAGCGTGCTGGCGATCACTTCCAGCGACGCGAGGTTGTCGAAATAGTCGTGCGCTTGGGGCATCTCATTTGCCACTTTGACAAAGATGTCGTGCACGAAACAACCGAACAAGCCGAAGGTCGGTCCCAATGCGCCGCCGACGAAATCGGACGTGTCGTAAAGATTGAACCAGTTGGGGATCCGGGCGTGCGGCAGAGGAACGGTCAGCTTGGTCGGGCGCAAAAGCAAGACCTTGTGGATCGGGCAGCCCAGAGTCAGCCAATGCGAAATCTTGGGAATCAGTTCGGTCCTCTCGGCGAGCACGTCGAATGCGACGATCGTGCCGAGGCTGTGGCTGACCAGCACGATATCGTCGTACGCCTGTGCGGCCTGGAGGCCGTCGACGAGCTGCTTGCGGACCGGACCGGCAATGGACGAGTCGTAGAGATAGGCAGCCACCTGTTGGGCCAGCTCGACGATCGGCTTGTCATGGAAGAAGGGGGTGGAGGCGATCTGGGTGACCAACTGCACAAAGTCGAGTCCGAACAGGGAGCGGGACAGCGCGCCGAGGATGATCTTGCGGGGATCGAGCGATAGGTCCTGGATGCCGACCTGGGCGAGCGAAGCGATGTGGGTCAGGGAAGCGACACCGCGGGCGCTGAGCTCGCTCGAAATGCGCTCCCATGCCAGCAGGTTTACAAAGTCGCTCTGAAACTTGGCCGCGTCCGGATACCCGGGCGCGCTGGGCGCTTGAGGCGCCTCAAAGATCTGAGAGTAGCGCACTCCCACCGTGGCGAACGACAGCCCGTGAAACGGCTCTCGGGCGACGATGGCATTCCAATACCCGTCCGGCCAGGTGCCCGCGCCGTGGATAATGACCATCGCTTTGCTTTGGGAGGTTTCACTGCTGTGCGGCGACGTCGAGTCCGGCATGGCGTTCCCCTCATTTCACTCGTAACGAAGCACCTGACCCACGCGCAGGCGCGCCGCGCCGAGCGCAGGTGCGAGACTGGCGAGCGCAGCGAGGGCCAGCGCGAAAAGCAGGCTGGTCCCGATCATCGCGGGGCTGACGATATAGTCGATGTGAAACAGGACGGACTGCATGAGGCTTACCAGGAATTGGCCGAGCGGATAGCCGATCAGGACGCCGACGATCCAGCCGCCCAGTCCCAGGGCCAGCCCTTCGGTCAAAAACACTTGCACCAGGCCGGCGTCTTGCGCGCCGATCGCGCGAAGCACGCCGATTTCGCGGCGGCGCTCGAGGACGTTGAGAGTGAGCGTGTTCAAAACGCCGAGCGCACCCATCGCGCCGATCAGGAGGGTCATGGCGTACAGGGCGAGCGAAAGGATGCGCGATTGCTCCTTGGCGCTGTCGACCTCTTGATACGCCGAGCCGCTCCCCATCTGGTAGGCTTTGAAACGACTCGCCAAATCGCCCAGGCGCTGCTGGACCGTCGCGGGATCGTGCTGGTCGAAGCCGAGCGCGAAAAAGGTCGCCCAGCCCTCGCGGTTCTCCATCCGTTCGACGACGTCTTCCGAAAGGAACACTTTGCCCGCGACCGTGCTTCCAAGGAAAATGCTATTGTCGATCGCGATTCCGACGACCTCGAACGGCCGCCGGGCGGCGCCGATCTCGAGGTCGATCGTGTCCCCGACGTGCAGCTTGTTCTCTTGAGCGAGGTCGGTCGAGACGACGACGGCGCCCGGCTCGCCGGAGGAATACCAGCGGCCGGCGACCAGGCGCGGCGCGTAAAGCGTCGTGTCGGCCGGGACGCCCCAGACGCGGACCGGCGAAGTCCCGACCCAGCCATCGGTCAGCGACCACACCTCGGCGGCGCGCACGCCGTCCGCCGCGCGCAGGTTGGCGACGAAATTGGAGCCGACCCATTGATCGAACCACACCCAGGCGTCGGCGCGAAAAGTCTGGAACAATCGATCGATCGCGACATCGACCGAAGTGCTGGTGCTCTGCGCCGCGAGGCTGGCGGCGACGGCGACGGCAATGACGGTCACGGTGATCAGGGAACGCGTTTTGCGGCGGGCGAGGTTTCGCAGCGACATGGCGGCGAGTGGCGGGAGCGCGACCGCGCGCTGGACGAGCCGGTCGCTCCAGCCCTGTCCATAGGTGGACGTGATCCCGTACGCTTCCAATGCGTCCTTGACCCGGATCGAAGTCGCGGCGAGCGACGGGACCAGGCCGGCGAACACCGACACGCCGATGCCGACGATCGCTCCGAGCGCGACGCCCTGCGGCGAGATGACGAGCCCGGGACTGAGGTTGAGCAAGCCGCCGATGTACCCAAAGAGCTGCCAGGAGGCCGCCGCCCCGAGCGCGATACCCAACGCCGTCCCGATCACGCCGTAGAGGGCGGACGCGATCACGTAGACCATGAGCACCTGGGACCGGGTGCCGCCGATCGCTTTGAGCGTACCGATCTCTCCAACCTGCTCGGCGGTCATCGCGGCGAGCGTGTTGGCGACGAGGAAACCGCTCGTGACGAGCCCGACGATCGAAAACACGGTCAGGAGCAAAAAGAGCGCGTCCAGCTCGCGCTTGCCGAGATAGTTCTGCGGATCGCGCACGTCCGGCGAGTTGTGGTCGACGCCGCGACGGCTGAGGAGTTGGGCAGCTGCATCTGCGGTCTCGCCGATCTTGGAGAGATCCTTGACCTTGATGAGGGCCTGGTTCGCGCCGGCGATGCCGAGAAGGCGCTGCACGTCCTGCGCGTTCGCGTAGATCGTCGCGAAATCCAGGATCGTGGCGGTGGGATAGTTGGGACTGGCCGCAAAGCCGGTCAGCGTCAAGTTACGGTGCGAGCCGTCGGTCGCTCGACAGGAAATGACGTCGCCGACATGCACCGGGAAGAGGCTCGAGACCGACGATTCCGCGAGGAATTCTCCCGTGTTCGGCGCGCCGCTCAGCAGGTCGATCTGGTTGATCCGCGTGCCCGCAAAGTTGTCCATGCCCCAGATATAAACGTCGCGGTTCTGGCCGTTCCATTGGCAGCGCGTAAAATAGTTATTGCGCAGCTCGGCGGCGGACACGTTGGGGATCTCTTCGAGTGCGCGGGCGGTGGCGGCGGGGGCGTCCCAGACCCAAAAGGTGATGTCGGCCTGCGAGGCATTGTAGTACGCGGCAGCCTGGGCGCGGGTGAGGTTTTGCGCGGTCGAGACGATCGCGACGATTCCGGCCACGCCGATGGCGATCGCGCCGATGGTGAGGAGCGAGCGGACGCGTCGCTTGGTGAGGTCGCGATACGCTTTCCGTGCGAGGGCAAGCATTGGAATCATTCTAGCATCGACTCTGGGAACGGGCAAATGAAAAGCAGCCGCCCTGCGCTCGGCGGCTGCGGAGTCGATGATCTATTTGAGGAGCGGGTCGAGCAAGCGTTGAAAGGCCTCGAAATCGAGCGAGGAAAGCTGGAGGAGCTGGCCGTTGGCAAAAAAGGTCGGCGTGCCTTGCACTCCCAGTTGGCTCCCTTCCGCGACATCGGCCTGGATTGCCGGCAGGGTCTCATCCGAATCCAGACATTGGTTGAATTTCGCGGCATCCAGCCGTAAGTCGACGGCGAACTTTTTCAGCATCGGCTTTTGGTACATCCCGACGTTCTCGCCGAGCCACTTGATGAACAGCTTGTCGTGATATTCCCAAAACTTGCCTTGTTGATTCGCACATTCTGCGGCTTCCGCCGCCCAATGCGACTCGCCCGCGCCGCCGCGGTCCAGGACCGGATAGTACTTGTAGGTGAACTTGACCTTGCCCGTATTGACGTACTGCTCTTCGATTCGACGCGCCGCGTCGACAGCAAAATCTTTGCAGTACGGTCACTGGAAATCGGCGAATTCGACGAGCGTGACCCGGGCGTTGGGATTCCCGCGCGTCCTTCCCGAGATCACCACCCCAGACGACGACGTCAGGGAATTGAACAGAACGCAAACGCCGATGACGAGCACGAACAAGCCGACGAACAGTCCGCCGCGCACGAGCGCCATACGGTTAGACATCGTCGTCTCCCGCAAACAGGGTTGAAGAACCTTACTTCAGCAGCGAGTCAAACGTTCGGGAGAATTCTCCGAAATCGAGCGAACTCCACTGCAGCACCTTTCCGTTGACGAGAAAGCTCGGCGTGCCGGGAAGCCCGAGCTTGGTCGCCTGCTGTTCATCCGCCCGAACAACGGACGCCGTCTGGTCGGTTTCGAGGCACTGATTGAACTTGGCCGTGTCAAGACCGAGCTGTGCGGCGTAGCCCTCCAGCTTGGGCTTTGTAAAGTCCCCCACGTGCTCACCGGTCCACACCGCATAGAGTTTGTCGTGGTACTCCCAGAACTTGCCTTGCTGGTTGGCGCATTCCGCCGCCTCAGCTGCCCAATTCGATTCGCCTATAGTTCCCTGGTCCACGACCGGAAAATAATTGTAAGTGAACGAGATCTTGCCCGTCTTGATGTACTGGGCGTCGATCTGAGGTTCCGTGCCAATGGCGAATTCCCGGCAGATCGGACACTGAAAATCGGCGTATTCGACGACCTTCAGCTTGGCGTTTGGATCGCCGGCGGTACGTCCCGGGGCGCTCAGGCCGCCTCCAGTCGTCGCCGCTGAGGGCGCGGAGGGCCTTTGGAGCGTGAATAGCACGATCACGGCAATCACGACCAGGATGCCTATGGCCGTGGGCATAACCCAAGATGGTAGTCCGCCTTGATTCTTCGGTGGAGCTGATCTTCGAGGTGACATTCGTATGCCTCTATACAAACATGATACGATGTGCATTATCCGGTATTAGAGGCGAAAAGTCAAACCGTACCGCATTTCCGGCTTATTTCAGGCCAGGGTTTCGTGGTATAATCAAGGTTAACTCTAGGCACCTGTATGAACAGCCCTCGAATCGTCGTGATCGGAGCCATGGCAGTAGACGTCAAAGCGCGCAGCACCGGGGCACTCGTGCGCGGCTCGGATGTGCCCGGGCACGTGCGGTTCCAGGTAGGGGGAATCGCGCGGAACGTCGCCAGGAACCTGGCGCTCCTCGGCGCAGATGTGGCAGTCATGAGCGCGGTGGGAGACGATGCGTTCGGCCGGCTGATCCGCGCCGACTTGATCGCCACGGGCCTCGCCGACACGCTCGTCGTCGCGGGCGAGCAGGGCACCGCCGCGTGGGTCGGAATCCAGGACTCGCACGGCGAACTCGACGTCGGAATATTCGACGGTCGAGCCCTGAGTATGCTCACACCGCATGACGTGATCGCACAGGAGAAGGCGCTTGCCGCGGCCGATCTGATCGCGCTGGACGCGACGCTTGCCCGGCCGGCGATAGACGCGGCCGTCCGTATCGCCCATACACATCGTGTGCCACTGTACTTGAATCCAGCCTCGGCTGGCCGTGCAGCCACCGTTCGAGACTGCCAGGGTGATTTCGATCTCGTGACCGCGAACGCCGTCGAAGCGCAAGTGCTCACGGGACGGCCGACGCACACCGGCGACGGAGCCGCGCAGGCCGCGCGGAGCTTGGTCGCCCGCGGCGCCGGCCGCGTGATCGTAACCCGGGGACCCGATGGGATCGTTTACGCCGATGCGGAAGCGACGCGCTCTGCCCCGGCGCACCCGACGCGCGTCGTGGAGACCACCGGCGCGGGCGACGCGCTCGCCGCGATGTTCGTGTTGTGCCATCTACGCAAGATCGGCCTGGAGGAAACCCTTGCGCGTGCGCTGCAGGCGGCGGCCCTGACGGCAGCGTGTGAGGAGAGCGTGTGCGACTTGATCAGAGGTCTCGCCGAACGACCGGCGGCCTCAATTCGGCTTTGACTGGAACGAGACGGACCGAGCGCGCGAGAATTCGTAAAGGACGCGATATGGAAATCAGTCTGACGATCAACGACCAACCCAAGACTTTGGAATCGAGCCCGAACGAGACGCTGCTGCACTTACTGCGCCGCGAGGGGTATTTCGGCGTCAAACATGGATGCGACAACGGCGAATGCGGCGCCTGCACCGTTCTGCTCGACGGCAAGCCGGTGGCGAGTTGCATGGTCCTAGCGGCACAAGTCGACGGCAAGCAGGTGATGACGATCGAAGCTCTAGGCGAGGTCGAAGAACAGGGCTGGAAACGGACCGCGGGCCTAAATCCGATCCAGCAAGCTTTCGTCGAAGTGGGCGCGCTGCAGTGCGGATATTGCACCCCGGCGATGATCCTGGCCGCGAAAGCGCTGCTCGATCGAACGCTCACTCCCACGGAGAGCGAGGTCCGGGATGCGCTCAGCGGCGTGCTGTGCCGATGCACCGGCTACGTCAAGCCCGCGCAAGCCGTCCTGCTGGCAGCGGAGCGTGTCCGCTCCGGACCTGGGCCGCAGGAACGTACAGGTCCGGAGGCGATCCCAATCACGCTTCTGCCGCGCGGTGAGGAACTGAGGCCGCCCGAATTCCCGACCGCCGGCCTGCCCTGGCAAACGGCGACGCTTCCCAAAATGGTGGTCGCGCCGGCCGTGCCGGAAACGCACGTGGTCGGCAAGCCGGAGAAAAAAGTGGATGCGGTCAAACTCGTTCAAGGCAAGCCCGCGTTCACCGACGACGTGGAAATGCGCGGGATGCTGTACGCCAAGGTTCTGCACTCGCCGGTCGCGCACGCGCGGATCAAGCGGATCGACGCCTCGAAAGCGCGCGCGCTGCAAGGGGTCCACGCCGTATTGACCTACCAGGACTTGCCCCGAGTGGTTTATTCGACCGCCGGCCAGTCGGACCCGATCCCCGGTCCGCTCGACTCGTTCTCGCTCGACGACAAGGTGCGCTTTGTGGGCGACCGGGTCGCGTTCGTCGCTGCCGAGACGGAGGAGATCGCCGAACGAGCGCTGGAGCTCATCGACGTGGAGTACGAGGAGCTGCCGGCCGTGCTCGACGTGCGAGACGCGATGAGTCCCAACGCGCCGCGCATCCACGACGAGCCCGAGTACGTGAATTTCGCCGACTCCGACCCGTCCAAGAACATCGCGGCGAAGATCGTGATCGAGATCGGCGACGTCGAAGAAGGCTTTAAACGGGCGGACCGCATATTCGAAGACGAGTACGCGGTCCCCAAGGTGCAGCAGGCTAGCATCGAGCCGCACGTGGTGGTGACCTATTGGGACGAGGACGACCGGCTGGTGATCCGCACCTCGACCCAGGTGCCTTTCCACGCCCGCCGTATTTTGGCGCCGGTGCTTGGACTGCCGCCGAAGCGGATCCGGGTCATCAAGCCGCGGATCGGCGGAGGCTTTGGGGGCAAACAAGAAGTCCTGATCGAAGACGTCGCGGCGCATCTGACGATCGCGACGCGCCGGCCGGTGCGGCTCGAATACACGCGCGAGGAGGAATTCATCGCCGCCCGCTCGCGCCACCCTATGCGGGTGCGGATGAAGACCGGCGTCATGAACGATGGAACGATCGTCGCCAACGAAATGTATGCATTGAGCGATACCGGAGCGTACGGGTGTCACGCGCTCACCGTGACCGGCAACACCGGGCAAAAGTGCATGGGACTCTACAACGCGCCGAACATAAGGTTTCACGCGCACGTGGTGTACACGAATACACCGCCGTCGGGCGCTTTCCGAGGATACGGGGTTCCCCAAGGATTTTTCCCGCTCGAAGTACACATGGAGAAGATCGCGCGCAGTCTCGGTCTGGATCCGATCGAGTTTCGTTTGAAGAACGCCGTCAAGGCCGGCGACGAGCTGCCGACCTCCAAGGCGTGGAGCGAAGGGCGGGAGCCGCATCCGGAGATCATCGAAACCTGCGGCCTTGTCCAGTGCGTCGAACAAGGGGCACGCGCGATCGGGTGGAAGGAGAGTGATCGGCGCAACACGGCCGCCAGCGCGGCGCACTCTCCAGTGCAAGCCGCGGACTATCACGCGGTCCCCGGCCGACCGCACCTGAGGCGCGGCCAGGGAATCGCCTGCGTTATGCAAGGGACTGCTATACCCTACCTGGACATGGGCGGGGCGTCGATCAAGATCAACGACGACGGATCGTTCAACCTGCTCGTGGGTGCGACCGACCTGGGGACCGGTTCGGACACCGTGCTCGCGCAGTTGGCGGCAGAGGTCCTGGGCTGCCCAGTCGACGATATTCTCGTCTATTCGAGCGACACGGACTTTACGCCGTTCGACAAGGGCGCGTACGCCTCCAGCACGACCTACATTTCCGGTGGCGCGGTGGTCAAGGCGGCGCAGCAGGTCGCGGAGCAGATCCGGGGCGTCGCCGCGTCCGTGCTGAACGATCGGGCGTGTGAGGAAAGCGCCGCGGGGAGCGCACAGTTGCCGGCCCCCGTCGTTCGGCCGCAGGACCTGACGTTGCGAGACAAGAAGGTCGTCGCGCCCGACGGCCGCTACGTATCGCTGGCGGACGTTGCACTCGAATCTCTTCACCACAAGGACCAGTTCCAGATCATGGCGGTGGCCTCGTTCGTATCTCCCAAATCGCCTCCTCCATTCGCCGCGCAGTTCGCTCAGGTCCTGGTAGACGACGAGACCGGGGAGATTACGGTCGAGAAACTGGTCATGGCGGTCGACAGCGGAATGATCGTCAACCCGGCGACGGCGTCCGGCCAGATCGAAGGCGGAATGACGCAAGCGCTCGGGTACGCCGTGTGCGAGGAAATGCTCTACGATCGATCGGGCGATTCGGTGCAGCGGCAGCTGGGCGATTATCGCATCTTTTCCGCGGATGAGATGCCCGAGCTGCAGACCATTTTCGTCGAGACGTACGAGCCTTCGCATCCCTTTGGCCTGAAAGCGGTAGCGGAAATACCGCTGGACGGCGTGGCGCCGGCGGTCGCGAATGCCGTGTACGACGCGGTGGGAGTGTGGATGCACGAGATTCCGATGGTGCCGGAGCGGGTCTGGAAAGCGCTCCAACGTTGAGTCATGTCAGGCCCGAGTAGAACAAAGTTCGGCCTCTGGCTCGCGCTTGCCGTCGCGATTGGGCTGGGTACCGCGAGCCTGCATTCGACAGCGCAGGCGCAGAACCCGACTCCTACTTCCCTCGTGTACCTGCCGCTGGTTGCAAGAAGCGCAAGCAACTCGGGTGCAGCGCCCGAATGGCTCGCCGAATTGAACGCCATGCGAGCGCTTGGGAATCTACCTCCCGTCACGGAAAACACGGTCTGGGATGTCGGAGACAGCAATCACGCCCGATATGTGGTCAAGAATGGCGCGATCGGTCACACGGAGGACTCGTCGAATCCGTGGTATACGCCCGAGGGGAACGCGGCAGCGAGTAACGGGAACGTGATGGGGACGACCGTGTCGGTTACGACGAACGGATCAACTTTTTCTTGGACGTTCGCCGTGTCGACCTCGCCCAAGGCGCCGAGCCGCCGGTCGACCGATGAGGTCCGGTAGCGACGCGCGCGCCGCGGACTCGTCAAACGCCGAAAGGAAACCGTCCGTGCTCACCTCGATCCTAGAGCTGCTTAGCCCCCCTGCATTTGAGCACGAGGAGCAAATGCGCGTCGCGCGGCTGCTCCGCGTCATCTCGTACGCGATCCTCGTCATGTTCATACTGGCGGGAGCGGCGGTGCCGTTCGTCACCGACACTCCCGTACCCCCTCTCGCCTCCGCTGGCATCGGTGCGGCGCTGCAACTGTCGGTCATCTACCTCCTCCGACGGCACCAGATCCGTCTGGCGAGCATCCTGCTCTGCGCCGCGCTCTGGACGATCATTACTGTGATCACTCCGATATTTGGAGGCATCGGCGGACCGGTGGCCGCCGCTTATGGCGTCGTCGTTTTGATCGCCGGGGTTCTCCTTGGCGGCCGGATCGGCATCCTGGTCGCCGGACTCAGCGTTGCCGCGTTGGCCGGGGCGCTCTACGTCGATACGAATCCCGTTTTAGCTTGGAAGGGTTATCCGGTCACGCCGGCGTCCGCGTGGGTGACGCAGACGTCGATCCTGGTCGGGGTCGCGCTGCTGATCTACTTGACGATGGACAACCTCCATTCGGCCCTGGAGCGAGCGCGGTCCGGCGAGCGCGCCCAGATAGAGGCGAATCGAGAACTGGTCCGACTGCGCGCTTCTTTGGAAACGCGGATCGCCGACCAGGAGCGAGCGGAGAGTTCGCTGCGCGAGTCGCAGGCTCTCTACCAGTCCCTGGTCGAGAACCTGCCGCAAAGCGTGTTCCTCAAAGACCGGCTCGGCCGATTCGTTTTCGCCAACCGACGTATGTGTGCTGAATTCGGCCGCCCGCTCGAAGAGATGCTCGGCAAGACGGATCTCGACTTGTTTCCAGAAACGTTGGCTCTGGCCTACCGGGCCGACGATCAAAAGATAACCTCGGAGGGGTGCATCCTGGAGAAGGAGGAGGAACATGAGCTGCTGACCGGGCCCCGTTCCTACGTCCAGGTGGTCAAAATGCCCACCCGAGACTCAGCCGGCCGCGTGACCGGCGTCCAGGGCATCTATTGGGATATCACGGAGCGCAAACTCGCCGAGGGAGCTTTGCGCCAATCGCACGACGAACTCGAGAAGGTCACTCAGAGCCAATCGGCGGAGTTGGCGCGCGAGCGCACGCTCCTGCGAACGCTTATCGACGCGCTGCCGGACTATATTTACGTCAAGGACACCGAGTGTCGATTCATCCTCACGAATCTCGCCCAGGCGCGACACCTGGGAGTCCCTTCGTCGGAGGACCTGGTGGGCAAGAGCGATCGGGACTATTTTCCGCGGAGACTGGCCGAGAAATTCTATACCGACGACCGCAACGTGATTCTTTCCGGGAATCCGCTGATCGGCGAGACGGAGCCGACGGTCGATTCCAAGGGGACCTACAAATGGACCCTGACGACCAAGGTGCCGTTCCGGGACGCCGACGGCAAGATCGTCGGCCTGGTCGGCTTGGGGCGTGACATCACGCAGCAAAAGCAGATCGAAGAGGAGCTGGAAAGGGAACGCAATCTGCTGCGAACGGTGATCGAGAATTCTCCCGACGCGATCTTCGTGCGAGACATGCAAGGCCGGTTCGTCGTCGCCAATCCGGCCACCCTTGACTTTTACGGGGTCCGGGCGCCCGACGAGATCGTCGGCAAGCGGCTCGCGGACATCCTGCCGCCGGGGATCGCGCCTCTCTACGGCGAGAACGACGCGCGGATCCTCACTCACGGCGAATCGTTCATCGGCTACGAGAAGCAGAAACCGTTCAGCCGACCCGGCCATCCCGAGTGGGCCCTGACGACCAAGATCCCGCTGCGCGACCGGGCCGGGACGATCATCGGACTCGTGGGCATTTTACACGACATCACCGAGCGCAAGCAGATGGAGCAGACGCTGACCAGAGAACGAAACCTGCTGCGCACCTTAATCGACACAATTCCAGACAACATCGTCTTCAAGGATCTGGCCGGCCGTTTTGTCTTGGGTAACCGGGCGTCGCTCAAGTTTCTCGAAGCGGAAAACCAGGACGCGATCGTCGGCAAGACGGTGTTCGATTTTTTCCCCCTGCCCGTCGCCGAGAAGTCAACGGCGGACGACCGGACCGTACTGCAGGGAGGCAAGCCGGTCGTCAACGTCGAAGAACAGATCATCGCGAAAGCGACTGGCCGGCAGATCTGGGCGCAGACGACCAAAGTGCCTCTGCAGGACGACGACGGAAACGTCGTCGGACTGCTCAGCATCACACACGATATATCCGAGCGTCGCCGGATGGAGGAGGCGTTGCGCGAAAGTGAGGAACGGTTTCGCGAACTCTTCGAGGTCTCGCCCGACGCGGTCGTGCTGCTGGACACGAGCGACGAACGGCGCGTCATCCTCGACTGCAATCAGGCCGCGTGCGTAACGAACGGCTATACACGCCAGGAGCTCATCGGACAGCCGATCCACATGCTGATCGCCGACAGACCCGAACCGCATGAGCCGGCGAAGCACCTAGCTCGCCTGCGCGCTGGCGAGACCCGGCAGTACGAGGATCGACTTCGGCGGAAAGACGGCAGCGAGTTCCCGGTAGAAACGTCGACAAAGCTGATCACCCTGCCGGGCCGTGAACTCATTCTCAGGATCGACCGAGACATCACGGAGCGAAAAGAGACGGAAGAAGCGCTGCGACTGCAGGCCCAGCGCCTTTATACGGCAGCCCGGGTCGCGCGGGTGGTTACCTCCATTCTCGATATCGATCTGGTCCTGCCCGAGGTTGTGGCCCTGATCCGCGAACGTTTTGGGTACAGCTATGCCAGATCGAAGAGGAGCTGGAAAGGGAACGCAATCTGCTGCGAACGGTGATCGAGAATTCTCCCGAC
>JAMCRS010000119.1 GCA_023380675.1 Chloroflexota bacterium
CCGGCATTGTAAACGGCATCTCTCGCCAAGCTGCTGGAGTCACGGAGTTTTCTCCCGGTCGACCAGGCGATGGGTATCACGAGGCAGATCGCCCTGGCGCTAGGCTATGCTACAAGCAAGGGCATAGTCGCTCACCGGGACATCAAACCGCAGAACATACTGATCGGCGCTGGCGGGACGGCCAAGCTCACTGACTTTGGAATTGCGAAAGACGCTCTTTTCGAAGCGCTCACCCACACCGCTATGTTTATGGGCACCCCACAATACATCTCACCCGAGCAGGCGCGGGGAGAAGCGCTCGATGTGCGATCCGACATCTACTCGGCCTGCGTCGTGCTCTTCGAGATGTTGACCGGGCGGGCTCCTTTCAATGCCGATACCCCCTTTGCGATCGTCCGCCTCCATACCGAAAGCATCCCACCCAGAGCCAGTGAACTTCGAGCCGGTATTAGTGCGGGCGTGGACGCGATCGTTGCCACGGGGCTCGCGAAGAAACCAGGGGACCGGTTTCAAACACCCATAGCGTTCGCGGAGGCGTGCGCTCAAATAATCGCTGAGAACTCAGGTGAAACATTCTTAGGTCTCCGGTCCGAACTCATACCTGATGCGAAGCCAGATAAGGTCGAGCGGACATTGTTCGGGCCGAGACACGAGACCACTGTTTTTAAGCCGCAAACTTGCCAACCGAGCGGCAGGTTTCCCGAAGGTCCCGTCCGGGTCGCCGGCGGCAGGAAGCGCCACATCGTTCGAACGGCGGTTCCGGCCTTTGCGGTCCCGACGATCGTCATCGCTTTGCTCGGCTATATGTTCGTCGGCCAGCAACCAGCCGCCGGTTTAACGCAGCCCTGCCCCAACTGCCGGCAATCAGGGTATGTGCCGTGTCCCAACTGCGATCGAAAGGGTCCGAAGGCGGGAGAGATATATTGCCCGAAATGCCGTGGCGAAAGAAGGGTTTCATGCAGCGCCTGCAATGGGACCGGTCTTGTGAGCTGCGAGCAGTGTGGCGCTAAAGGATACGTCTACTGCGTCTCATGCAACGGGCAGGGAAGTATGGCATGCGCTGTTTGTGGCGGCAAAGGCACGATCTCCGGGAGGAACTGCGACGCGTGCAGGGGCACCGGCCGAACCACCTGTACGGTTTGCGGGGGCTCCGGAGGTCAGAGGGTCTGCGATGCCTGCGCGGGCAAGGGAGTAGTGGGCTGCCATTCCTGCGCGGGAACCGCTCGCGTCAGTTGCGACGTTTGTGGCGAAAAAGGCTTTCTTAAGTGTCCCGTTTGTGGCGGGCGCGGCAAAGAAACGTGCCCGCTCTGCAAAGGTCTCAAGAAAGTCACACCCGACGCTATCGAGGGCTGGCGGAGGAATGGCGGCAAGCGGACGGTGTTGTTCTCAAGACCTGCCTAGTTTACACGGCTGGCGTTATGCCGGTTTTGCAACCGACCGGTTTTCCGCCACACCCCCTTTACAAACGAGACCAATCCTAGTAACCTATCGTATCATAAGCGCTAAGGCGCAAAAGCGGCACTGCGCTAAGATTCTTGCTAGGCTCGATTGTGCTGCCGGCACTAAGCTCACGGTTCCCGCCGGATGGAGAGATGGATTGGACGCAAGGCAGACTAGAAACCGGATCACCCGTCTAACGGTATCGGCGATTGTCGTTATAACGTCCTTTGGGTTCGCCGGCTGCGATCGGAGCGAGACGTCAAAGGTTGAACCGCTCGCACCCAAAGTCGCCTTCATGATTCCCGACGGTTCCATCACGACCGCCAAGCTGGCCAAAAGCGCCTCTGATTCGGATCGGATCGCGGATAAAGCGGTTACGGCCCCTAAACTTGCTGATGGCGTGGTCTCGAGCGTGAAGCTCGCGGCCAACGCGGTTACGGGCGAGAAGGTTGCCGATAATGCCATCACCAGCGACAAGATCGCCTCCGGCCAGATCTCCGCCAAGCAGCTCGTTCCGGATTTCATGCTGAGCGAGGCGTTCGTCGCCGACGCGGCGATGACGACGAACAAGGTGCATGACGGGGCCATCGCGACCGCCAAGCTGGCGGATGGCTCGGTCACGAATCCCAAACTCGCGCCGGACGCGGTAACCTCCGACAAGATCAAGAACGGCGAGGTTACGACCGAGGGCATCAAGGACGGTACGATCGCCGCGATCGACCTCGGCAACGGCCAGGTTACTTCGGATAAGCTCAACGAGAACGTGGCCGGCGGCGGCCTCGAGTTGGCCAAGGACGCGGCGAACGCAGGCACCGCACTCAACGTCCTGGTCGACGGCTCGACCATCAAGATCGCCGGCAAGGCGTCTGGGAACAAGCTGTATGTCCCCAAGGATGGCGTAACCTCCGATGAGATCAAAGACTATACGATCGTCAGCGACGACGTCATCGGTCAGGCTGTGACCACCGCCAAGCTCGCTGACGAGGTAGCGGGGGACGGGTTGGTTTTCGATCGCTCGAACGACGGCTCGCTCGGGCAGGCGTCAACCGGTGACCTGCGGGTCAATACAGGCGACGGCTTGAAAATCAGCGGTGATAAAGTCGTGGTTAACGCCGGCTCCGGGCTCGCGACCGACACGGCCACGGGCAAGCTCTTGATTCCGGCTAGCGGAGTCACGAACGGTATGCTCGAAGGCGGTATCGAGGCGGCTAAGCTAGTGTTTGGCAATGGCCTTGATTCCAATGACGGTGGTGGGCTGACGGTTGTGGCGGCTCGAAACGGTGGCCTCACTGTGGGGTCGGGCGGTGTTGGAATTACGCCCGGCGGTGTTACCAACGACATGCTCGAGGGAGCCATCTCCGCGGTTAAACTGGCCGGAAGCATCGGTGGCGACAAACTGGTACTCGGAAACGGGCTCGGTCTCGATGAAAGCAAAGGTCTTGCGGTTGTTGTGGACGGGTCCGGCGGTCTCGCCGTTGGAGCGGGCGGCGTCGGGATTAAGCCCGGTGGCATCACCGACGGCATGTTGGCGGGCTTGATAACCTCCGTCAAGCTTGCTGGAGGCATCAGCGCCGATCAGCTGGATATTGGAGATGGGCTTGCCAGCAGCGCCGGCAAGCTACAGGTAGACGGCTCTTACATTACCGGCATTGTAAACGGCATCTTGAACGACAAGTTGAACTGGAAGAGTCTACCGGCCGGCGTCATTCCAAGCCAAACGGTTGACTTTCTATCGGCCGAGCTTGACGCGGGTCAAATCACCTCGGGGACGATCGACACGGCCAGGCTGCCGAATGGAGCCATGCCGGCCGTCTACTCCGGCGTCGGAGTCTTAACCGACCAGGGCGTCGGATACGCTACCGGCGCTTTATCGTTGGGTTCCGCGTATAAGCCCGGCGTTAAGGTTACCGTAACCTCGGTTGGCGCCGATGGCGCGAATCTCGGGAGCGTTGCGGTGGTTAGCGTGAATCCGGACGGAACGGCCGACATTAAGGCTAAAATTTTAGGCGTGCTCACCGGCTCGACCGTCGATGTCAACTGGATTGCTATGCAATAGTCGTGGAGCGTAGAATGTGCACAGAGGGCGGACGATCGTTCTGCTCTCTACCGCTGTTAGGGCGCCAGGAAAGTGCTTTGGGGTTTGAAAAAAAACGCTAAGTATGTCGTCATAGTAGTCGTCGCCTGGTCCTTCTTGATGCTCGGGGTGGGCAAGGTCTTGTTCGGCAAATCCGAGAGCGCGTCCGCGAAAGCCGATATCGTCGGCGCGAAGGCCAATAGTAAGCAGCTTGCCAAGGTGGCCGACCGCGATTACGTGTACGGTTTTACGCTCAAGTATCCCGATGGTTGGGGAGAGCTCGACCGTGACGCTCTCCGGGCCAAAGACCCGCGGGCGGTCGCGGGTTTCAAGAAAACAAAAGGCGACGCCAATTCGTTCGTCATCGTTAAAACCGAGCGCATCTCGGAAAAGGCGGACCTCAACGCCTTGCTTCCGGCGCTACGGGACAAGATGAAGGCGGAGCTTAAAGATTTCAAAGAGGCGAACAGCAGCCGCACGACGCTGGGGCAGGCCGATGCCATCCAAATTACCTACACGTGGACCGCGTCGATCGCGGACACTTCTTCGACCGGCGGTCGATCCGATGCGCCCTCGGAGAAATCGCTTCCCCTTAAGCAGCGGATGTACATCGGGTTGCGAAACGGCTGGGCTTACTACGTGATTTGCAGCTCGGATACATCCGGATTTAGTCGAGTGGACGCCGATTTCGAACGCATGACGAAAACTTTCAACATGAACTAGCTGATTCTTCCGGCTATTTTGGCAACGCCGCGAGCTGGCTGAACGGATAAAAATTTTGGGGCGCTCATGAAATCGCAGGTTCCGATCCCGATTGAGGCGGTCGCTCCGCTCTACGTTGAAGGGCGTCAAAGGGCGGTCGGTTACTCTCTGGATTTCAGACAACGCAGGAATGTCGTTCTAGATTTTCCGTGCGACCGGTTGTTGGTGATGCGGGCTGTTATAACAAAGCGTGTTGATGGAGTTGGGAGGTCTCAGTGGGAGAGACGATCGATCTGATAAAAACGTTATCGGAGGCATCGGGCGTATCGGGGTTCGAGAGTGAAGCCAGGGCGCTTATTCGCGGGTTGCTTGAGGAAATATGCGACATAACCATCGATGGGCTGGGCAGCTTGGTCGCGCGTTTGAACGGCGGCCCGGACCGGCCTCGGGTGATGGTCGCCTCGCACATGGATGAGATCGGCTTCCTGGTAAGCCACATAACGAGCGACGGCTTCATCTACTTCCGCGAGCTCGGCGGGTGGGCGGAGCACGTTATGCTCGCCCAGCGGGTTACCATCAAGACCCGCAAGGGAGATATCCCGGGAGTAACCGGCTGCAAGCCGCCCCACATCATGGACGCCGAGGAGCGCAAGAAGCTCATCAAATCCAAGGATATGTTCATCGACGTCGGGGCGGAGGACGAGGAAGAGGTCGCCGCCATGGGGATACGCCCAGGCGATCCCGTGATCCCGTTCGCGTCTTTCACCGAGCTTGCGGGTGGGCGGAACATCATGGGCAAAGCGTTCGACGACAGGATCGGGTGCGCCGTCATGATCGAGGTGATGCGCCGGCTGGCTGGCAAGCCGCTGAGCTGCGCGGTTTACGGTGTGGGCACCGTCCGGGCGGAAGTCGGCTTGCGCGGGGCGCGCACCAGCGCGGCGGCGGTTCAGCCGGATATCGGCATCGCGGCGGAGGTCGCCTTGGCGGGCGATACCCCGGGTATCAAAGAGACGGAGGTCAAGAGCAAGCT
>JAMCRS010000120.1 GCA_023380675.1 Chloroflexota bacterium
ATGAGGTGAACCAATCGCTCATCACCTGCCTGGCATGGGTGCCGTGCAGCTCTTTCCACCTACTGAGGTCGTAGGTCAGCCGGTCGGTAAGGGCCGACAGCTTCCGCCATTTCTCGACGAACGCGGCCGACTTGGCGGCATCGGCCAAGCCCGCGTCATTCTTGGCGATCTTGGCGTCGATGTAGTTAGGATCCGCTTCGAGGACCTTCGCGAAATACCCGGCCGGCACGCTCAGGTCGGGATCGTTGTTTTCAATACACTGATCGAGAAGGATGTAGCCCTTCCAGAAATTGGCTTCCGTATAGTTCCGGTCGATTTCGAGCGCTTTGTTTAGCGCGACGATCGCGCTGTTCTTGAGATAGCCGCTCGGGACGGTCGGAGTCTCGTCTCGCACCCGGCTTGCGTAATCGATGGGCGCTGTAGAGGAAGCCTCGAGCGAGCCCCGGTCCTTCGCATAGTACGCGAACCCGAGCGTCGTGTACGCTTCCGCACTGCCGCTGTCGAGCTTGACCGCCCGCTGGGCGTAGCCGATCGCCTGAGTTTGACGCTGTGGCTTCCACTGATCGTCGGTGGCGAGCACTTGAGCCGCCACTATGTACGCATCGGCTTTGGTCTTATCCATGTCCAGAGCGGCGTTGGCGAAGTTTTCCGCATCGACGTAGTTGCCTTTTTTAAGATTCGCCTTGGCCAGCCAGACGTTGTATGTGTAGTTTTTCGGCTGGTAGCCGACCGCGCGGGTGAATTCGCCGACGGCGCCGGCGGCATCGGCGGCTTTGTATGAGACGAGACCCGCCTCGAAATGCTTCTTGGCGGATTGCATCCTGTCCGCCTCTTCCTCCGATACTACGTCGGCGGGCGCCGGCTCAACGATATCGGTCTTCTTGCCGTCCCACGCCGAGTAATTGGCCTTGACGACGAGTTTCTTGCCGCCGCTCTCGACATTGAGCTCACTATACGTTATGTACTGCGTATTCTCGTCGACTTTAAGGATGAGCGAAGCCGACCGGGCGGACGGAAACTCCCGCGGGATCAAATCGGCCGCTTCAGCCGACCTGATCGATGAGAGAAAAGTGCCCCAATCCAGGGTTAGATCGAGCGTCCTGACGCCATTGGAGACTTCGGTTTTCTTCAGCTCGGAAACGGCGCCCACCAGGCCTTTAAGCATCCCGTGCTCAGTGCCGATCCACCCTTCTTTCTGCCGCGCTCCGCCGCGCTCCAACCGAACGTATTTGCCATCGCTCGCCGGGTCTTTCCGATAGACGAAACTCTTTGTCGCCACTTCGGAAATGACGGCGGGGGCGGACGGAGTGCTCTCGATCGTCCCGTCGACCTTATAGCCGTCCGGGAAAACAAGCACGCCCGAAGCTGCATAGTCGACCGGCGTGACGCCCGCTCCACCCGACAGATGAAGATCGTAGGTGAAGTTGACGCTCGTCGCGTTGGAAACCTTTTGAGATACCTCGCTTAGATAGCGGTCCGGATTGAAGGTGAAGACGGTCCTTGCTGTGACGCCCGCGCCGACCAGCAAGACGACCAGCACGAGAACGGCAGCGATCTTCTTATTCATGGCTCAAGTCCCCCGTAAAACTCCTGCAGCATTCACATTAAGCTATCGCCGGTTGTATCGGCCCCCGAATAACACCACTTTAGCCACCCGGCTATCCCATTGTCGAGGGGTTTTGGTGAGATCGGTCGCTAAGGGGGCAAAAAAAGAGGCGGACCGCGGTCCGCCTCTTGCCTGGGCGTCTATTAATTCAGGAGAAAGAAAGGAGGCGCCGCGAACAGGAAGTCGAGCAAATCGGGCCGCTCTTCTCGGTCCTCATAGTAAGTTTTGCCGCTCACAAGCGTCGATTCGGGCGAAACCGCCTGGTGTCTCAGTATGACCATTCGTTCGAGAACCTCGGGCTTGCAATAAGCGGGGGCCTCATCGTACTCGAAAAAGAACTCCACCGCTTCCACCTCCCCTCGAGTCATGCTAGTGAACATATCGGACGCCCCGCCACCGTCCTTTATCTCAATCAGTATACCTTATTTTATCTGACTAAGCGCGCTCGCCTCAAAACTTCCGTCCGAATTCCGCCGACCGCTTGCGTATATCCGATCGCCGGACTTAATGTCGGAAATGCTCCCGCCGACCGCCTTGCTGACGGGCGTGTTGTCGGGGACGGTGATCTTCTGCGAGCCGCGCGGCGTCGTTATAGTAACCGTCCCGGCGCCGCTGTCGACGCTGTCGACCTTACCCGTTACGGAACGACCCGCACCCGCGACGTTGCCGCCCGCGAATCCGGCCCAACCGCTACCGCCGTTTCCGCCACCCTGGGCATCGGAGCCGGCCTGGTTCACCTGGCTGCGGATTTGATCGGCGCTCATTCCAGTCTGCCGCGCGATCCGCTGGATGCTCTGCCGCTCCCGGTACCAGTTGCCACCATAGTAAGTGCCGCCGACCGCAACGACGAGTGAGAGCGCCCAGATGACGCCGATAATCAATTTCTTTGGCATGTTTTTCACCCCTTTGTTTCCTACTCGTACCTCAACGCGTCAATCGGGTTGAGAAGCGACGCCTTGACCGCCGGGTAAATCCCGAAGAATATTCCCACCGCTCCCGAAAAGAAGAAAGCCATCCATATCGAGCTCATCGAAATCACCAGCCCCCAATCGGCGTACTGGCCGATGCCCGCCGAACCGGCAAGCCCCAAAGCGATGCCCGCCGAGCCGCCGGCCAGACAGAGCATGAGCGACTCGATAAGAAACTGGAACAAAATATCCTTGCGCTTGGCGCCGACCGCCTTGCGCAAGCCTATCTCCCTGGTGCGCTCGGTTACCGAGACCAGCATGATGTTCATAATGCCGATCCCGCCGACGAGCAGAGATATGGCCGCGATCCCCCCGAGCAACAGGGTGAGCGTCCCGGTTACCTGGCTCAACGTGCTCAAAACCTGCTCTTGGTTCATGATCTGAAAATCGGCTTGCGCCGGATCGCTGATTTTATGGCGGATCAAGAGAAGGTTCGATATTTGCGCGGACGCCTGATCCATGCTGCCGGCCGAGGTCACTTCGACGCCTATCTGGCGAAGGTTCTTGCCGCCGAAGACCCTGTTCATTGCGGTCGTCAGCGGGATCATCACCGAGTCGTCCATGTTGGTGAAGCCGCTCGTCCCCTTGGACTCCATGATGCCGACGACCCTGAAGGGCACATTGTTGATTTTGATGATCTTACCGATGGGATCGTCGCCCGGCTGAAACAACTCGCCGACGACGGTCTGGCCGAGAACCGCCACGCGCGTCATCGCCTCGTTGTCGCCGTCTTGGATAAATTGCCCGTAAGCCGCATGGAAATTGCGCACTTGTTCGTAGGCCGGGGTAACCCCGGT
>JAMCRS010000121.1 GCA_023380675.1 Chloroflexota bacterium
CACCTGAAATTGCATATAATCCCATCGTGGCCGGGAGCGTGAGGAGAGCGTAGGTGAGCGTGGTGACGAGCGAATTCCAGAAATCGGAGCTCGTCAGGGCGCGAGCATAGTTGTCGGCGCCCACGAACGTAAAATTGTTGATCGGTCCTTTGTTCAGGCTGACGTAGACCGCGTACAGGACCGGTAGAATGTGAAATGCGGCGATAATGGTGAATGCTGGGAGGATGTAGAGGTAGCCGGTCCATTCGACGGAACGACGCCGCGCGCGGCCGGCCATTGCCGCGGCCGGTGTCCGGCTTGTCTCAGCAGTTCTTGCAGAATCGGCCACGCTGGATCCCTCGCAGGCCCTCAAGAATCAGTCGCTCGAACGAACCGGCGACGCGGGGTGGATGCCACGGTGGGATTATATGCAATTTCAGGTGTTTGACAACAGCCTTTTCGCGCCGAATGCGCATTCGCGACGCATGCGGCCGCGCTCGGATTGACAAGCCTTGTGGAAGCAGGTACAATCGCACGCGAGAGTTCGCAAGGCGTTCCGAACATGGCCGACAAGATCCTCCTGATGGGCGCGCAGTTTTTCGGACACCACGGCGTCGACGACGACGAGCAGCGGGTCGGCGCGCATTACGTCGTCGACGTGGAACTGGAACGCGATCTGTCGCGGGCCGGCGCGAGCGACGATTTGGCGGACACGGTGAGCTACGCGCAGGTGTACCAGACCGTCCGGGAGATCGTCGAGGGTAAGCCGTGTCGCTTGATCGAGACCCTCGCCGACAAGGTCGCGCACGCCGTGCTGTCGCGCTACGGCGTCGAATCCGTGACGGTGTGCGTGAAAAAACAGCCGCCGCCCATCTCCGGGGTCGTGGACTATGCCGGCGTGCAGATAACCCGGAATCGTCGATGAAAGAAAAGGGCAACCGCGGCTTTGTCATCGTTTACACCGGCGACGGAAAAGGCAAAACCACGGCCGCGCTCGGAATGGCGTTGCGCGCGATCGGCCGCGGTTGGAAGGTGCTGATGGTTCAGTTCATGAAAGGCACCTGGCACTATGCGGAGCTGGACGCGGCCCGGCGATTGGCGCCCGATCTCGAGATCGTTCCGATGGGCAAGGGCTTTTACAAGATCCTGGACGATCACTATACGGACGAGGCGCACCGTGAGGCCGCGGCGGCCGCGCTGCAATTCGCGCGCGAGAAGATGGAGTCAGGGCTGTACGATTTGCTCATTCTGGACGAGATCAACAACGCCGTGGACACAGGGCTCTTGCCGCTGCAGGCGGTCCTCCAGTTGATCGACGCGAAACCGGCCGATCTAAACCTCGTGCTGACCGGGCGCGGAGCGCCGGCGGAATTCGTCGAGCGAGCCGATTTGGTTACCGAAATGCGCGAGATCAAGCACCCGTATCAAAAAGGAGTCTTCGCCCAAAAGGGCATCGATTTTTGAGGCGAGCGGCGGCGGTTGCGCGATGTGCCACGCGGCCGCGGGTTCGCGATTATCATCCCATCGTCCAATACCGCCGGAATCCGAACGAAGCAAGGAGAGAGACATGGCAGACAAGGTGGACCTCAAGATCGGCGACGCCGCGCCCGATTTCTCGGCGTCGGCGGTCATTACCAAACCGCAAGTTCAGCGCATTGAGATTACGTTGAGCGATTATCGCGGCCGCAAGAACGTCGCGCTGGCGTTTCACCCGTTCGCGTTCACGGCCACCTGAGACAAACAGATCCCTTCCTACGAGGCGCAGAGCGCCGACTTTGAGAAGGTGAATAGCCAGGTACTGGCTATCAGCTGTGACCCGGTCCAGTCCAAGCAAGCGTGGGGCAAGTCGCTGGGAGGCATCGGATACCCCCTCGTCGCCGACTTTTGGCCGCACGGCGAGATCTCACGCAAGTACGGCGTCTTCGACGAGAAGCTGGGACGGCCCGACCGGGTGATCTTTGTGATCGACCGGGAAGGCATCGTCCGCTGGATCAAGCGTTACGAGCCGGGGGTACTGCCCGGAAACGCCGAGCTCCTGGAGGAACTCGCGAAAATCACCTAGCCGCCGAGGAAAGAGGCTTGAAGACCTTTACGCTGGAACAGGCAAACGCATTGGTGCCTCAGTTGGACGACTTGCTGGGCGAAATGGTCGACGTTCGGGATAGGCTTGTCTCGATGAGTGCGTCGCTGCAGACGATGCTGGAGCACGCTGGCGGAAACGGCGGCAGCAAGGCGGGCGGCGAATACGTTTTGCTGCTGCAGCGATTCAATGCGTGTATCAGTTTCATCCAGGAGATTGGATGCGAGCTCAAGGACCTGGACCAGGGATTGGTCGATTTTCCATCCTATCGCGAAGGCAAGCTGGTGTACTTGTGCTGGAAACGCGGCGAAGCGCGGGTGGCGTACTGGCACGACCTGGAGGCCGGCTTTCCGGGACGACAGCCGCTTTGAGCGGGCTGCGACATCTTAAGAGCAAAATCCGCAGATTCCGCAGATTACACAGATGGGCAGAGAACAAGCATCACGATTCTCCGGAGAGCTCGTAGCGAGGTCAGGCGACAGGCCGGTGGGATGATCTGATTCGGACGCGCCAACGCCGGCCTAGCTCCGCGACGAGTCAACATACCCCAGCATCGATCGGATAGAGTGCGAGTCTGTTTGCCCTCGAGCTAGTGCAGCGCGAGCGGCGATGATCGATCGGAAATGAATCAAGTATGGTTGGTTAATCTTCCGGCGGTGCCGTACGCGGATGCGCTCGCGTTGCAGCACCGTGTGGTCGCAGCGCGCAAACGCGGTGCGCTAAACGACACGCTTCTCCTGCTGGAACACCCCGCGGTCTTTACGCTCGGACGGAACGCGAACGACGGAAACATCCTCGTATCGCCGGAGCACCTCAAGAAACTGGGAATAGAGGTGTTTCGGGTCGAGCGCGGCGGGGACGTGACGTATCACGGCCCCGGCCAACTGGTCGGCTATCCGATCCTCGATCTTCACAATTTTCGAACCGACGTCGGCTGGTTCGTGCGCTCGATCGAAGAGACGCTGATCCGCGTGCTGGAGGATTTTGGGATCCACGGCAAGCGAATCGAAAAACTGGTCGGCGTGTGGGTCGACCAGGCCTCGCCGGTCCAGCCGGAGGCGAAGGTCGTCCAGATCGGCGCACGGATCGAGCAGTGGATCACGTATCACGGATTCGCGCTCAACGTCGATCCCAACGTGGCGCACTTTGATCTGATCGTCCCGTGCGGCATCAGCGACAAGGCAGTGACTTCGATGGCGCGAGTGCTCCAGAAACCGGTGGACGCCGGCAAGGTGCGTGCAAGCGTCGCCGCTCGATTCGGAGAGGTTTTCGGCGCCGAGATGGTTCCGGTATCTGCACAAGAGCTCTACGAGAGATTGGGAGAAGAGTATGCGGGCCCCACGCCGGTTTAGAGACAGCATGCCTTCTCGCCGGCGCGCGTCCTGGCTGGTTACGCTATCCTTTGTCACGCTCGCGCTGCCGGCGTGCGCGTCGACTGCCGGCCCCGCCCCGGCAACAGTCCCACGCGCGACCCTGACTGGCGAAGCGTCTTCAACCATATCCCCCTCGACATCGAGAACGTCCACGACCACTAGCGTCAAGCCAACGGCAAGCGCGGGGCCGACGGCGGCAACGGGCGGCCAGAGCATATCGGCTCTCTCGCCGACCGAGCTCAAGTATGCGTTGATCGCTCGTTTCGGAGCGCCGTTTTTTTGCGATCCGGATGTCTATCCGGTGGCACGCCGGCTTGGTCCGAGCGAGATCGAGCAGCGTTTGTCACAGATCGAACAGAACACGGAGGAGTACCAGGCGATCTTGCAGCACCTGGGGTACGGCGGCAGCGCGACGCTGTCGGCCGACCAGGAGCAGCAGGTCTATTCTGAGCACAAGATGCTGGCCGCGATCGCGCTCGAGGCCGCGGACGGCGCCTATCGCTTCAATTTGCGTATCTCGCAAACCAAGGCCAACGGATTCGTCATTACCGGTACGATCGATTCGAGCGGTGTGATCCAGGTCGCCAGCCGGCAGGCGACCGTCACGACATGCCCAATCTGTCTCGCCGGCGACACGCTGATCAGCACCCCCGAGGGGCCGGTGCCGGTGAAGGAACTCGCTCGCGGGATGGGCGTGTGGACGATCGATCTCGCCGGCGCCCGGCAGCCTGCCGTCGTGGTGCAGACGGCAAAGCGGAGCGTGCCGGCCGGTACTCCGCTCGTTCAGATCGTGCTGGACGACGGGCGAGAGCTGACCGCATCGGCGTTCCATCCGACGATGGACGGCCCGGTGTTAGGTGACTTGGCGCGCGGAGACTGGCTCGACGGCGCGCGGGTCAAGAGTGTCAAGGGCGTGCCGGACGCGCAGGGTGAAACGTACGATCTGCTCCCGTCGGGCGAGACGGGTGCGTACTGGGCGAACGGGATCTTAGTGAAGAGCACGCTCGCGCGGTAAGGCGCACGCGAATTTGATTTGACAGCCCCCAGCAGGTATGCTATAGTTGTCTTGGTCGTGGGGGCGTGGTGTAGCGGCCTAACATGCAGCCCTGTCAAGGCTGAGATCGCGGGTTCGAATCCCGTCGCTCCCGCAGAGGCAACTTTCCATAACACGAAGGTTGCCTTTATCTTTTTGTAGGAATGGCGGCAATTGCCCGGGATCGATGTCCTTGACGGCACCGTCTTGGATCGCCTGGTGGACAGAAACGTAATAGCTTGGTCGCAACATCAATGCGCAGACGTGGTCGTCGCACACCCAAACTTGCTTCAGAATGACATTCAGTAGGCGTTGACGTCCTTCGATGCCGGCTTCGTTCCACCGGGTTGGAAACTCTTTCAACATCCGGTGGGCCTCGACCAGTTCCTCTTGTGGAATAGGCTTTAGCTGAGCAAGCTGCGCCTTGAGATCCTCGCGCTTTTCGACGTATTCCTCCTGCTTCAGGTACCCCATGTCCCAGCGAAAGTCAAGCCGCTCGATGATCTTTTCGATTTCCTTGATGCGTTCATCGAGGTGCTCGATGCCCAGCAGTTCTCCCACGGCATTGACGGCGGATTGCTCCCACTCCTCCGGTACCTTCATGCTGCTAAGGAAATTGGCAAGCTTCTGTTCGATGTCATCTGCGTCAACCATCCCCTGAGGGCAACCGTTTGTCCAATCGATACGCCCGGAACAGCGATAATAACGCTGACCCCGAGGATTCTTCTGGGCTCGCATTTTGGAGTTGCAGTGGCCGCAGTAAAGCAGCCCTGACAGTGGATACGTAAGGACATTTCGAACCGCGGTGCGTCGGCCGTTGGCCAAATTGCGCACGTCTTGGCAGCGGTCGAATAGCTCCTGCGAAACGATCGCTTCGTGCTGACCCTTGAACCATTGAGTTGGCCCAGATTTATCGCGTCGGCCATTTGGCTGTTTCTTGTATGACTGATATCGGATCAACCCCAAGTATGTCTGGTTCTTGAGCATTGAACGAACCATCTCGCGATTGAAAGGCGCTCCTGTCTTCGATCGATACCCCGCCGAGTTCAATAAGTTGGCGAGTTCCCGGTCGGAATAGTTACCAGTTGAGTATTCCTCGAACGCGCGCAGCAGCCCTTCCGCCTCTTTCTCATTACGCACAAGGACCCCCTTGTCATTCTTATCATATCCAAACGGCGCGAGGTTGTTTTGCTTGCCCTGAGAGGCCTTCTCGCGCTTGCCCTTTTTCGTTTCTGAACTGAGGTTGCGGCTATGCCACTCGGCGACGAGCTCGAGCACACCTTCGGTCAGCATGCCGGCAAGACTATCCTCATCCTCAGAAAGTTCAGTGACTGAGAACACTTTGATTCCCAGGTCGGCGCGAAAAAGTGACTTGTATACGCTTGAATCGCGGCGACTACGGGCGAGACGATCAAACTTGTGCACTACGATGGCGTCGAATTCTTTGCGACGAGCGCCGAGGACCATTTCCTGAAAAGCAGGCCGATCGTCAGTCGTGCCGGTGAATGCCTCATCCTCGAAGAATCGCACAACCACACCTTCCAGTCCGTTCTTCTGTTGGGCGACCCACAAACGAATGCCGTGCTTTTGGGCGTCGAGACTATAGTTGCCCCGTTGATCCTCTGAACTGATTCGAACATAGCCGACGTACCGCATGGGTGGGTAACCTCCAAAAGGAATCGCCTTCTCTCCGTGTGCACACAGAAAGAAGGCGATTCCGCTTCGTGAAAACGAAGTGCTGAATCAACGTTGGCTCAACGTCCAACGGCAACTTGTTCCACCACGTCCGGCGTGATAGAATAGGTTAGCCCTTCCCGTGCTAACTCACGGTGTCGGGTCAGCGGCTAGGTAATGCTTCCAACATTGCCTAGCCGCGCACATTTGTTCTACACCCTCATTATAACATGAACTCGCGCGGTGTCAACAGGCCGTATCAAGACATCTAAAATGTAACCGTAGCTAGTCTAGTCGGCT
>JAMCRS010000122.1:0-7859 GCA_023380675.1 Chloroflexota bacterium
CAAGCGGCGCCGTCGCTCCATGGGCCTTGCCAGCAGTTCGGAATTTGTCGCTTGAACGCGGAATTGCGACTTAGGCGTCGTAGTACATATAGAATTCGTAGGGATGCGGGCGCAAACGAACGGCGTCCACTTCCTTCTTGCGCTTGAGGTCCAGCCAGGTCTCGATTACGTCCGTAGTAAAGACATTATCCCTGAGCAGGAATTCGTTATCGCGCTCGAGCGCATCCAACGACTCGGTCAATGAGCCGGGGACCTGCTTTACCTTTTTCGCCTTGGCCGGCGGCAGATCGTAGATGTCGACGTCCATGGGCGAGCCGGGATCGATCTTGTTCTGAATCCCGTCGAGGCCGGCCATCATGAGAGCCGCAAACGCGAGGTACGGGTTCGACGTCGCATCAGCCGGGCGGTATTCGAGCCGCTTGGTCCTGGGGTTAGTCGAATACATCGGGATGCGGACTGCCGCGCTCCGATTGCGCTTGGAGTAGACGAGGTTGACGGGCGCCTCGTAGCCCGGCACCAGACGGCGATAGGAATTCGTCGTCGGGGCGCAGAGAGCGAGGAGCGCCGCGGAGTGCGCCAACAGCCCGCCGATATAGTACTTGGCCATTTCCGACAATCCGGCATAGCCGTTCGGGTCGGAGAAAAGGTTGGTCCCCTCACGCCACAGACTCTGGTGGACGTGCATGCCCGAGCCGTTGTCCTGGAAGAGCGGCTTGGGCATGAACGTCGCGGTCTTGCCGTAGGACCGGGCGACGTTCTTGACGACGTACTTGTACAACATCATGCTGTCGGCCATGCTGGTCAGCGAGTTGTAGCGCAAGTCGATCTCGCACTGGCCGGCGGTCGCGACCTCGTGATGGTGTACTTCGACCGGCACGTTCGCCTGGATCAGGCGCAGGATGATCTCGGAACGAATGTCCTGCAGCATGTCGGCCGGCGGGACCGGAAAGTATCCTTCCTTGTAGCGCGGCCGGTGCCCGAGGTTCTTGGTCCCCTCGTCGCGCCCGCTGTTCCAAACGCCTTCGTCGGAATCGATGAAATAATAGCCGCTGTGCGTCGTCTGGTCGAACCGAACATTGTCAAAGATGAAGAATTCGGCTTCCGGCCCCCAGTAGCTGATCGTCGCAATGCCGGTCTTGGTCAGATATCGCTCGGCCTTGATGGCGATGTTGCGAGGATCACGCGTGTACGGCTCGCGCGTGATGGGATCAAGGACGCTGCAGGTCACGGTGAGCGTCGGGACGCTGCAGACCGGGTCGGTCGTGGCGGTCAACGGGTCCGGGACGAGAAGCATGTCGCTTTCGTTGATAGCTTGAAAACCTCGTATGCTCGATCCGTCGAAGCCGATTCCTTCGGAGAACAGACCCTCTTCCAATTCCGTGATCGGAATGGAAAAGTGCTGCCAGGTACCGGGCAGATCGACGAACTTGAAATCCACGATCTGCAGTTTTTGCGCCTTGGCGTATTCGATCACTTCCTTCGGCGTCGCCAACGTCGTGGGCGCTTTGTCGGGCGCGACCGGCTTGAGCGCCGGCAGGACTAGAAGCATTTCCTTCGAATCTAACATGATTTCTCCTCCTTCAGAGAGTTTTCGTAAGGCCTAGACTCCGATGATAGAAACGATCACTCGAGCGGCGGCCATCACGCCGAACGTGCCGAGCGCGATGCCGCAACCAACGGACAACAACCGCATGACGGCCGGGCGCATCCAGCGGCGCACCCGGGCGATAACGGCTGCGACCAGAAACGCCCACGCCGCCGAACCGAGCATGAAGCTGAGAAAGAACAGAGCGAGGTTTTGCGGGTCAGAGCCGACGACGCCAAAGGTGGTCAACGCACCTCCGAGCGAAAGCCAGAACGCGATCGCCCAGGGATTGGTGAGCGAGATCGCCATGCCGCTCAGGAAGGCGCCCCGCCGCTGCGCTTGAATCGGCACGCCCGATTCCGGGACTGCCGAAAGTCGCACGGCCTCGAACGACGTCCAGGCGAGATACATGAGGAACATAGCTCCCAATGCGCCAAGCGACACCTGCAGCGCGGGAACCTGAGCAATCGCGGCGAGCCCGGCGAGTGCGGCCAGCGCGTAAGTTGCGTCGCCCACCAGCGAGCCAAGCTGCACTCCCAGCGCCAATCCAAAGCCGCCGCGCGCTCCGCGGCGCAAAGTTTCCGCCAGCACCGCACCGGGCGGCGCTGCAAAGGCTGTCCCCATAACGATCCCGGCAGCAATCAATTCAAGATGCAATACGACTCCTCGCCTGCAATTTTGGCATACCCTAACGCCGACTCCCAGAAAGCCAAAAGCCCTCGGAAAAACGCGACAACGCGTCTATCCAAGGGCTTCTCGGCCGATTTTAGGAGTGCGTCAAGGCACTCCGCTATTCAGTTTTACAATTCCAATTATACGCGAGATATGGGATTTGTCAATCGCCAAAATCCCACCGATTGTAGCGTAATCGTATCCTAGCGCCTAGGTCAAACATGCCAGAATGGAACCGCCCGTCGATTGTACAGTGTGCACAAAACCATGCTGGCGCCATCCACACCCTGGCACAATCGGGCCGACCCCGGCGGGTCGCTCACCACGCACTGCGAAAGCTCAGGCGACCGTGACGATAGGAATGTCCGCCATGGTCAAGAGACCGGGCGGAGCGGCGACGACACGGCGAATGCAGTTGGCGGCGACCGCGGCCGTGGAGAGATCCCCGTGAACTCCGTAGACGACCGAGTGAATAGGCGGCTTGCCTTCCAGCCACACTTCGTCGACCGAATCGCCGGCGTCGACGCACATGCGCAAGTGCAGCTCAACGACACGTTTTCCGCCGGCGATGCCGTATCCGTATTGCTCCACCCCGGTCACGCGTCCCGGCGCTACGTCATAGAACTCGGTCTTGACCGGCTGCGACGCGACGACCGGCTCGATCGTCTCTTCGATCTGGTCCAGTTTCCAGCCGAGCGTTCGAGCGATCAAGGCGATCGATTCGGTCAGACCGACGTGCCGGATCTCCCTGCCGGCCTTGGCGCGGAACTCTTCGACGGCAAGACCGGTCCCGATTTTCTTCTGAAGCGGTTGGCGACGCTTGGAGGCGTCTACCACCCGACGAATGCGCACGCTCTCAACCTGCTGGCAAACGCCGGTGAGGACGAGGGGGAGCGTGTCCATCATATAGCCCGGGTTGATCCCGGTACCGAGGACGGATACACGCGCTTTTTTGGCGAGCGCGTCAATGCGCCGGGCGGCACGGGCATTCGCGGGTGTCGACCACGGCATGGAAAGCTCTTCGCAGGTCGAAACGAGGTTGTGCTTCGCACGTATGACGGCGGCCAGCTCGGGCTCCACTTTTGCCAGCGACGAACTGGTGCAGTGCATGACCACGTCGGCCGGCTTTTTCAAGACTCGCGCGGCGTCGGCTGAGACCTTGACGCCGAGGTCGCGGTCCAACCCGATCAACTCGCCGGCGTCCCGGCCGACCTTGCGGGGATCGACGTCGATGGCTCCAACGATCTGATAGCCGGGTCGAGAGGCAATGAGGCGTGCGACGCCTGCGCCTATCGGTCCGAGGCCAAACTGAATTACGCGAATCCTTCTGCCCGCCATGAAGCTGCTCCGTCGAACGCTGATGTGAGCGGCACTATGCGCCGCGTCGGTGTGCGCGGCAAAACCCGCCGCGCCGCGCATGATTATATGCGCAAGTCACCGACTGTCAAAAGAAAAGAGGGGAACGATTGGAGCAAGGGGACACGCCGTCAGGCTTGTGCGCGTACGGCCGGCGTCGCGGCTCCGAGCGATATGCACAACCACGCAAAATGAAAACTCCCGGCCTGCGAATAGACACGGGAGCCTGCGTCGCGATCAACGGCTTTTGGCCGTTAAAGTCTGGTAGACCCTGAGGAGGTTGCTCCGGTGGAGCTGCTTGACCAAACCATCCAGCGCGATCGGCGAATAGCCGCACGACTCCAGCGTGATCTCGTTCACCAAGCGTTCTTTCGACGTGCGGGTGGCGAGCTTGGCCTTTACCTTTTCCAATATGCAGTCCAAATAGGCGATCGAAGCGTCGAGCGTTTCGTCTATCTCGCCCTTGAGGAGGACTTCGCCGTGACCCTGGACGATGTTCTCCAGATTCATCTCTTTGATCGCGCGCAGGGTGTCCTGCAACACGGCGCGGTCGCCCCAGAAAATGTAAGGAAGGGGCATCACCGCGTCGCCGGAAAACAGGATCTTGTCCCCTTCGAGAAATACGCCGATACCGTCCGGCGAGTGTCCGACCAAAGGCATCAAGCGGAGGACGCGGTCGCCGAGATAGAGCGTCATTTTGTCCGGAAAGGTGATGTTAGGAAGACGGAGCACGACTTCCGCCAACTCCGGCGTCTGCGCCTTGGCTTCCGCAAGGTTCTTTTCACCGGACTTGCGCATCACCTCGCGGCATTTGTCGCCCGAGATGATGTCCGCTTCCTCAAAGAGGTAGTTGCCGTAAACGTGATCGGCGTGATGATGGGTATCGATCACGTAGCGGATGCCGCGCTTGGATTCGCCGCGCAGGAAATCGATCATCTCACGGGTCTCGCGCGGAAATGGCAACGTATCGATCACGACGGTGCCTTCGCTGGTTACGATGGCACCGGCGTTGACCTGCGCATACAACTCGCTTTCTGCCCCGTAGACGTTCTCTGTGACGCGTTCCTTCCGCATTCCGGCTGAACCCTGGCGACGGAGAGCCTCGATTCGCTCTTGACGTGCTCTCGTCTAACGCATGTGAAGAAGATAGCACATCGAAAGTGCGATGTCAAGGCCCCCCGAAGGCTTTTCGCGCTGTATTTCGAATTTCGCCGCGCAGCCGGTTTTGCGGCCGTTCACAGTGGCCCGCATCGCAATCTAGCACGGGCAGAAAGCGACAAGGCTCTACGGCCGCGCACCTGGATCGACGTCGACGGTCCGGACGCGGGGATATCATACGCGGGCAAAAGAAAACGCGCTCGACGATATGAGCGCGTTTCTTGGTGTACAAAAGGCATCCCCACCATGCCGTGTGCGAACGAGGTTGTGAACCCGCTTTCGCAGGTGGGAACCTACTCTTTGAGTGGTCCGGCCTCCGAACGGAGCGAACGCGCTCTCAGCAGAAGTCAGTCCCCGAATTTCAAGTGTTGGCTCAAACGCCAGAAACGCATCACGAACACGGTAGGGCTGCTGACCAAATGTTAGCACGTTCGAAATTCAAAGTCAAATACCCATCTGTCCTATTCGAGCTCAAACCCGGCGCCAGCGTTTCGCGGCCGGACGGGGGTCCTCGCACCGCACCTTAAATTATCGAATCACTCGCGAATCTCCAGGTGCAGCTCGCGCAGCTGGTCCGCGGTGATCTCCGATGGGGCATCGGTCATTAAATCGGACGCCTGGGCGGTCTTGGGGAACGCGATCACCTCACGGATGCTCGACTCGTCGCACAACAGGGCGACGATCCGGTCGATGCCGGGCGCAATGCCCCCGTGCGGCGGCGCGCCGTACTCGAACGCGGTCAGCATGTGACCGAACCGCGCCATCGCGTCCTCCTTGGTATAGTTCAGCAGCGCGAGTATCTTTTCCTGCACCTCGCGCCGGTGGATACGAATGCTTCCACTCGCCAGCTCGAACCCGTTGCACACCAGGTCGTAGGAGTTCGCGCGCACGCGACCCGGGTCGGTGTCCAGGAGCGGCACGTCTTCAGCCTTGGGCGAGGTGAAAAGGTGATGCGCCGCGTCCCAGCGTTTAGTTTCGGCATTCCACTCCACCAGTGGAAAGTCGACGACCCACGCGAAGGCCAGGAGATCCTTGTCTAGGAGATCGAGGCGCCGTCCCAGCTCGAGACGCAGCGCGCCAAGCGAATCGGCGACGACCTTGGGCCGGTCTGCGACGAACAGGAGGAGGTCACCCGTCCGCCCGTTCATCCGGCCGATTAGCGCACTCATCTCAGCCTCGCTCAAGAATTTCGAGATGGGCGATTTGAGCCCGTCGTCTGCCAGCGCAACGGTCGCCAGGCCGCGTGCGCCTTTCGCCTTCGCCATCTCGGTCAGCTCGTCGAGCTGCTTGCGCGTGTAATCGGCGCAGCCCGGGACGCGAATGCCTTTGACTTGACCTCCGGCGGCTAGCGCCGAGGCGAATACCTGGAAGCCGCACCCCGCGACGACGTCGCCCGCGTCGGTCAGCTCCATGCCAAAGCGCATGTCCGGCTTGTCACTCCCAAAGCGGGCCATCGCCTCGTCATAGGTCAGGCGCACGAATGGGCTGACGAGACGTTTGTGCGGCGTGACCTGCCTGACCATGTCGGTGAAGCAATCCTCGATCAGGTTCAGGATATCGTCCTGCTCGACGAACGACATCTCAAGGTCGAGCTGCGTAAACTCGGGCTGGCGATCCGCGCGAAGGTCCTCGTCCCGAAAGCAGCGTGCGATCTGATAATAGCGCTCAAAGCCGGCGACCATCAACAGCTGCTTGAGCTGCTGCGGCGACTGCGGAAGCGCGTAGAACTCGCCGGTGCGCAGCCGGCTCGGAACGACATAGTCGCGGGCGCCTTCGGGAGTGCTCTTGATCAAAATTGGCGTCTCGATCTCGAGAAAGCCGTGCGTGTCCATATAGTTGCGAATGAATTTGATCACGCGGTGACGGAGGATCAGGTTCCGCTGCAACCGCTCGTGCCGGAGGTCGAGATAGCGATATTTGAGTCGCAGCGCCTCGTCCACGTTCTCCTCGGCGTTGATCAAGAAAGGAGGTGGCTTGGCCTCATTCAGGACCTCGGCACGGTCCACCAACACCTCGACGTCGCCGGTCGCGATCGCCGAGTTCTCCTGGCCGGCCGGCCTCGCTTCGACCTTGCCCCAAACGCGCAGGACGTATTCCGAGCGCACGTCCGACGCCAGCGCGTGCGCCTCGGCCGATACGTTCGGATTGAACACGACCTGCGTCAACCCAAAGCGGTCCCGCAGGTCGACGAAGATCAGTCCGCCGTGATCGCGGCGCCGATGCGCCCAACCGGCGAGCGTGACCGACTGCCCGATCTGCTCCTTGCGCAGCTCGCCGCACGAGTGTGACTTTAACATTATGATTCCTCAATGATCGATTTCGTGCATTATAACACAACCCGGCTAAAGACCCATCAGTCTACGGAACAAGAAATCGATCGGCGGTCCGAGAAGGCCTGCCAGTATGTTCGTCCCGAAGAAACGGTCCGATATGACCAAACCCAAGATCAGAACGAGCCCGATCATCTCGTAGCGAGCGACCTTGAAATACAGGCGAGTCGGAAGCACGATCTCCCAGAGACGCGAGCCGTCGAGCGGATTGAGCGGAATCAAATTGAACAGCGCCAGCGCGAGGCTGAGCGTGACCGTCGTTTCGAGCAGCGGCCCGACGCCGACGTAGATTGCCTGGTAGCCAACGGGCAGAAAACCGAGCGGGATCCGGATATCCGGGAGGAGCGAGAACCACTTGAGGCGGAGCGGGATCACCAACAGCACCGCAAGGAGAAAGTTGGACAGTGGCCCGGCGGCCGCGACGAGCGCCATCCCGATCCGGGGTCCCGGTTTTAGGCGCTCGGCGTCGATCTGGACCGGCTTGCCCCAGCCGAGTCCGATAATGAGAATCATGAGAGCGCCGTACGGATCGAGATGCGCAAACGGATTCAGCGACAAGCGCCCCATCTTTTTTGGAGTCGGGTCGCCGAGCAGCGTAGCGACCAATGCGTGGCTCGCCTCGTGAACTGTCAGCGCGACCAACAACGCGATCACTACATAGACGAGATCAAAACCGATACCTGCAAACAGCATACCTGGCCCTCTTGTCGACCGCCGTCCGGCGGTCGGCCGGCTTACGCACCAGTCTGAGCGCCACG
>JAMCRS010000122.1:7869-14735 GCA_023380675.1 Chloroflexota bacterium
CGCTCAATCCGCTCGACGGCTCGCGTGATTGGTCTGTGAGTCGTATTTGGAATTGTCCTGGCTTATCACGCCGACCGCTGCTTTACGAGTATCGTCGAGAGTCGCTTCCAGCACATTGCAATTGGATGCCGGCGCCGCGTTCCCCAGTTGGCGCTGGAGGCGTCGAGCGTCCTGCTCGACGATCTTGACGTGCCCGCTTTCGTGCGTGATCGTGTTGGAGACGAATTTGGTCCATTGGTTGTCGAGGTCGGTCGGAAGCGCCTGTCCCGCGGCGAGGATCGGCAGGGTTACAGTGATGGCGAGCGAGATAGAGCCGGATTCGACCTCGCAACCCCTCGCCGTAGGGTGAGTACGATATTGGGTCGTCATGCGCCAGTCCGTCCGGGCGTAGAATTCGCCGCCGGTCACGCTCGAATTCGCGCGCGCGTGAGCGTTCAACGAATCGCTCAGTGCTTGCTCGGTGTCGCCGGCGACCGCATACGTCGAAACGACGAGCGTGCTCGTGTACGCGATCGGATACGCCAGCGGCGCCGCCGTCGGCGTTAGGACGGGGATCGAGTAGGAAGGCGGCAGCGCCGTCGGCGTTCGGGAGAAAACCAGACCGGGTTGCGACGTCACGTTGGGCGGCAGCGGCGGAAGCACGCGCGTATACGTCGGCGCCGGAGTGATGGTGGGCGCCCGGGTCGAGGTCTCTCTGCGGGTTGGAGATGCGACGACCTCCTCGGTCGGGGGAGGAAGGAGCGCGCTCTGAATGGGGCCCGCGCCGGTCAATCCGGCGGCGACGACCAATACTCCGAGGACGACGATGCACGCGCACAGTGCAACCACTTCGAGCGCGATGAGGAGCGTCAATGAGCGGCCGGACTTCACGCTATGCGTCCTCCATGAGGTGTCCGTCCCGAACGCGCACCACGCGCTGCGCCTGCCGGGCGAGCGTCTCTTCGTGCGTGACCAAGACGATCGTCTTGCCGGCGCGATTGAGCTCCATTAAGAGGTCGACGACTCGCTTGCCGGTGTCGCTGTCGAGATTGCCGGTCGGTTCGTCTGCGAGCAGGATCGGCGGGTCATTCGCCAGCGCGCGCGCGATCGCGACGCGCTGCTGCTCTCCCCCGGAAAGCTCGGAAGGGAGCTGGGTGGCGCGTTCGGCGAGCCCGACGCGGGCGAGGGCTTGCGCGGCGCGTTCGCGGCGGTGGTTCGAATAGGTATTGCGCAGCTCCATCGGAAGCATGACGTTCTCGATCGCGTTCAGTGTAGGGAGCAACTGGAAAAACTGGAAAACGATGCCGATCTCTCCGCCGCGCCAGCGCGCCAGGCTATTCTCGTCGAGCGTGTCGACGCGCATTCCGTCCACCCACACGCTGCCGCTGTCCGGCTTGTCGATCCCGCCGATCAGGTTCAGCATCGTCGACTTGCCGCTGCCGGAAGGGCCGGTGACGGCGACGAATTCCCCCGCCGGAATCTCCAGGGTCACCCGGTCGAGCGCGAACAGCGTGCGCTGCCCCACCGCGTACGCGCGGGTGACGTTCTCCAGCCGGATCAGTGCGCCTTGCATCAAGCCTGAATCCGGGTATAATCGGGCGAATCGCCGCCTGCGGCGATGCCCGGGATCGGCGCGACCGGGCAATTCATCGACGCCCGCCCAGCCGACATGTATTCATTTCGACTTCCTGAAACCGGATTTGAAGGTCCGCTCGACCTGCTCCTGCACCTCATCGAACATCGTGAGTTGGACGTCACACGCATTTCCCTCGCCGCGGTCGCGGACCAATTCCTCGAGATCGTCAGCCTCCCCGGCGCCATCGAATTATCCGCGCTCGCGGACTATCTCGTCATTGCCGCGAAACTGATCCTGATAAAGTCGCGCCTGCTGCTGCCCAAGGCGTCAAGCCCGGCGGACGAAGACGAGCAAGACCTCGGCGACGCGCTCGTGAAGCAGCTGCGCGAATACAAAATGTTCAAGCAGGTCGCGGCGTTTTTGCGCGAACGCGAGCGCCAGGGGCTGCACGCTTATCCACGCTTTTCTCCTCCTCCGCGTCCTCAGCCGGCGACCTGGCGGCTGGAAGGGGTCACGGTCAGCGATCTCGCCATGGCGCTGCATCGGGCACTCAATCTGCGTCCCACGCTCCCGCAAGGCACGTTGACGGTGCCCCTCTCCGTATCGATCGACGAACAGATTCGCGACATCGCGGAGATGGTGAAGCGGCGAACGCGCGTCCGCTTCAGTCACTTGCTTCACGCGGCGCGAACGCGCGTTCACGTGCTGGTCACTTTTCTCGCCGTTCTCGAGATGATCAAGCGCAGACAGATCGACGCGCGCCAAGACAAATTGTTCGGCGAGATCGTCCTCATGCGGCGGAGCGAGACGCCGGTCGAGGCCCTGTATCCGGACGAGGACCTGGAAATCGATTATACCACATAGCTCTATTTTCGAAACCAAAGGCTCGACCCGGCGATCCACCCGGCGCCCAATCCGACGGCGCGGAGCAGAATCAGGAGCGGCGCCGCGACGGCGACCGCTCGATCGCGTCGCGCGATAAAGACCCCGAGCGGCGTTGCGGCGACGGCGAACGCGATCACGAGCAGGCCAAAGACGAGCCACATCCCCGGCGAGGCGGCGGCAAGCGCGAGCACGGGCATCATGCACAGCACAAGCCCCATCTCAATCTTTAGCGTGGCCGGCGTATGCGTGTCGCGCAGCATCTTGCCGGGATGCAAACGATGGACGCGCACCTTCCAGTAGCCGATGCGGAATTTGCGCCGGGCGTAGGCGCCCAGGCCAACGACGTGTTGGTGATAGACGAGCGCGTCCGGCACAAAGACGAGCTTGAATCCAAGTTCCGAGAGCCGGAACGAGAGCTCCTGGTCCTCCACGGAAGCTCCTGGAAAAGACTCGTCGAATCCGCCCACGCGTGCAAAGACCTCGCGGCGGTAGGCCGCGCTGTAGGTATCGACAAAGTCAATGGACGGCGCGCGGCGCATGCGCGCATACTTTTCCTCGTACTCGAGCTGCACGAAACGCGCCACCACCTGGCGCTGACGCGTGCGGTACGCCCCCTTGGCCCCCGCCACTGCCGGATCGGCGAATGCGGCGCACATCTTATCTAACCAGTCCGCCGCCGGTTCGCAATCCGCGTCGGTAAAGAGCAGCAGCTCGCCGCTCGCGTTGCGTGCCCCGCGATTGCGCGCGGCGGCCGCGCCGCGGCGTTCGGTCCGGATCAGCCGTACGGTCGAAAACTCGAGCGCCAGCTTGCTTGTATCGTCGGTCGAGCCGTCATCCACGACGACGATCTCGTCATGATCGCGGGCCTGTTGCGCGAGCGAGCTGAGGCACGCCGCGAGCGTGCGACCGGCATTGAAGGCGGGGATGACGACAGTAGCGTGCGGACGGGCTCCACTGTCGGCGCTCAAGAGCTCGCCGCGGTCCATCAAAACGCACCCCGTCCGCCCAAGGCCGCCGGCACGGTCTTGAGGATCAGGTACAAGTCTCTCCACAGTGTATAGTGCTCGATATAGTCCAGCTCCAGCTTGACGCGCTCGTCCAGCGAGAGCTTGCCGCGACCAAAGGTCTGCATGGGTCCGGTGATCCCCGGCTTGACCGCGAGCCTGCGCCGGTGCCAATCCGAATAAAGGGCGACGATGCGCATTTCTTCCGGCCGCGGCCCGACCAGGCTCATCTCACCGCGCAGAACGTTGACGAGCTGCGGAAGCTCGTCGAGGCTGAGACGGCGAAGCACGCGACCGACGCGCGTGACGCGCGGATCATTGGGTATCTTGAACACCGGCGGCGGCAGGAGGCTGCGAGCGATGATCGCGTCAAGCTGCGCTTCGGCGCCGTCGACCATCGACCTGAACTTGCACATGCGAAACGGCCTTCCTCCCTGCCCCGCGCGCGCCTGGACGAAGAAAATCGGGCCGCGAGAGTCGAGCTTGACCGCGACGGCGATCAGCGCCATGAGCGGCGAGAGCACGATCAGGCCGGCGAACGCGACGGCGACGTCCATCAGCCGTTTGACCCACGCGACTCGCTCAATCCGCTCTGCATTTAGGGCGCTCGACTCTTCGGTCAAGAATGTCACTTGATTTCCCGCTTGCCGGATGCACGCCGCTTTACGGCGCCCGGTTTGCGCGTCAAACGTCTCTGGCCGCGCCTTGGCGCCATTATGCTTCTTACGAGCGAGAGTGTCAAGATTATCACGGATCTGGCGCGGCGCTTGCTCTTGGCTCCGGGAGACCCCACCCTAACCCTCCCCTTGGCAAGGGGAGGGAATAGCGCCTTCGACACGGGCACGCACGCCAAGTAGAAACCCGTTTTCTGCGAGAAAACGGGTTGAGATCCACGCTCGCGCGGGAGATCAGATGCTCTCTGGTTGGCGCATCATTCCACCGTCACGCTCTTGGCGAGATTGCGCGGCTGGTCGATGTCGCAGCCGCGACGGATCGCGACGTGATAGGCCAGCAGCTGGAGCGGCACCGTCAGGACTACCGGCGCAAGCTCTTCCGCGACGTGCGGGAGATAAACGACCTCGTCGGCGTGCTGGGCGATCGAGGCGTCCCCTTCGGTGGCAAGCGCGATCACCGGCGCCTTGCGCGCTCGCACCTCCTGGATATTGCTAATCACCTTTTCGAGCGTCGCGCTCTTGTTCGCGATCGCGATGACCGGTATCTCTGGGTCGAGCATCGCGATCGGCCCATGCTTGAGCTCGCCCGCCGGGTAGCCTTCGGCGTGCAGGTAGCTGACCTCTTTCAGCTTGAGCGCGCCTTCAAGCGCCGTCGGATAGCCAAAGCCGCGGCCGAAGAAAAAACAGCTCTTGCGCTGCCAGATCTTGTCGGCGATAAGCAGCATCTGATGGTCGGTGCCCAACGCGCCCTGCACGAGGTCCGGCAACTGCGCGAACTGATGCGCGAGCTCGGAGATGCGCTCTGCCGGAAGCGTGCCGTGCCGGCGTGCCCAATCGAGCGCGATCAGCTCGAGCAGCACGACCTGCGCGCTGAACGTCTTGGACGCCACCACGCCGATCTCGGGCCCAACCTGAAGATTGACCGTCGCGGTCACCCCCCGCGTGATCGAGCTGCCGATGGTGTTGGTCAGTGCCAACGTTTGCGCGCCGGCGGCCTTGACCAATCGCATTCCGGCGATGGTGTCCGCCGTTTCGCCTGACTGTGTGATGAGGACCGCCAGCGTGCCTTCGTCGACCACCGGCGACGAGTAGCGGAACTCGGAGGCGATCGCCGCCTCGGCCGGCAGGCGCGTCCATTCTTCGAACGCTCGCTTGCCGACCAACGCGGAATGGTACGACGTGCCGCAGGCGAGGAGGAGCACCCGCTTGACCCGCGCGAGGTCGAGCGAATCCAATTCGGGCACACGTACGCCGCGCTCGTCCAGTCGTCCGCGCATGGCATTTGCGAGCGCGGCCGGCTGCTCGTGGATCTCCTTGAGGTAAAAGTGGGGATAGCCGCCTTTTTCGGCGGACTGGACATCCCAGGTCACGTGCAGCGGATCTCGCTCGACCGCGTCGCCATCCAGCGTATACAGGTGGACCGATTCACGCGTCAGCGCGGCGACCTCCCCGTCTTCGATCAACACGACCTCGTGCGTATGGGGGAGGAGCGCCGGGATGTCCGAAGCGATGAGGTTCTCGCCGCTTCCCAGTCCGACGACGAGAGGCGAAAAGTGACGTGCGCCGATCAAAAGGTCCGGATTCTCCTGGTCGAACACGCCGATACCGTAGGTGCCGCGGACCTGTTTGAGCGCGCGCTGGACGGCACGGACCGTCTTGAGCGGCCCTTTGCCGCCGGCCGCGGCTGAGCCATCGCGATCCAACGCCCGCAACTCGTCTTCGATCAGATGCGCCAAGACCTCTGTATCGGTCTCGGTGATGAACTTGTGCCCGCGCTCGCGCAGCATCTCGCGGAGCTCTGCATAGTTCTCGATGATGCCGTTGTGGACGACGACGACCCGGCCGGTGCAGTCGGCGTGCGGATGCGCGTTCGTGTCGTTCGGCGCGCCGTGCGTCGCCCACCGAGTGTGCCCCAGACCGAGGTGACCGGCCGGTGCGTGGTCGCCGAGCGCGTCCACCAATTTCTTGAGCTTGCCTTCGCTCTTGCGAATGTCGATTTTGCCGCCGGGGGTAAGAATAGCAATCCCCGCGGAGTCATAGCCGCGGTATTCGAGCCGACGCAGACCGTCTAGCAAGATCGGGCTGGCGTCACGCGGTCCAACATATCCGACGATGCCACACATGGAGAATTCCCTCCTGGAGGAATGAGGTTTCGCAATGCCCAAATGGCGAACGGGCGCACGGATGCCGCCTCATGAGCATTTGCGATCCCATGGTTTGTCGTCACCTGGCGCAATATTGTCCCGTCGATTGCTCGCCGGATTTGCTTGCGCCATTCAGCTTCTCGGAGGGAAAGAACGCAACTCGTCACGTGGACGATCGCCCGGATCGAATGTACGCGGCCCGGTGGCGACGACTTGCGCAGGAAAGAACGTGACCGTTCTTGGAGGCTTCCGCTGATCTTTCGATTTTCCCCTGGCTTTGCCCGGGTTGGCTCTGCCTTGCGGCAGAGAACCTCCATCCTCGTCACCCCGCGGTGTTTGCGGGGCCATGCGCTAGTCTTTCCCTGGATCGATAGATTTTATCTCATGATGGTATCACCTCCGGAACACGGGCCGGTACGGGGTCCGCCGCCGGCGCACCCACGTACGGCTGCAGCCAATGCGTCGTCCTGACCTTGCCTTGGTAGTAGCCGTGCATGTGCGGCGGCATCAGGTCTGCCATGCAAAACATCAACTCGTCCGACATCTGGGCGATCCGCTCGCGCGTCGGCTTGGTCCCGGTCACCACCGGCAAGACCGGCGCTCC
>JAMCRS010000123.1 GCA_023380675.1 Chloroflexota bacterium
TTACGTCAAAGGCGAGATCCGGCCGGAAGACGAATGGGCGGTCGCCGTCGTGGGGACGCGGCGGGCGACCTCGTACGGGCGCGAGGTGACGCGCCAGATCGTCACGGAACTGGTGCGCAGCCGGATCACGATCGTCAGCGGGCTCGCCCGCGGGATCGACGCCGAGGCGCACCGCACCGCGCTCGACGCCAAAGGGCGAACGATCGCCGTGCTCGGGAGCGGCGTCGACGTGATCTACCCGCCCGAACACGCCAAGCTGGCGCAGTTGATCGCCGAGCACGGGGCGCTCGTCAGCGAATATCCGCTGGGTACCCAGCCGGAAGCCGGGAACTTTCCGCCGCGCAATCGGATCATCAGCGGGCTGTCGCTCGGGGCCTTGATCGTGGAAGGGGACGAGAGCACGGGCGCGCGGATCACGATCGAGGACGCGCTCGAGCAGGGGCGCGAAACGTTTGCGGTGCCGGGCAATTTGTACCGGCGCGACGCACGCGGACCCAACGGCATGATCCAGCGTGGAGAGGCCAAACTGGTGACGTGCGCGGCAGACATCCTGGAAGAACTCAACCTGACCATGGTCGAACAACACCAGCAGGTGCGCGAGTCCGTGCCGGAAAACGAACTCGAGTCCACGCTGCTCAAGCAGCTCTCGGCGGACCCCGTGCACATCGACGATCTCGGGCGCGCGATCGGCCGGCCGATCGCCGAGGTTTCCAGCACACTCGCGCTCATGGAGCTGAAGGGAATGGTCCGCCAGGTCGGGGCAATGAACTACGTCATCGCCCGGGAGAGCGCCGCGGACTATACGTCCACCGGGCCGGAGCTGGACGACTGACGAACGCTTACACGCGAGCGATCCCGTTGCCCGTCAGCCTCCGGGGCCTGCGATCGATCCTTCCTTCCGCATAGGTATTTCAATGCCCAACAAGAAAAAAGGCCATTCGCTCTTTGCGCTCATCCTCGCCGGAGGCACCGGCACCCGGCTTTGGCCGCGCAGCCGACGCGAGAGCCCGAAGCAGCTTCTGGCGTTGTTCTCGGAACGAACGATGCTTCAGGAGACGTGCGACCGCATTCTGCCGATCGTGCCGGCCGACCACATTTTCGTCGGCACCAACGAAGGTTACGTCGACACCGTCCGGGAGCAGCTCCCCAACGTGCCGCCCGAGAATATCATCGGCGAGCCGGAGGGGCACGGAACGGCGCCGTCGATCGGGTACGCCGCGCTGCACATTCAGAAGATCAACCCGGACGCAGTCATGATATCGCTGCACGCGGACCATTACATCGAGCGCGCGAGCGAATTCCGGCGCGCGCTGACGATTGCGGCGCAGGTGGCGGCGCAGGGTTATTTGGTCACGCTCGGAATCGAGCCGCGCAACCCGGAAACCGGCTACGGCTATATCCACCGGGGCGACCTGATCGAAAACGTCGGCGACCAGCCGGTCTACCGCGTGCTGCAGTTCCTGGAAAAACCAGACGAGGCGACGGCGACGCGGTTCGTGGAAAGCGGTGAGTATTACTGGAACAGCGGGATCTTTGCGTGGAAGATCGGAACGCTGTGGGAGGAGTACGAGCGCCACCAACCGGGGCTCTGCGCACAATTGCGCAAGATCGGCAAGAATCTCGGGACGCCGCGCGAGCGTTCGACGATGAAGCGGGTCTGGAAACAAATCGCGACCGAGACGATCGACGTCGGCATCATGGAAAAGTCGCAGCGGGTGGCGATGCTCCCGATCTCGGTCGGCTGGAGCGACGTGGGGAGCTGGGCGGTGGCTTACGATTTGCATGCGAAGGACGTCGACGGGAACGTGCGGCCCGAAAATTCACTTTGCCTTGACTCCAAAGGAAACATGCTGGTGGGCGGCCGTAAATATCTTGTAACCATCGGCGTTGAAAATCTGGTGATTGTGGAGACCGGTGACGCGCTGCTGGTGTGCGCGCGCGAGCAGTCCCAGAAAGTGGGTAAGGCCGTGCAGGAACTCGAACGGCGCGGCAGAAAGAACTTGCTGTAACACGGAGGTTGTTCTGGTAAGGGTGCCTGATCAGATCAAATTCGGGACCGACGGCTGGCGCGGAATTATTGGCGACACGTTTACTTTTGAGAATGTGCGCCGTGTGGCGGCAGCCATCGGCCGCTACGTTTGCCGGGAAGGAGAGCCTGAGCGCGGACTTGTGGTGGGCTACGACGCGCGCTTCCTTTCTCCTGAAGCTGCTCAGGTTGCCGCCGGGCAGCTTGCGGCAGAAGGTATTCCCGTGCTGTTGGCCGACTACGCCACGCCCACGCCCGCTGTCAGTTACGCGGTGGTGGCGCGCAAGGCCGCGGGAGCGGTGATGGTGACGGCCAGTCACAATCCCTACATCTGGAATGGGATCAAGCTCAAAGCCCCTTACGGCAGCTCGGCTTCGCCGGAGATCATGAAGCGGGTGGAGACTTACGTGCCCGACGCGGATCCGGGAAATGTACAGAGCTCGAAGGCGGTTGCGCAGATTGAAACCGCCGACCTGGTGGGCCCTTATCTTGAACGCATCAAGACGCTCGTTTCGCTGGAACGTATCCGCGAAAGCGGCAGGACGTTTGTGATTGATCCGATGTTTGGTGCGGCGCGTGGCTGTCTGGCGCGGCTGTTCGAAAAGGCCGGCGTTTGTTTTTCTGAAGTTCACGGCGAGCAGAATCCGTTGTTCCCAGGTATCAACCCTGAGCCGATTGACCCCCACCTTTCGGACCTGAGCAAGGCCGTTGTAAAAACCAAATCCGACGCCGGGTTCGCCACAGACGGCGACGCCGACCGCATCGGGGCATAATCAATTGAAATCTTCTCAAGCCGCGGAAACAGGCGCTTCAGCCCGCGCGGATTGTCAATGCCGCCGGCCGCGGCAATCTCGTCCAGTCCCGCGGCCATCACCGGCTGGTAGCGCCGCAGGT
>JAMCRS010000124.1 GCA_023380675.1 Chloroflexota bacterium
GACCGCATTCTAGGCGCGCGGCGGTACATGTCGCACGAGATCAAGCTCATTTTCGATGCCCGGATCGTCGGTCAGGCTGCAACGGTCTTGACCCAGCCTTTGCAGGAGAAAGCGCCGCCCCGGCTCGCGCTCGATTTGATCGACGCGGTCGAGCCGGGCACCGTGCTCGTGATCGCGGTCGGCGGAGAACGAAAAGAGATTGGCGCGTGGGGCGGCTGGCCGACGTGCCGGCGTTCTAGCGCGGTTGGGGGGCGACGCTTGCAATTTCGTCGTGGCGGCTCGGCGCGAAGATCGGCTTTATCACGCGACTTGGACGACGAGTTCGGCCGGTGCTTGCTCGACTTGTGGAGCCGCGAGGGAATCGACGCCAGTCGAGTGGCCATTGACGCCGAGAGATACACAGGCATATACTTCATTTGCCTCCTTGGCGACGGCGGCCACGATTTCACGTACTACCGGTCAGGCTCGGCCGCCAGCCAGCTTCGACCTCAAGACCTCGACTATGTCGCGGACGCGCGCGTCCTGCACGTCAGCGGTATCACACAGGCCATCAGCCGCAGCGCCTGCGATGCGTGTTTCGCCGCGATGGACGCGGCCCATCAGGCGGGGCGACTCGTGAGTTACGATCCAAATGTTCGTCTCAAGCTCTGGTCGCGGGATACGGCGCGCAGTCGTCGACCATACGCTGAGCCGGGCGGATATCGCTCTCCCCAGCCTGGAGGATGCGAGCTGGATTCTCGAACGCGACCGACCCGAGTCGATCGTAGAGGCGATCCTGGAAAGGCCCGCGATTCGTCGCGCTCAAGCTGGGCGCCGATGGCTGTATCGTCGGCGCGTTGACGTGCACCGGCGCGGGCACGGTGGCGCCTCTTCCGACGCGCGAACAGGCGCTCGATCTGTTGGCCCGACGCGACGGTGAGGCTAGGCAATCTGCTGCGGAGAGAGGTTGAGATGCGGCAAGAAGAATTCCTACAGATGGAGCGCGTCGTACAAGAGGTGACCGACTGGCGGCACCGTCCGGCGAATGTGTATACGTCCAACGGGCAGGTCGTCGTGTCCAAGGTCTCCACGCGCGACCGGGACATGGGATCGGCGGTAAGACAGGCGGTAGGGCTGATCGGCGGACTGCGGCGGGCGTTTACGCCGCGTGATCGGGTGTTGCTCAAGGCGAACTTTAACAGTGACGACCCGTACCCGGCTTCGACCGATCTCGAGTTCCTGGCCGCCGTGGTCGAGTTTTTCCGCGCCGAGGGAGTCTCGGACTTGGCCCTGGGCGAGCGGTCGGGCTGGCCGTGGATGCCGACCGCTCGCGTGCTTGAAGAAATGCGGGTATTTGAGGTTGCGCGTGCGCTCGACTTGTCCGTCATTGATTTCGACTCCGGGCCGTGGATGGACGTCGAGCTCGGAGCGGGCGCGCGTTGGTGGACCAAAGCCGGCTATCATCGTTCGCTCAAAGATTTTACAAAGATCGTATATCTGCCTTGCATGAAACACCATTTTCTGGCCGGCTTTACGATGAGTCTCAAGCTCACCGTCGGCCTTACACACCCGGTCGACATGCAGTACATGCATGCCGATTACGACCAGGGCAAGGCCGACGAGCCGATGTACCTCAAGATGCTCGAGCTGAGCCTGCCGGTGGGGCCGGATCTGATCATCATGGACGGTCGCAAATCGTTCGTCACCGGCGGCCCGGACAATGGAGAGGTCGTCGAACCGAACGTGATCCTCGCTTCCGGCGACCGCATCGCCATCGACGCGGAGGGTCTCGGGATACTGAAATCGTATCCGCGTGACAATTTGATCACGGCCCCCGTGTGGGAAACGCCGATCATCCGCCGCGCGGTCGAGCTGGGACTGGGAGTCAAAGGCCCGGCCGGTTACCGCGTGGTCGCCGCATAGGAAATCGAACCATGCCTGAAGAGTCCTACTTGCAACGAGCCATTGACGATACCAGGAGCTCAGTGGTGGCCGCGCCGGATGCGCAGCGTGAGGAGCTGGACCGCTTGATCAAAGATCTGGAAGAGGCCGGGACGAGCTTGTTCGTGCGCACCGCCGAGGCCAAACCGATGCTCGAACGCTGCGCGGGCAGCGCGCATGTGCTGGCGCAGGCGGCCGCGAGCGGGGCCTGGGACGCCGCGGCCGAGACGGCCTTTAAGGAATTCGAGCGCGCGGTGACCAAGCTGCGCAACACGATACTCGTCCGCACGCAGCGGGCGACCTGACCGTTGCGGCATAAGGCTAACGCAAATGCAGACACGCAAGCTGGGTTGGACTGATTTGAATTTGACCACCGTCGGTTTTGGCGCGTGGGCAATCGGCGGCGGTGATTGGCTATGGAGCTGGGGAGCGCAAGACGACCGCGATTCGATCGCCGCGATTCGCCATGCGCTGGACCTGGGCGTGAATTGGATCGACACCGCGGCCGTCTACGGACTCGGACATTCAGAGACCGTCGTCGGACATGCGCTGCAGGGCCTCAGCCACAAGCCGTTCGTCGCGACCAAGTGCAGTCTGGTCTGGGATTCGCTCAAGAACGTCTCCAACTGCCTGAAACGCGACAGCGTGCTGGCCGAAGTGGACGCGAGCCTGAACCGTCTGCAGGTGGACGTGATCGATCTCTATCAAATTCACTGGCCGAGCCCCGACCCGGATATCGAGGAGGGGTGGGCGGCGATCGGAGAAGCGATCCGGGCGGGCAAGGTCCGGTATGCGGGGGTTTCGAATTTCGACGTTGCGCAGCTGCGGCGGGCCCAGGCCGTTCACCCGGTGGCGTCGCTCCAGCCGCCGTACAGCATGTTGGCCCGCGGGGTCGAGACCGAGCTGCTGGCCTTCTGCGCCGAACATCGGATCGGAGTGGTCGCCTACAGTCCGATGCAAAAAGGCCTCTTGACCGGCGCATTCACACTCGAGCGCGCCAGCAATCTCGCGTCGGATGATCACCGGCGAAGCGACCCCGACTTTCGGGAACCGCGCCTCACGGCGCACCTGGAGCTCGTCGACGCATTAAGACCCATCGCGGAGCGATACGGCCGTTCCGTCGCCCAGCTTGCGATCGCGTGGGTGCTCCGCCGACCCGAGGTCACCGCGGCCATCGTAGGCGCCCGAACTCCTCAGCAGATCGACGAGACCCTCGGGGGCGGGGATTGGACGCTGTCGGCGGCCGACGCGCAGGAGATCGAGGTGCTGCTCGGCGATCACGACCGCAAGCTGGCGCAGTCTCCCGCGGCGGCCTCGTAGCTGAATCCATTTACAGGGGCATTCTGGACCCATGTATGACCTAGTCACGTTTGGCGAATCCATGATCCGGCTGACGCCGCCGGAGTATCGACGAATCGAGCAGGCCCGCGAGTTCCAGGTTGGAGTCAGCGGCGCGGAGTTGAATACCGCGACTGGGGCGTCCCGCCTGGGTCTCAAGACCGCGTGGGTCTCGCGCCTAGTCGACAGTCCGCCCGGCCGCCTGATCGCGAACAGCGCACGCGAGCAGCAGGTGGACGTGTCGAACGTGATCTGGACGAAAGAAGGGCGCGTCGGATTGTACTATTATGAAATGGGGGCCTCGACGCGCGCGAGCCAGGTGCTGTACGACCGGCAGCACTCTGCGATGAGCGAGCTCAAGCCCGGCGAGATCGACTGGGAACCGATCCTGCGGGACACGCGGGCGCTCCACGTCAGCGGGATTACGCCGGCGCTCAGCCCGAGCTGCGGACAAGCGGTGGTCGAGGCGCTCAATGCGGCCCGGCTCGCCGGCTGCAGCATCAGCTTCGACGTCAATTACCGTTCGCGGTTGTGGAGTCGCACGGAGGCGCGTGACTATCTGAGCGGGATTCTGGGGCTCGTGACGATCCTGTTCACGACCCAGGACGAAGCCGAGGCAGTCTTTGGCGTCCGGGATGACGCCGAAGCGGTTGCCCGGACGCTCGCTCAGCAGTTCCACATCCCGGTCGTCGCCATCACCCAACGCGAGGCGCCGACGGTGCTGCGCGGCCGGTGGAGCAGCCTCGCCCACTGCGACGGGTGCGTCTATCGCGGCAGGGTGATCGAGTTGGAGCTGGTCGATCGGATGGGCTCGGGGGACGCGTACGACGCCGGCTTTCTATACGGCTACTTGACCGGGGACGTCCAGAAGGCGATCGCGTACGGCGATGCGATGTCCGCGCTCAAGCATTCCGTTCCAGGCGACTATACGTGGGTCACGCCGGCTGAAGTGGCGGCGCAGGTGGACAACGCCCAGACCAAAATCCAGAGGTAGCAGGCGATGAACAAGGATGAACAACTGCAGTTTATGCTCGAGCACGGAATCGTCGCGATCGTGCGCATCAAGGAACCGAGCGAGCTGGTGCGCGTCGCCCAGGCGATACAAGCTGGTGGAGTCCGAGTCATCGAGTTCACCATGACCACGCCGAACGCATTGGACGCGATCCGCGAACTTGCCGCGCAGTGGGGAGAGCGGATTCTTCTGGGCGCCGGGACGGTGCTCGACCCCGAGACGGGGCGGGCCGCGTTTCTGGCCGGGGCGCAGTTTCTGGTCGCGCCTAACTTTAATCCGGAACTCATTCACATGGCGCGGCGTTACGGCAAGATCGTCGTGCCGGGCGCTTTTACGCCGACCGAAATCCTCGCCGCGTGGGAGTGCGGCGCCGATATCGTCAAGGTCTTTCCCGCGACCGCCGTCGGTCCGCAGTACATCAAGGATGTGCTGGCGCCGCTGCCTCAGATCCGCCTGCTGCCGACGGGCGGAGTAAGCCTGGAAAACATCGAGCAGTTCATCCTGGCCGGTGCCTGCGCCGTCGCCGTCGGCGGCAATCTGGTGGACTCGAAAATGGTGCGCGAAAAAAACTGGGACGCGCTGACGGAAAACGCCCGGCGTTACGCCCAGGCGGTCAGCCGCGCGCGCGGACCAAAGTCGGTCCGGTCATGAACCTAAAGGAAGGAGAAGTGATGAATGCTTCACCTCATCCATTTGTGCCCGAGTCGATTCGTCGGGACACGCCGATCCCGCTTCACTATCAACTGACCGAGCTGTTGAGTCAGGAGATCGAGTCGGGCCGCTGGGTCGTCGGAGAGCGGATTCCGACCGAAGAGGAGTTGTGCGAGCAGTTCCGTCTGAGCCGGACCACGGTTCGCAAAGCGATGGATGCCCTGGTCAATCAGGGGCGCCTGAACCGGGAAAAGGGCCGAGGCACTTTTGTTGCCAAGCCAAAACTGGTCGAGGAATTTGTGAACCGGCCGGTCGGCTTTTTCGAAGACATGGCGACGCGGGGGATCGCCGTCTGCAATGCGACCTGCGACATGCAGGTGATCGAGCCGTCGGCGCCGATCGCCCGGGAACTGGACCTGCGGCCCGGCGAGACCGTGATCAAGATCGAGCGGCTGAGGTGCATCGAGAGCCGACCGATCCTGTTCGTGACCTCTTATCTGCCCTATGCCAAATGCCCCGGCGTCTTGCACGAGGACTTAGCCAACACGGGCCTCTATACCATTCTGCACGACAAATACGGACTCAAGATCGTCAGCGCGCGGCGGTTTGTTGAAGCGGTCGCGGCGAACAAATACGAGGCCGAAAAGCTCAAGATCAAGCGCGGGGCACCTCTGCTGCTTGTGGACAGCACGGTCTTTTTGGAGGACGGGAGGCCGATCGAGTACTTTAAGGCACGGCACCGCGGCGACCGCACGCGCCTGATCGTGGAATCGTTCAGCTACGATGGAAAATAGCGGCGGGGACTAGATCAGAGACTGGAGGATTCGCATGGAATGCAAACGGGTTCATGCTAGCCAAGTCCCGGTGGAGGTCGGACCGAACGCGTTCGCCAAACTGCTGCGCGAGTCCGGCGACAATATCCGGCGCGACGTGTTCACCTTGCTGCGGCCGGAAGAGACCGAGTCCGGCGCCCTGCTGGCTGGCTATACGATCGTCTACCCCGGCTGCACGACGAAGGGGCACACGCATCCCGACCGCGAGGAGGTCTATTATTTTGTGCGCGGCCGAGGCGTCATGATCGCCGACGGCAAAGAAACGGACGTCGCCGCCGGCGACATGTACTACCTGCCGTTCGGGCCGCTCCACACGACTCGCAATCCCAACGACGTTCCGCTCGAATTCTTTTGGGTTGTCATCCAAAAGCACTAGGCGCCTGCCGTCAACCGCCAGGAGGGGATCATGAAGGTAGAACAATGGGGTTATACCAATCCGGTCGTTTCGTCCCTTTATTCCAAGCCGCCATTGATCTGGCGGGACACTCAGGTCGTCCTCGTCGAGTACGAATGCGATCTGGACCGCATCCGTTCCTTGCTCCCGGAGCCGATGGAACCGTGGGGCAACCACGTGATCGCCTGGGTTTCCTGGACGCCGCTGGGAACGCAGGGACAGTGCGGTGAAGCGTGCATTTACGTACAGGCCCGGTTCAAGGATTATAAAGGCACCTACGAACCGTTCCTGTACGTAACGACAGAGGTCCCGCTGGCCGCCGGCCGAGAGATCTGGGGTTTCTGCAAAAAGCTCGCTAACATGACCGTCAAGCTGGACCACGAGATGGCGCTAGGCAACGTCGAGCGAAACGGGACCAAGATCATGAG
>JAMCRS010000125.1 GCA_023380675.1 Chloroflexota bacterium
CAGACCCCGAACCGCAGTCCGCAACATCATTTTCAAGGTTAAGAGCAATGGCAAAGGAAAAATTCGAGCGCAAGAAGCCGCACGTGAACGTGGGCACGATCGGTCACGTTGACCATGGCAAGACCACGACGACGGCCGCGCTGACGAAGGTGTCTGCGGACAAGTTCGGCGGCACGTACGTGCCGTACGACCAGGTTGCCAAGGCCTCGGAAAGCCAGGGCCGCCGCGACGCGACGAAGATTCTGACGATCGCGACCAGCCACGTCGAATACGAAACCGCCAACCGCCACTACGCGCACGTTGACTGCCCGGGCCACGCGGACTACGTGAAGAACATGATCACGGGCGCGGCGCAGATGGACGGCGCGATCCTGGTGGTGTCGGCGACCGACGGTCCGATGCCGCAGACGCGCGAGCACGTCCTGCTGGCCAAGCAGGTGAACGTTCCGAAGATCGTGGTCTGGCTGAACAAGTGCGACCTGGTGGACGACGCCGAGCTGCTGGACCTGGTCGAGATGGAAGTTCGCGACCTGCTGAACAAGTACGGTTTTGACGGTGACAACACCCCGGTGATCCGCGGTGCCGCCGTGAAGGCCATCCAGGGCGACGCCGCGTGGATCGCCAAGCTGGAAGAGCTGTATGCCGCCCTGGACACCTGGATTCCGGAGCCGCAGCGCGAGACCGACAAGCCGTTCCTGCTGCCGGTGGAAGACGTGTTCTCCATCTCGGGCCGCGGCACGGTGGTGACGGGCCGCATCGAGCGCGGCGTGGTCAAGGTGGGCGAGGAAGTCGAGATCGTCGGCATCCGCGACACGCAGAAGACCATCGTCACGGGCGTGGAGATGTTCCGCAAGCTGCTGGACCAGGGCGAGGCGGGCGACAACGTCGGCCTGCTGCTGCGTGGCACGAAGAAGGAAGACGTGGAGCGCGGCCAGGTGCTGTGCAAGCCGGGCACGATCAAGCCGCACGCCAAGTTCAATGGCGAGGTGTACGTGCTGACGAAGGAAGAGGGTGGCCGTCACACCCCGTTCTTCAAGGGCTACCGTCCGCAGTTCTACTTCCGCACCACCGACGTGACCGGCTCGATCCAGTTCGAGCAGGAGATGGTGATGCCGGGCGACAACGTCCAGATGACGGTTGAGCTGATCAACCCGATCGCCATGGAAGAGGGTGTTCGTTTCGCCATCCGCGAGGGCGGTCGTACCGTCGGCGCCGGCGTCGTCACCAAGATCCTGGCCTAAGAAGTTGCAGGGCAGGGGCCCGGGGGCGAACAGCCCCCCGGCCCCTAGCCTTTTGAAAAGCTGTTTACTTTCCCGGGTGGCGCGAATATAATTCGCGCCCCTTTTGTTCCACGTTCTTTAAGACCTGAGACCAAGCATGGCCGCGACCAGCCAATCTATTCGCATCCGGCTCAAGGCTTTCGATCACCGCCTGATCGACAAGTCTGCGCGCGAGATCGTCGAAACGGCAAAGCGCACCGGTGCCGTCGTGCGCGGGCCCATCCCGCTGCCGACCCGCAAGGAACGCTTCACTGTCCTCGCCTCCCCGCACGTCGACAAGAGCGCGGACGCGCTGTCGAAGCTCGACCTGCCTGCGGGCGTCGAAGTCCAGATCTCGCTGAACTAAGGAGATACGGACATGACGATTGCAATCGTAGGACGCAAGGCGGGCATGACCCGCGTCTTCACCCCGGATGGTGCGTCCATCCCGGTGACGGTGATCGAGTGCACGCCCAACCGCGTGACTCAGGTCAAGACCCTGGAGACCGACGGCTATCGCGCCGTGCAGGTCGCCGTGGGCGAGCAGAAGGCCAGCCGCGTTTCCAAGGCGCTGACCGGCATCTACAAGAAGGCCGGTGTCGCTCCGGGTCGTGGTCTCTGGGAAATTCGTCTGGACGACGGCGAAGGCGCCGACCTCCAGATGGGTTCGGAAATCAAGGTGAACGTGTTCGACGGCGTCAAGGCCGTGGATGTCACGGGCACCAGCATCGGCAAGGGTTTTGCCGGCGTCATCAAGCGTCACGGCTTCGGCGGTGGTCGCGCGACGCACGGCAACTCGCTCTCGCACCGCTCGCCGGGTTCTATCGGCCAGCGCCAGAGCCCCGGCCGCGTGTTCAAGGGTAAGAAGATGGCCGGCCACATGGGCAATGAACGTGTGACGGCTCTCAACCTCGATCTGGTGAAGATCGATGCGGAACGCAACCTCCTGCTGGTCAAGGGGGCTGTGCCGGGCGCTGCGAATGGCGATGTCATCGTGCGCCCCACGGTGAAGGCATAAGGCCCACTGGGGAAAAACGGCTATGGATATTCAACTGCACAATAGCGCCAACAAAATCTCCGTTTCCGACGCCGTCTTCGGCGCCGAGTACAACGAAGGCCTGATCCACCAGGTCGTGACCGCCTACATGGCGGCCGGCCGCGCGGGCACCAAGGCACAGCTCGCCAAGGGCGAAGTCTCCGGCGGCGGCAAGAAGCCCTGGAAGCAGAAGGGTTCGGGCCGCGCCCGTGCCGGCTCGATCCGCTCGCCCCTGTGGCGCGGCGGCGGCAAGACCTTCGCGGCGGTCCCGCGCGATCACTCGCAGAAGGTCAACCGCAAGATGTATCGCGGCGCCCTGCGCTCGATCGTCGCCGAGCTCGCCCGCCAGGGTCACCTCGTGGTCGCCGAGACCTTCACCGTGGACGCCATCAAGACCAAGGGCCTGGTTGCTCAGCTCGAGCAGCTCGGTACCCAGGACATCCTGATCGTCACCGGCGAGCTGGACAAGAACCTGTTCCTTTCCTCGCGCAACCTGCACACCGTGGCGGTCTGCGACGTCGAAGCCCTCAACCCCGTCGCGCTGCTGCGGCACCAGAAGGTGCTGATGACGGCCGACGCCGTGAAGAAGCTGGAGGCGTGGCTGCAATGAACGTCGAACGCATGCACCAGATCATCCTCGCGCCGGTGATCTCCGAGAAGGCGACCCGCGTCGCCGAGAAGCGCAACCAGGCCGTCTTCAAGGTCGCCCGCAATGCCGAGAAGGCTGAGATCCGCGAGGCGGTCGAGAAGCTGTTCAATGTCAAGGTGACGGGCGTGCAGACGCTGGTCATGAAGGGCAAGAACAAGCGCTTCGGCCAGTTCACCGGCCGCCGCTCGGACTGGAAGAAAGCCTACGTCACGCTCGCCGAAGGTCAGGAAATCGACCTGGTCGGCAGCAACGCCGCCGCCTAACGGGACGCCGACATGCCTACCATTCAGATGAAGCCCACCTCGCCGGGCCGTCGCCACCAGGTCAAGGTGGTCACGCCGGGCCTGTGGAAGGGCGAACCGTACGCCCCGCTGGTCGAGAAGAAGAACTCGACGGGCGGCCGCAACAACAACGGCCACATGACCACCCGCCACAAGGGCGGCGGTCACAAGCAGTCGTACCGCGTGATCGACTTCAAGCGCAACAAGGACGGCATCCCCGCCAAGGTCGAGCGCCTGGAGTACGACCCGAACCGCAGCGCGCACATCGCCCTGCTGTGCTATGCCGACGGCGAGCGCGCCTACATCATCGCTCCGCGCGGCCTGGCCGTGGGTGACACCGTGCAGTCCGGCAGCGATGCCGCGATCAAGCCGGGCAATGCCCTGCCGCTGCGCAACATCCCGGCCGGCTCCACCGTGTGCTGCGTCGAGATGCGTCCGGGCAAGGGTGCGCAGATCGCCCGCTCCGCCGGTGCCGCCGTTCAGCTGGTGTCCCGCGACGGCGACTACGCGACCATCCGCCTGCGTTCCGGCGAGATGCGCAAGGTCCCCTCCGAGTGCCGCGCCACCGTCGGTGAAGTCGGCAACAACGAGCACAACCTGCGCCAGTACGGCAAGGCCGGTGCCAAGCGCTGGAAGGGCGTCCGCCCGACCGTCCGCGGCGTCGTGATGAACCCGGTCGACCACCCGCACGGTGGTGGCGAAGGCAAGTCCGGCCAGGGTAATCCGCACCCGGTCACGCCTTGGGGTCAGCAGACCAAGGGTCTCAAGACCCGCAACAACAAGCGCACGCAGAAGTTCATCGTGCGTAGCCGTCACAAGAAGAAGTAACGAGGGTCAGTCATGGCACGTTCTCTCAAGAAGGGCCCGTTCATCGATCATCACCTGCTCGCGAAGGTCGCGAAGGTGCAGGGTGAGCGCGTCAAGAAGCCGATCAAGACCTGGTCGCGCCGTTCGATGATCTCGCCGGACATGATCGGCCTGACCATCCAGGTCCACAACGGCAAGCAGCACATGCCGGTGTTCGTCACCGACAACATGATCGGCCACAAGCTGGGCGAGTTCGCTCCGACCCGTACGTTCAAGGGCCACGGCGACAAGAAGGCCGCGGGCTAAGGAAGCACGATCATGCAAACGCAAGCCGTACTGAAATTCGTCCGCCTGTCGCCGCAGAAGGCCCGTGCCGTCGCCGACCTGGTGCGCGGCAAGAAGGTCGATGAGGCCCTGAACATCCTGAAGTTCAACACGCGCAAGTCC